>NZ_JAVDTD010000006.1:0-326981 GCF_031455655.1 Sphingobacterium sp. 2149 | reverse complement strand
TGTCTACCTCTTCCCATTCCGAACAGAGCAGTCAAGCCCGCCAGAGCCGATGGTATTGCCGTAACAGGTGGGAGAGTAGGTCGGTGCCTTTTTTTTACACGGAAGCCCTTGCTGGAAACAGTCAAGGGCTTCTTTCGTTTGTCAACATTTCATCCTTCTCGCAACATTATTATTGGACAATCGTTTGCATTTCATAATCGCTTTTTTACTTCGATTTACTATTGTATTATTGTTAAGTTAATTTAATGCATTATAAATCATACGCATGAAGATATCTTTTTGGTGCGCAAAAGCACAGGTCAGTTTGCTAATAGGATTGGCTTCACCTTTTATTTTTCAATCCAATAGGCTTGAAGCCCGAACGAATACAATCCAATATTTGAGTACATATCGCGCTGATCATACAGCTAAGATTAGCACCGTTCAAAAAATTAACCCAACGACAGCAGAGATTGTATACGATAATAATCAACGGTTGACTTTAGATTTCTATGGCGATCATATTTTTAGAATGTTCCAAGATATTCATGGGGGTATTATCCGTGATCCTGAAGCAAAACCCGCCGCAAAAATCCTAGTAGAGCAGCCCCGCAAAACTGTCACTGGACTGGAGGTCAAGGATGAAGGAAATAAGATAAGCATCTCCACCAAAGATATCCTTTTTTCAATGGATAAGCTGACTTCACAGTTTAGTATCCTCAATCGTAAAAACAATAGGGTAGTCGTTGAAAGCTTAAAGCCAATCAATTTTGATCAGCATCAAGTCAGTCTCGAATTGAAAGAACAGGCAGACGAATATTTCTTTGGAGGTGGTGTACAGAATGGACGCTTTTCTCATAAGGGGAACACAATCGCTATTGAAAACCAGAATAGCTGGACAGATGGTGGTGTAGCTTCCCCAACGCCTTTTTACTGGTCTACAAAAGGCTATGGATTGATGTGGCATACGTTCAAAAAGGGAAATTATACATTTGGAGCCAAAACTAAAGGGACGGTAAAATTAACACATGATACCGACTATTTAGATGTCTTTTTTATGGTGAATGAGGGCGCTAAATCTTTGCTGAATGATTTCTATCAATTGACGGGTAACCCTATCCTTCTACCGAAATTTGGATTATATGAAGGCCATCTTAACGCCTATAATCGCGATTTCTGGAAGGAAGATGAGCAAGGGATTTTATTTGAAGATGGCAAGCGTTATAAAGAAAGCCAAAAGGACAACGGCGGAATCAAAGAATCCCTGAACGGGGAGAAAAACAATTATCAATTTTCAGCACGTGCCGTGATCGACCGCTATAAGGTACATGATATGCCTTTGGGTTGGATCCTTCCGAATGACGGTTATGGTGCTGGTTATGGACAAACGGAAACCTTAGATGGAAATATCGGTAATTTGAAGGAATTTGGCGATTATGCACGTAAAAATGGTGTCGAAATCGGTTTATGGACACAGTCAGATCTCCATCCCAAAGATAGTATAAGTGCATTACTGCAACGGGATATCGTAAAAGAAGTGCGGGATGCGGGTGTCAGGGTTCTAAAAACGGATGTTGCCTGGGTTGGCCCCGGATATTCTTTTGGCCTCAATGGAGTCGCTGATGTCGGGCATACCATGCCTTATTATGGAAACAATGCGCGTCCATTTATTATTTCATTGGATGGCTGGGCAGGCACACAACGCTATGCTGCTATCTGGTCGGGTGACCAAACGGGCGGTGTATGGGAGTACATTCGATTCCATATACCTACTTACATCGGGTCAGGGCTTTCAGGCCAGCCTAATATTACCTCCGATATGGACGGAATCTTTGGTGGGAAAAATTTTAAAGTTAATATTCGTGATTTCCAGTGGAAAACCTGGACGCCGATGGAACTGAATATGGATGGTTGGGGTTCAAATGAGAAATACCCACATGCTTTAGGCGAGCCCGCTACGTCGATCAACCGTTTGTATCTCAAATTAAAGTCACAATTGGTTCCCTATAGTTATAGCGTCGCCAGACAAGCTATCGATGGACTGCCCATCATTCGTGCCATGTTTTTGGAGCAGGCAAACAGCTTTACGCTCGGCAAAGCTACCCAATATCAATACTTATATGGTCCTAGTTTTCTTGTAGCACCAATTTATCAGGAAACTCATGTTGATGATAAAGGAAATGATATCCGCAATGGTATCTACCTGCCAGATGGTGAATGGATAGACTATTTTACCGGTGAGAAGTATGCAGGTGGGCGTATCATCAATAATTTTGACGCTCCCATTTGGAAACTGCCCGTTTTTGTTAAAAATGGTGCTATTATTCCGGTAACCCATCCGAACAATAACGTGCAGGAAATCAAAGCAGATCAACGTATCTATGAGGTTTATCCCTACGGAAATTCCAGCTTTGTTGAATATGACGATGACGGAAAGACCGAAGCATATCGTTATGGTAAGGGCGTTCAAACAACACTAACGTCTCACCTTACAGGCAATAGCGTGTTATTTACAATTGCGCCAACGGAGGGTGAATTTGATGGCTTTGAAAAGATGAAGTCTACCGAAATTCGCTTTAACGTCAGTAAAGCACCGAAGGCGTTGAAAGTAAAGATCAATGGAAAAAATATAAAACTCAAAGAAGTAAACAGTTTAGATGTGTTTAATTCTTCTGAAAATGTCTATTTCTACGATCCACATCCAAATTTGAACCAGTTTGCAACCCAGGGATCTGAATTCGAGAAAATACCATTGGTTAAAAATCCGATGTTGTTGGTACGACTAGCCAAACAGGATGTCTCATCAACTGCAGTTGAAGTCAAATTGGAAGGCTATGCGTATGCACCTGCCGACAGGTATCTAACCCAAACGGGTGCTTTAGAATCGCCTAAGGCTGTAATCACCGATCAGAATACGCAAGCGTATACCTTAAATCCAACTTGGGGAAAGGTTGTGAATGCTGATTATTATGAAATTGAATGCAATGACTTGATCTATTCGACCATCCAGGACACGCAACTGCTTTTTAATGGACTAGCAGCTCAAACGGATTATCAGTTTAAAATCAGGGCAGTCAATAAATCTGGATTTTCAGATTGGAGTACATTTTCGGCAAAAACAAAAGCCAACCCCTTGGAGTTTGCTATTGATGGCATCAAAGCCGAGACGACTGTTGACAACCAAGGTGGCAATGGTATCAATAAATTGTTCAATTACGATGAGGGAGATATGTGGCATACGAAATGGGGGCAGACAGCAGTTCCTTTTGATATGACCTTAGATTTAAAATCTGTCAATCAATTGGATAAGTTTGAGTATCTTCCAAGGACTGACGGCGGGAATGGTATAATTTTGAAAGGAAAAGTTTTCTATAGCAATGACAAGGTGACCTGGACTGAAGCAGGCAGCTTTGACTGGAAACGTGATGGCGAAATGAAACGTTTTGCGTTTGGATCACATCCGGTCGCACGATTTATCAAACTTTCAATTTCTGAAGCTGTGGGTGGATTTGGTTCTGGCAGAGAATTGTATGTGTTTAAAGTGCCAGGATCATCAAGCTACCTACCGGGTGATATCAATAATGACCGATTGATCGACCACAATGATTTAACATCTTATATTAATTATATGGGCTTGCGCTTTGGAGATGGAGATTTCGAGGGGTATGTTAGCAACGGTGATGTCAATAAAAATAAACTGATTGATGCTTATGATATTTCCAACGTTGCTGTCGTCATCGAAGGGGGGGCAAAGCCTGCCAAAGGGGAGAAAGTCGCTGGTAAACTGAAATTGGTTCCATCAAAAACGAGTTTAAAGTTAGGCGAAATAGTTGAAATCAGTGTACGTGGAGAACAGCTCAACGCAGTCAATGCACTTAGTTTTGCCCTCCCTTATAATCAGGGAGATTTTGAATATGTCGGTATCGAGCCTTTGCATCTAAAAGAGATGAACAATTATACGAACGATCGTCTCCATACCAACGGCAGTAAGGTGTTGTATCCTACTTTTGTAAATCTAGGCAACAAAGAGGTCTTAAATGGATCGGAGGTTTTATTTAAGATTAGATTAAAAGCGAGGCGCAATATCATCTTCACCCTCCCGGCGAAGGATGGTATTTTGGTGGATAAAACGCTAAATGCTGTCACTTTCTAAAAGCCAACAAATGAACGAAGCTGGGCGCCTATGAAGCTCCCAGTTTTGTTCATTGCTATCTGCTCCCTGCGTTAGTCCAATACCATACTGATATCCATCAACAGGATTTCGGTATCCGGCGAGGTTACTTTCATTTTGATTTCTGATACATCCCAGATTCCAAAACCATCTCTGGTTTCTAATGCCTGCCCTTCAACGCTAACGCTGCCTTTTATCACAAAAATATAGACACCATTACCGGCCTGTTTGACGTGGTATTTTACTTGAACGTCCTGGTCAAAATGGCCCATCGAAAACCAGGCATTCTGATGAATCCATACCCCTTGATCGTCTGGATCTGGCGAGAGAATCTGTTGAAATTTATTCTGTCTTTGCATACCATCCAAGGTAATTTGATCGTATCGCGGACTCACATTCCGTTGATTAGGGTATATCCAAATCTGTAGAAATTTGACTGCCTGATCGGTGTTTTTATTATACTCGCTGTGTATGATGCCAGTGCCTGCACTCATAACATGAATATCTCCCTTTCGTATAATCGCTTTATTGCCCATGCTGTCCTCATGTTCCAGGTCGCCTTCCAATGGGATGCTGATAATTTCCATATTATCGTGGGGATGTTTACCGAAACCTCTTCCCGCAGCGACTGTATCGTCATTGAGTACCCTCAATACACCAAAATGCATGCGTTCAGGATTGTGATAATTGGCGAAACTAAACGTATGATTGCTTTGTAACCAGCCATGATCCGCATGCCCGCGAGTAGTTGCTTTATGGAGGACACTGTGGTTTTCCAATTTGTCTGATGGATAGTTTGTATCTTCCACATTCAAAGTTTCAAGGGGGCTTATCTCATCGATATCATTTTTCAAGATATCAGCTGAAGATTCTTTAGATGTAAATATTCCGGAACCTAAAAGTCCCTTTTTTATAAAGTTCTGTTTGTTCATGATCATTTTATTTAGTATCCAAAATTAGCCTTTTAGTAGCCGATCGCCATTGATCTAGTTCAATAAAGAAACATTTTAGCGATTTCCAGTTGGATCGTTCGAATATTGCGCTGCTCAAAGTTGCATTAACCTGGCAGTAAGTCTGGAAACAGCGTATAAATTTCATTTTTCAAAATCCCGCTGCCGCCACCATAATGGGTAATCAGGCCGATGGAATAAGGGAGTTGCGAAAGATAATCCGTTATTTCTTGTTCTTCCTGCAGCGAGAGCCCCGAGCTTAATAATAATACATCTACAGGATGATTAATCAGCTGCTTTTTACAACTATCCAACTCTTGCAGTAATGTTGCGTTCCACATAGGGGTACTCTCAATGATTCTTTTTAGCGTAAGCAAAATTTCTTCATTTTTGCCAAATAGGAGAAATGTTAAGGTCTTCATAATGACAAAAGTAAACATGAACTGATTCATTTCCATTGATGTAGTTTAATAAATACAGCGATATACTCTCTGCATGTTTTCATCATGAAGGGACGCCGTTGAACGATTTGGATCAATACGCAATATGTCAACAGAAAAAGAAAGGGGTGAAATAAGTACAATCACATAAAATTTCTTACTTTTAGTAATCGGATGTATATAATTTTTTAGCGATTTTAATTATTATTTAGTTTATGATGAAGAGACTTTTACTTGTCGGGCTTTTTGCCGGTGTAACTCATTTTATGGCTTTTTCGCAAACGCACGAACTACGTGTGGGGGTTACTTCTGGGGTATCCAACTTTACGGGAGCAGGGAGTGAGGCCAAAAGCATGTTGATTGGATCCACGCAGCAGGACTTTTATACCAGTAATCCCTATGGAAAAAAATATGGAATAAACATAGGTGGGGCTTTAGACTACCGTTATATTTTTGCCAACAATCTGATATTAGGTCTAGAAGGCGCCTACGAAAGATTGCAGACAAAGATTGATTTGGAGGGAAGCGAATTTATGAATGGAAGCCGTGGTCAAACCCAACTTAATCAACAGTTTATCAATTTTAATCCGTTTGTCGGCTATCGCGTCTTTTTTGAACCCATGACGATGGATATTCAGCTGGGGATGGATATTGCCAAAGTGTTGAGCATCAAGGAAAAAGGTAGTATTGAAGATAAACAGGGAAATAAAACAAAATTTGATCGTGACAGAGGTAAAGTAATTGATATGGATCTCCGGCCACGTTTACAATTTAACGTAAATTATGACCGCTATACCGTGTTTGCCGGTTATTCATGGGGATTGAAGGATTATACCGGACAGATGCTGGGTAGCGACCCTGGTGCGGCACGACTAAATGTATTCCGATTGGGCCTACAATATCAGTTACTAAGACCGATATTTAAAAATGACTAAAGCTTACTCCCACGTTTGCTTTCGATTATAGGTCATTTTCGTAAATAACAGATCGGGGCGCGAAGATATTAGTTGTATTGTTTGGCAATCTTCTTCTCGGGTTCGATATAAAGCATATATAAGAAAAATAGAAATATATATTCTAAGGGTTTCATTAAAATATAAGTCATATTTGATGCACCGGTTGAATTGATTTTGATGGAGATGTTGAAACCATATTTATCATAGCAATACCGCACAAACCGGTGTATCGAAGGTGATAGATCACTCAAAATTTCTTCAAACGCATTGGCAATCTGAAGCTGTCTATTGACGATAATGGTATTGCCGTGCCTTTTTCCTAATCTCAACGGTTTTACAAGGGCAGGATTACCTTTCGCGGCGACTGTGCATAAATAATGTCCTTTATGATCCAAAATGGGAGGATGCATTTTTTGTGAAAATGCCCAAGTAGTTGTCTCCGTGAAAACTTTCGCCATGGAATCGTGATCCTGCCCCAATAAGATGAGGATGATGGTCAGTATCAGAAAGACCGGAACAAGTAATACAATAGCCCATAGGGGATAATTCAGCTTGGAAGAAAGTAAGGTATTGATCTTGTTGAGGGTGGGATTGGTATAAGTTCTGTTCATGGCGTAGCCCTTTTCTTCTACGATGACTCTGCGGATTAATCCGACACCGATAATCAAGCTGCAAATTGGTGTAAAAATAAAGTATAAAGTTCCTTCATTGCCAACATACATATCCAGTGTGGATGTATCGTGGTGACTGACCTGAATAAGTACAAATACACTCATTACGCTGCCTATCAATAACATCACCAGCATCATAACGAGAGGTATAGGTGGAATTTTTCGCCCTTTTATCCAGATGGTAACTGCTGAAATATTGAATGCAACGAAATAGATAAACAGCGATAAGATGTGTTTGCCGCCGAAGGGAATATAGCAGTCTCCATCCACAGGGTCCACGGGTTGGTTATATTGGCTCGAATGGAATACAAAACCAATCCCCGCAAGCAGCAGCGCTAAAAGGTAAGCAGTGACAACGGTATATTCAATAAAGGATACATCCCGCTGTTGTTTTTTCACGAGCGCGCGCAGCAGATATAAAATTCCGAAAAGCGTGATTATAATGAAAAGAAGAATTAAAATCATAATAGAATGAGCAGTTATAATGCGAAGAAGAATATAGTCAAATCAGTGTGCTGGATTCAGATTCGACGTGATACACGTATATGCCAGAAATCATCACAAGTGTTGAAAACAGTGTTATTATTGAGCGAATATAGCTCGTTTAATCTTTTCCAAATAACCTGTTCCAAAAATTTCTTTTTTTAGTGTTTGGAAAGTTTTCGGTCGTTTCAGGCTTCTCCGGCTGTACATGTATCGTATCAGTCTTGACATTTGGCAAAGCCTCATTTTCAGGAAGTCCGCTGCGTTGTGCTATATCCTGAATCTGTTTTAAAGCTGTAGCCTGATATAAGAGTAGACCTGCTTTGTCACAGTTAAACAGGTTGGAGTAACTTTTCGATTCATTCAGGTCAAAAGGTTGTGGTTCTACGACTTCGGTTGCTTCCAAAAGGCCGAGATTTCGCTCCTTGGCATATTGCAATGCATCAAGAAAAATTGAAATCCGGTTCTCTGAAAAGAGTGTATCTAATTCAGCCCTGATGGCTGGGTTATGATGATAGTCTATCCATAATTGAGCGGTTTTCTCTGCTGGAATAAAGACACCCGAGCAATAGTTTTCAACAAGCCTATTTTCGATCGTATTGGTTAGGAATTCTGGTTGTATAAATTCTTCCCATCTTTTGTAATAGACAGACAAATGTTCATTTTGGGAGAAGGACAAAGCTCCGCCGCGAACATAAAAGTACTTTTCGAAAAAACCTTGTACCACCGCTATAAAAAAACCGTGGGTCTTGTCAAAATAATCATTTTTTCCGGTTTCACGGCCCGCATTTAAAGTGTCTTGGTACTTGGTTTTATAGAAGTCTTCGAGCTGATGAAATGTGGATATTTCCTCAAGCTCTTCGGGATTTTGGAGTAAATCAAAATACCACGTTTCTATTTGTTTTTCTGAGATCGGGTGGTAACTAATATCATAGCCCATAATGACTTTTTTTAATCTCTTGTATGTTAATTGCTAAGGTATTAAAAATTAACATTTTGTACAATACTTATCGTTCATATCTCTTCTTTTATCATTTAAAAGGGGCAACTGGTTGAAAGTGTATGCGACAGTCAGAGGACTACATATTTTGCCTGTTTCATAATTATTAATTATTTTGGGAACAAACAATATGTATATATGAAGCAGTTACTAGTTATTATTCTTATGTTGTCGAGCATGTTTTTTACAGCTTGTCAATCCCCCAGTCCGGATAAGTTTTTCGGAAAAGTTGTTTTAAATACCAATCTTATTGCGGATTTTGCGCCTGAGCGCTACGGCAAAAGCCTCGAGCAGGAGACTGTGGAATTTGCGGACATGCCTTCCAGTAAGAAAGTGGGCGATGAAGCTCAAAAGTCAGTTGAGATTAAGATTCAGGTTGTCGAAAAGGCTTTAAAGGATATCAAAGAGCTGAATGTTTCCGATGCGGAAGCGAAAGCATTGAAAGAACAGTCTATTGCATTATTCGAGAAAGTCCTGCCCGTTTATAAAAATGAATATACAGCCTATGCAAAGTTATGTGATCGTAAAGGTTCGGCTGAAGAAAAGCAGGCTTTACTCCAAAAGATTGAGAAGAATGACATGCCCGAAATCAATAGTGCTTTCGACAATGTATATACCTTAGGGAAAGCTTACGCAGAAAAGCACAACCTAAACGTGAATTGCGGGAACTAACTCATGAAGGAAACACATCTTTACAGAAATAAGCGAAAAACAACGCAAATGCTGCTAATTTCAGCAGTATTTTGTTTGCTACTCTTAATCATATTACTTTATAGTATTGGTTTGTTTGATGGAGTTTTTAAAGCTAAGCCCACGATCTTTTCTGCAGGAGTATTGTTGGTACTTCTCATCTTGTTGATTGTAAACTTGCTGAGTCTTCGGGATAAATCAGCCCAGATTGTTCTTAGTGAAAAATATTTTTTCGGAAAAACTACGCCATTGGCAAAAGCTTTCGGTCAAGGGAATTGGCAAGATGTAAAGTCTATTGATTTAGAGAAAGTGGGTGGGGATACCATGATCATTGTTACCCTAAAAAATTCAGGTAAGTATAAAGATAGACTACCATCACTACTATGGAAGATGGCCTACCAGGAATCTGCTCAGGAATTAAATATCATGTATTCGGCGTCAACCATTGATCTGAAGCCTTCAGAACTGCATCAACTGTTTTTATCTTATTGGAACAAGCAAAAGTAATGGCTCGTTTTTTTTTGTTAATTTTAGCCAAATTACTCCAATGAAACTTAAAATATATACCCTTGCTATCGCTGGACTGGGGCTGATGGCTTCCTGTGGATCAGGAGCTCATAACAGTCAAACTGTTGCTGATACCGCTACGAATGAAAATTTTAAATCGTATGAAGACCGTTTTATTCTGCAGCTTTGGAAAGAAAATCCAGAATGGGCTACCCAAGTTGGTTTTCATCAGTATGATTCTCTATTAACCATACCAGATGCGAATGCCAGAAAGCGACGGTTAGAATTTTCAAAGAACCAGTTGGACAGCCTGAAAAGCTTTGATTTGAGTTCTTTGAATTTATCGCAACAGACAGATTATCATTTGATTCAAAATTATCTTGAATCAAATATTTGGTCGATAGAGCAAGAGCGTGCCTATGAATGGAACCCGTCGTCTTACAACGTTGGAGGGACCATCGCTTTTATGCTCGCAGAGCGTTATGCACCGTTATCGACGCGGCTTAAAGCCATTCAACAGCGTTTAATAAAAATTCCGGCCTATTATGAGGCTGCAAAGAAACAGCTTAAAAATCCAGCTCAGGTATTGACCGATTTGGCCATTCAACAGAATTTGGGCGGATTATCTGTTTTTGAAAGCGACTTACTGGATTCACTGAAAAAATCAGATCTATCAATTGCGGAAAAAGAAGCCATTGGGAAGGCATCCCAGCAAGCTGTTGCGGCGATAAACGGGTATGTACAGTTTTTAAAAGTGACGCCTAATCCGTCGCCACGGAGTTTTAGATTGGGAAAAGCGCTTTACGACAAAAAATTCGATTTTGATATACAGTCTGGATCCACTGCCGAACAGGTTTATCAGGCTGCGCTTGCACGGAAAACTTATTTGCATGGCGAAATGTATAAAATCAGCAAGGAACTTTGGCCAAAGTATTTTGGGAAATCAGCTGTGCCTGCAGATAGTTTGGCTGTCATCCGAAAAATGATCGATACCCTTTCGGTAAATCATGTCAAAGCAGAAGACTTTCAGTCGGCTATCGAAGCGCAGATACCTAAATTGGTCGCTTTTGTCAAACAGAAAGATTTACTATATATCGACGAGAGTAAACCGCTCGTGGTGCGTAAAGAGCCCGCCTATATGGCTGGTGTCGCGGGCGCATCGATCAGTGCGCCGGGTCCATATGATAAAGGAGGTAACACTTATTATAATGTCGGTAGTCTAAGTGGCTGGACGAAAGAGGCTAAGGAGAGTTATCTGAGAGAATATAACCATTACATCCTGCAGATACTCAATATCCACGAAGCTATTCCGGGGCATTACACCCAATTGGTGTATGCCAACCAATCGCCAAGTCTCATCAAGAGTATTTTAGGAAATGGTGCTATGATTGAAGGTTGGGCAGTGTATACCGAACAGATGATGCTGGAAAACGGTTACGGTGACAATGCGCCCGAAATGTGGTTGATGTGGTATAAATGGCATCTGCGTGCAGTTTGCAATGCCATATTGGACTACAGCGTACATGTGAAGAATATGAGCGAGAAAGACGCTATGCATCTGTTGGTGGATGAAGCCTTCCAACAACAGGCCGAAGCAGCGGGTAAATGGAAACGTGTGTCGGTAAGCAGTGTTCAGCTGACTTCTTATTATACTGGGTATAAAGAAATCTATGAACTTCGGGAGGCTGTTAAGCAAAAAGAAGGGAAACAGTTTAATTTGAAAAAGTTCCATGAGACGTTCCTGAGTTTTGGAAATTCGCCAGTGAAGTATATCCGCGAGATGATGCTAAAATAGCCATCGCGACCAATGATTGAGCCACTCCCCCGGAGTGGCTCAGTTGTTTACAGGCAGGGTGGGTGTGGGTATTTTGGTCTTTCCTTTTCGTTTGTTTTTAACTTTTACTATATTCATGTAACATATCATTGTTTTGGTATACTAACCTACTATTAACAGTTAAAATTAATTATGAATTTATCCATAGAAACCCTTAGTAAGACCTATTCGAATGGGGTCAAAGCGTTAGACAATGTAGACTTGGAAATCAGACCCGGAATGTTTGGTTTGCTGGGCCCGAATGGTGCGGGTAAGTCTTCTTTAATGCGGACGATCGCTACGCTTCAGAAACCCGACAGTGGCCGTATCACTTTCGGCGATATCGATGTGTTAAAAAATCAGCTGGATTTGAGGAAGGTTTTGGGTTACCTGCCCCAGGAATTTGGAGTTTATCCCAACCTCTCCGCTTCCGATCTGCTGCAATACTTTGCGAAACTTAAAGGAATCAAATCCAAAGCGGACCGCAATGCTATTATCAATCGCGTTCTTGAAGTGACCAATCTTTGGGACGTGCGCAATAAAAGTGTAAGCGGTTACTCGGGGGGCATGAAACAACGTTTTGGTATTGCACAGTTGTTGCTGAATGATCCAAAATTAATTATCGTTGATGAGCCAACCGCGGGACTTGACCCAGCGGAAAGACATCGCTTTTTAAATGTCCTACGGGAAATAGGTACAGATCATACGGTCATTTTTTCTACCCATATTGTCGATGATGTACGCGAATTATGTCATGAGTTAGCTATTCTAAATGGTGGTAAGATCCTTTTGAGAGGTACTCCGAAAGAATCGATCGATCAATTAGAGGGAAAGATCTGGGTACGTATCATCAGTAGAGATCAATTGGACGAGTATACTCAAAAGTTTAACGTCATTTCGACCAATTACAATCAGGACAATACGCTCAACATTAGGGTGTACAGTGATGAGCGTCCGGATGAGTCATTTGTGAATGCCCAAGGTCAATTGGAGGATGTCTATTTTGTTGCGCTAAAAAATGATCAACGCCATGTTTAAAGCTATATTTAATTTTGAATTTACGCGCTGGTTTAAAAGTTCGGCCGTCTATATCTACATGGCGCTGTTCTTTGCACTCTCGTTGTTTATTATGCTTTCATCGCTGGGCATCTTTGACGGTGTAACGGCAACCACTTCATCCAACACCATCCGAAACTCTCCTTGGGCAATTAATGGTATGGTCAATGGGATGTCAACAATTATTTATTTTTTGATTCCTTCCATTGTTGGAGCCTGTGTCTATCGTGATTTTCAGTATCAGGTGCATACGATACTGTTCAGTTACCCCTTTTCAAAAACGGATTACCTGTTGGGCAAATTCTTTGGGTCGGTAGCCGTGGTATTGGTTATTGTATTGGCGTCAACCCTTGGTATTGTTGTGGCACAATTTGTACCCGGCATCAATCAATCTTTATTGGGGCCGATTGATATTTGGGCTTATCTACAGACTTATATCGTACAGGTTATTCCCAATCTGGTTATTTTTAGTGCTATTATCTTCGTACTCGTAACATTGACAAGAAATGTATACGTTGGTTTTGTTGCCGTGCTGATCCTTATTATTCTTCAGGTGCTTGTTCAAAGTCTGGCAAACAACATGGACAATCGTTTTGTCGGTGCATTGATCGATCCGTTTGGCGATAGTGCCATCTCGTATTATACTCAGTACTGGTCGCCAGATGAGAAGAATGTCAACAATCTGCCTTTTACCGGAGCAGTTATTTATAACCGCCTCATTTGGCTCGCTGTAGCGGCATTATTCATTGGTGGGTTTTACATGTTATTTTCATTTTCGCAACATTCGATTTCCTTTAAATCGTCAAAAAAAGGAGCTCGGTTAACAAAGAATAACTTTGACAGTATCTTCCGGATCAATTTGCCTAAGGTCAGCTATGATTTTTCGACATTTCATTATTTGAAAACGACATGGACAATGGCGCGATATGACTATCGCTATATCGTCAAAAATCCGGTGTTTTTAATATTGACTTTAGTAGGGGTTTTGTTCATTATCTTGATGGCAAGCACCATTGGCTCGATCTTCGGAACGTCGACTTATCCCGTTACCTGGAAAATGCTGATGATCCCGGGGAGTACGTTTAAGTTTTTCCTGCTGATCCTGACTTTTCTTTTTATGGGGCTTTTAGTCCACCGCGGAACCATTACGCGGATGGGGGGACTACTGGACACCACAGCAGCTCCCAACTGGGCTTTTATGGGATCTAAAATTATTGCCGTCCTGCTGATGCAGTTGACCCTGTTGGGCGTTGTGATCTTAACCTGTATGGCTTTTCAGGTTTACCATCGTTATTACAATTTTGAAATCAAACAATATGTGCTGCATTTGATGGTCTATGGTATGCTGTCCAATGTGGTATGGCTTTTTATTTCATTGTTTGTCCATACGGTTTTCAAAAACTACCTGGCTGGATTTTTTGTACTGCTGACCTTATTTATTGGATTGCCATTTTTGTCTATGGTCGGAGTTGAACAGGAAATCTATCAGTTTAATCAGGGGCCAGATCTTGACTACTCCGATATGGACGGGTTTGGTTATGTACTTCCCTTTTTAACGTATCGGATCTATTGGCTGCTCTTCGCGGTTGTTTTTGCTACGCTCGCACTGTTATTGTGGCGGAGAGGTAGTTTTTCGGGCTTTAGGGAGCGGTGGGCTATTCTTAGGGCCAACTGGAGCCCGACGGCAGGTGCGATAGTGGTGATCGCTTTCTTAGGTTTTGTTGGTATCGGCAGTGCAATATACTACGAAAACCACGTCAAAAACCCCTATTATACAAGTTTGGATCATGAAAAACAGGCCGTCGAATGGGAAAAGAAATATAAGAAATATCAATATCGCCCGCAGCCACGCGTCGTGGATATTAAGTTTAATCTCGATATTTTTCCGGATACGCGTAGTTTTAAAGCAACAGCAGCGTATGTACTGAAAAATAAGACCAATATCGCTATCGATTCTATTTTTGTCAATTATAATGATTACGATTATCAATTTTCTTTCAATGTGCCAAATAAGCTGCTTTCTGCCGACGATATATATAATTTTAATATTTATAAGCTCGATAAGCCCATGGCTCCGGGAGATTCCATTGTGTTGAAATTTAGTACGGAAAGTCCAGCCAATACCTGGATAAATGAAAAGTCACCAGTGAAAGGAAATGGTACTTTTATCAATAATATGCTTTTTCCGAATATAGGCTATTTGGACCGGGGCGAGCTGGTGGATAATGATGTGCGCAAGAAGTATGGTCTACCGTTTCGAAATCGGATGGCCCCGCAGAGTGATCGAAGAGCACTGCAAGATAATTATATCTCCAACGATGCGGATTGGATCCGTTTCGAAGCTACCGTAAGCACGGCTAAAGATCAGTTGGCTATTGCCCCGGGATATCTGACGAAAGAATGGGAAAAAGATGGCCGCAAGTATTATCAGTATAGAATGGATTCAGAGATCCTCAACTTTTTTGCTTTTAATTCGGCGCAGTATGAAGTCAAAAAAGACAAGTGGAATGGTGTTAACCTCGAAATTTACTACCACAAAGGACATATCTACAACCTCGATCGTATGATGGCTTCTAGTAAAGCCTCTCTGGCTTACTATACGAAAGAATATAGTGCCTATCCACATCGGCAATTGCGTATTATTGAATTTCCGCGTACCGCTGGAACGTTTGCGCAGTCTTTTGCCAATACCATTCCTTTTTCTGAGGCAATCGGTTTTATTGCCGATGTCGATGAGAAGAAGGATGATGCAGTCGATTATCCTTACGCAGTAACAGCACATGAGATAGCCCATCAATGGTGGGCCCATCAGGTGGTAGGGGCTAATGTGCAAGGCGCGACCTTATTGTCCGAAAGTATGTCTGAATATTCATCGCTCAAGGTTTTGGAAAAAAGATATGGCAAAGGGCAGATGCGTAAGTTTCTTAAAGATGCACTCGACGGCTATTTGCAGGGGCGAAGTGCCGAAAAACTAGGCGAGAAGCCATTGATGTACAATGAAAATCAAATGTACATCCATTACCAAAAAGGGTCTTTGGTGCTTTATGCGTTGAGCGATTACCTGGGAGAGGATGTTTTTAATCGTACTGCGCGAGCTTATTTGCAACGCACAGCTTTCCAAAATCCGCCATACACAACGTCAACCGAGTTTGTGGATAGCTTTAGGCAGGTAACTCCAGACTCACTGCGCTACCTGATCAAGGATATGTTTGAAACGATTACTTTGTATAACAATAAAGTTGACAAAGTGAGCGCCAAGAAACTTAAAAATGGCAAATATCAGGTTGATATTCAGTTTGAAGTTTCTAAATATCGCGTGGATGGCAATGGGAAAAAGAGCTATATCGACGCGGGGGGGCAGGCGCTGTCATTTAAAAAATCAGATCGGCTGACAATAAAGTCTTTGCCTCTTGCAGATTATATTGAAGTTGGTGTTTTCTCCAGTAAAAAAGGTAAAGATGGAAACAACCGGCAGGAACTTTATCTCAAAAAGCATAGAATTGATCGGATCAATAATACCCTGACGCTAGTTGTTGATCAAAAGCCCGAACAGGTAGGCATAGATCCTTACAATAAACTGATTGATATTGAATCCGATGACAACAGGAAAGAGCTATAGAAAAGGTTGTGAAATAGAAAAGGGTATGAAAATCCTCATCGCAAGATGAGGATTTTTTTTATTCGGGCAATTTTGGAGTCATCATACGTTGTTGCGTACTACCACTGATCGCTCCCAGAAATTTAAGCACAGCGTTAATCTCTTCATTGGTAAGGTTTAGCTTTTTCAGCTTTGCCGAATGTATAGGCCTTGTTTTTGGGTCTATCGTAACGCTGCGTTGTATTGGTTCGGGATTACCGAGATTATAGAGCTGTACGACATCTAACAGCGTTGGAAAATTACCGTGGTGCATCCAGGGGCCAGTTAGTGTAATCTCCCGCAATGAAGGCGTCCGGAATGCGCCTATGTCTTCCTGTTTACCGCTAATATGGTAATGGCCGAAATCCTGCTGCTTGGTACCATATAACGTCTGTCCATCGTTGTGAAACTGATTATCTGAAAATAAAGGCGTATTGTGACAGTTGATACAGCGTGCTTTTGTCCGAAAAAGATGCAGCCCCCATACCTCTTCATCCGTCATAGCATTCTTATTTCCCTGAACAAAGCGGTCAAACTTGCTGTTATAACTACGAATGCCCCTTTCAAAAGTTGCAATCGCCTGTTGAATACGCAAGATAGTGACCGTACTGTCTCCAAAGGCCGATTGGAACAACGGGGCGTAACCAGCGATCTCCTGAATATGGCGCACAGCTACTTGGTGGTCGGTGTTCATCTCCACACTGTCGGTCAGCGGAAATAATACCTGCGCTTCCAATGAAGATGACCGTCCGTCCCAGAAGAAGGAGCGGTAGTAACCGACATTATAGAGGGTCATGGCATTTCGTTTTCCTACCCGTCGACTATGTCCATGGGCCAGACTCTTGCCATCGCCCCAGCCCAGTTGCGGATCGTGACAGCTCACACAGGCCAACTGTTTTGTTGCCGAAAGCCTGGGATCGAAAAACAATATTTTTCCCAGCGCCGACTTTTCCTTGCTAAACGGATTATCGGCAGGATATTGAACATTGGGCAAGGTGCCAATATCGACAAAATTTACCTTTACATCATCGTCCAGATGTGGTTTCGGCCATCGCTTGCTATCGCCGGAGGAATATAATTTGCGCCATAAGGCAATATCAGGAATATCCTGATCCTGCACAAAAGACAGTAAGATCAGGATGACTCCCAATGAACCAAATACAAGTAATCTTCGTATCATTTGTTGTTTACAATTCTAACGCTTTGGTGCTTAATTTGTATTTACGGGTTACTTTATTGGATCCACCGATCGCTGTCTCGTTAAAATTCACCTCTAGGTCGATTAAGCCTTGTTTTAAATCATACGTCCCCGCACCACTGATACCGATTTCGAAAAATTCCATATCTTTCCGTTCTGTGGCAGATTCGGTTTTCTTGTAGATTTTTACCTGTTGCTCCTTTACAGTCACTTTGCCGAGCTGGTCGTTATGCTGATCTGGTAAGAATTGCAATACCTGGTCCACATTGATACCTGCCGTTTTAATATTTGTCGTACCGATCTTATCGCTATATAGTGTGACCATCTGGAAAAGATTGACGCCACTATCTGTTACATAGGGATTCGTAAATCCCATATAGGTGGTGTCGGTTGTGGACACTGTAGGATAATGTGCCCGAATACGTTTTCCCCAGGTTTCTGTGGCGTCATCAAAACGGTAGATATATAGTTCAAAATAAGGATCTGTACTGGTAAAGGTAGCTATAGCATTGTTGTCCGGCTTAGGAACATATTCGGGTTCTGGAGCCACATTACTATCTTTACTACAGGAGATGGTGGAAAATAGGATACTGCAGATAGTGACGAATTTGGATAACTTAAGGATTGCTTTTAAACTGTTCATGTCGTATTTTATTAATTTGTATTTTAGTGTTGCTGATTAATATTAATAGCCAGGATTCTGTATCATGCGCTTATTGGAAAGCACCGACTGCTTTGGGATGGGCAATACCATATGATCATTTGGAAAAGTGACGTTACAGTTTGTCCCTGTACAGTCATTGCGCTTAACAGATAGCCCCCTGCGCATCAAATCAAGGTATAAAAGTCCTTCAAGACAGAGCTCGCGGCGACGTTCGTCAAGGATCTCATTGATCAACAGATTTTTTGTATTGAAAACGTAAGCTCCGAGCTTCGGATTACCGCGGAGTCGGATGGCATTCAAACTCAAAACAGCCTCATCGGTATAGCCTAGTTCAGCTGCTGCCTCCGCGTGAATCAAGTACATTTCCGAGAGGCGGATCAACTTGACACTAGTTACTGCCGTTTGTAGTGTTGGATATTTAAATATCCCACCGGCTGCTCTTACATCATCTTGGCCAAACAGTCCGAGGAGATCCTGACTTGGCCTAAACTGATAATAGGAATTACTGGCCTCCTTGACATAGTAACTACCGATTGAGTTGCCGGAATAATTGCTCGGAACGGCCAGCTCAAGAATAGATTCTTTGGTATTGGCCTGTTTCCAGCTGTCGATGTACTCAGCATGGTTATAAAGGGAATAGTTTGCTTTGAGCAGTTCGGCGCTGAAGGCATAAGCCTTTTGCCAATCGTTGCGATTGAGGGCCAGCCTTGCCTGAAGCGCTTTACTTGCCTGTAGGCTCATGTATATTTTGGCATTGCCCTCAAATACGGTTTTGCTATTGGCAAATAACGAATCAGCCAGATTCAGATCACTTTCGATATGTTGGTATACTTCTGCCACGGTAGAACGTGCTATTTGTGCATCTTTGGGGAGAATTGTGCTTTTGGCAAGTATGATACCCATATGCGAAGCATCCTTTGTATAAAGATAGGGCTGCGCATAGAACTGTACGAGATCAAAATGAACCAATGCCCGCAAGCCATACGCCTGCGCCATGATATGGTTGCGTTCAAGTGTACTGATATTGGTTATTGCCGGGACGCGTTTGATGATATTATTGATGGCATTGAGCAGCGTGTACTGATAGCTGTATAGTTTGTTCATCGTATCATTGTCAGCATCAGTTTCAAATGAATAGACATCTAACAGCGTTGTTCTACCCGCTGCGGCAAATGTCAAATTGCCACCGAGTAGATCGGGGTAAACCATGCGTACACCATTGTAGTAGTCCGACTGAAATAGGTTGTTGTACACCCCTGCAAGGGCTGATTTTGCTCCCTGCATATCGGAGAAAATAAGGTCTACCGAAACCTCGTTTTCCGGTTCTTTATCTAAGAATTTTGAGCAGCTCATTGTGCTCCAGGCCAAAAGGAAAGCAACACTTAGTGTCTTTATGTTCATAACTCGAATTATTGAAAGATTAAAGTGTGGTTCGTAAACCAATCGAAAAGTTACGTGTCTCAGGATAGATAAATCGGTATTCGCGGATGCCGTTTCTGCCCGCCGGACTTTTGTCTTTGAACCAATAGAATACATTGGTTACATTGAAGCTCAATGCTGTCTGTCCTATACCCATCCGTTTCATTAAACGATCGGCCAAACGATAGCTTAAGGAAGCGTTGCTTAGCTTGATATAGGTCATGCTGTACAAATAGCGGGAAGAGTTATTAACTGGTGAGCTGGAGTTTAGCTTTGGAATTGCCGTGATATCGCCCACCTGCTGCCATCGATCCAGCAAATTGACCGACATATTGGAGTTTGACAGACTATTTCCATCCCGTAAATAGGTTGTGGCTACAAACTTGTTGCCACCAAGATTATATTGTAAATTGAGCGTAAGCTGAAATCCCTTCCATCCCAAATTGTTAATAAGACTACCCTGAAAATCGGGCATCGCATTCCCCAGCAATTGGTAGGCGCTCTGCCCCATAGCCCGTATTTCGGTTCTGTTGACCACATCACCATTGGGGGTGTAGAAACCTTCCTCCCCGGTATTGGGATCTACGCCGGCCCATCTGATCCCCCACAATGATGTAGCGCTGTATCCTACCCGCTGGCCTGCACCTATGTTATCTGAGGAGTTTGCAGCATACAGCTCAATCAATGGATTATTAAACGAAGTCACCTTGTTTTTATTCCAGCCACCGATAAGTGTACTGTTCCATGTGACCTTGGACTGTTTTAACCATTGGTAGGCAACGCTCAAATCCAGTCCTTGATTGTACATGTTTCCTGAATTGAGCGGCATACCACCATAACCTGTTTCCAGTGGCACACTGATATTTGCGATCAGATTGCGGATATTGTTTCGGTATAAATCCAGTGCCACACGTAACCTATTGAAAGCATTCAGGTCAACGCCAACATTAAACTTGATATTCGTTTCCCAGCCTAAGTCCGGATTTTCCGCCGCAGAAGAAGATGGGCTTGCACTTATCTGTCCGCCATAGGTCACATTGTTGAATTTGTATAAACCTCTCGACGCATAGGATCCAATCCGCGAATTGCCTGTCGTTCCGAAGCTACCGCGTAAACGCAAAAAGTCTATTGCCTGAATGGCTTGCATAAATTTTTCATTGCTGATATTCCATCCCAATCCAAGCGCTCCATTCAGCGCCACCTGTTTGTCGCCACCAAACATAGACGACTGATCTGCACGGCCACTGAGAGAAGCATAAAATCGCTTGTCATAGTCGTAGTTCATCTGGACATAGTTGGATACTGTCGCGTCCGAGATTTTCGACGAAGAAGACGTCTTGGTGCTTGCGAGCCCGATTGCGATGACGCGGTCGTAGGTAAATCCGCTACCCTGCCCAACTAGTAAATTGCTGTATTGATCTTTTAGCTCCATCCCCGCAATTCCGACAAAGCGGTGTCCACTTCGCCATTTTGGACTGTAGGTAAGCTGTAGCATGGAAGTCCAGCTGTATGTCGTTCGGTCATTGATGCGCAGACGCCCATCTTTGGCAATGGAGGCGCCGGCGATACCCGAAAGAAAAGTTTCCTGCTTGGACTGCAGCATATTTCCGCCTATCGCTCCGCGCAAGCTTAGAAAAGGTAAAAGTGCATATTGCAGTTCGATCCGTGCGGTCCCTGTAAAAGCCAACGCTTTATCCGTATTTTCGGCTAATGCTGCGACTGGATTGACGAGGCCTAAGAAGGTGCTGTAACTTCCATCTTCCTGATAGGGGGTTATATTGGGCGGCATATAAGCGGCATTGGCGAATTGGTCGAGACCTTCCCGCCGCATCAGTGCCGGCGATATGGTGGTGGTCATTTGAAGCCTGTCGCTAAACTGATTATAATAACGTATAGAGCTTGTGTATTGCTTCAAACCATTTCCAGGACTGGCGTTTTGCTGATTACGGTAGCCCATGGAAAGATAATATGTATCTTTACCTTTCCCGCCCGAAAGAGACAGATTGATATTATCATAACGTGCATTACGTGACGTCAGTCCAAACCAGTCGGTATCGATGGTGTTGCTACCTGCCTTTTTTGAGGCATCAGTTGCCGTTGAGCCCGTATTTATATAAAACTCTCGCAGTAATTCGTAGTATTGCGGTCCGGAGAGTAATTTCATTTGGTTGATAAACGTGGAGACCCCGGTATTGTAAGAGGCTGTTAGCTGTGCCTTGCCACTGCGACCAGATTTGGTCGTGATCAAAATAACACCATTTGCCGCGTTTGCGCCATAGATTGCTGTTGCGGCAGCATCCTTAAGTACTGAAATGGATTCAATATCCAATGGGTTGATTCCTGCGATCGGATTCAGCAAGGTCTCCCCCGTGAATAGTGAATTGGCATCGCCTATTTCCTGTTCTTGTACAACAACACCATCAACAACGTACAGCGGCTGCGAAGAGGTCGATCGTCCGGTATTGCTTGTTAGGTTTGTCAGTGTTCCCTGGCCGCGAATATGAAGCTTAACAGGGGTGCCTAGGGAAGTGCTGGGTTCGACATATAATCCCGGCACTAGTCCTTCCAGCATTTTATCTACGCTTTCTATTGGCCGGTCGGCTTGCAAATCCTTGGCGCTGATCGTATACACACTCCCAATCATCTCTTCGCGTAGTTTCGGTGCTTCGTAGGTGCTGCTGACAAATACTTCCTCAAGTTGTTGATCTAATGGAACCAGTTTGATCCGCTGAAATGCGGTATCCACCTTAATGTCGTAATTTTGATAGCCCAAGTAACGTATTCCAATTTCCTGGCCGCGATTTTCAGCTGCGGTCAGTATGCGATATCGTCCTAAACTATCAGTGCGATAGGTTTTGTTTTCTTTCCTAAGTATTAGCGTCGCTCCGGCCAATGGCAACCCTTTTTTTGCATCTGTCACTACACCGTTGAGCAATATGGGCTTAGCTGCCTTGCTGACGGCAATAACGTTAGAGCGTTTGATTCGCTGAAAGCGCAGCTGATGTGTCGATGCTAGCCTAGACAAATACGTGTCTATGTTCTCTTTGGCCGTGGGAAGAGGAACACGGCGCTGCAGTCCGATGGAAGCGTCGTAGGAAAAATGTACGGCGTGCTGCTGGGTCAATAATTGAAAAGCAGTTTCCAAGGTTCCTTGCCCGGGCGTGCTTTGTGCGGAAACGGCCCCAGCGGATAGTAGGAAAATGGTGTTCAATAAGAAGGTTCGTCTTACTGTTTCTTTAATAAAGCACATACGTATCTTTTGCTATTTTTTTTGATGACAATTCTTTTGAAAAACAAATCGCGGCGAGTGCAGCCTCAACAGGCAGCTTCTCAAAATGCCCGGTATATCTCCATCGCGCATCGGGTTTGCGGAGGGAGAGGTGGATGCCATAATATTGCGTCATTTTCCGGGCGACTTCAGCGAAAGGAGCATTTTGAAAATGTAAAATACCTTCCGGAAAATTATTGATCTGTGTGGGCGCAAATTTATCGAGATGGATATTCGTAGTGGTGACATACCCCTGTTGCCCAGGATTGAGCAGAATTTGTTTTTTATTGTTGCGGTTGGTCAGTTTAATCTTTCCGGAAAACAAACTTACACGGGTGTTTTTTGAATCAACTTGCTCCACCAAAAATTGTGTCCCCAATACCGTCACTAAGGCATTATCTGTTTTTACTGCAAATGTGCGGCCTGCGTTTTTTGAAATATTAAAGTGTGCATCACCGTTCAGCAGAACACACATAGTATCCTTACTGAAATGTTTTGGATAATGTAGTGTACTTCCACCCATCAACGTAATCTGGCTTCCATCACTGAGGTTAACCTTGATCATTCTGCCATTTTTGGTAGCGACATGAAGCCATTCTTCAGTAGAGGTAGGATGTATGGCGAGCGTAGGTTGAGTCGTGCCTTTAAGAAAAATCTGATGGAATGAAAATGCACCGATGAGTAGGATAGAAGCTGCAGCAATCCATCGCCATTTTCCTCCTAGCTGATGTGTTTTTGCAGTTGCTTTGCTTTCCAGCTTTGCAAATAGTTTATCTTTTTCAACTTGCAATTCCCCTTCGCTGATATGCACGTTTAGGGCATCCAACATCGTCCTTGCTTCAGTAACAAGATGTAATTTATCTGGATTTTCTGCAATCCATGTCGTCCAAAAATGAATTTCCGCTCGTTTTGCGTTTCCATTGTGATAAGACACAAAACTCTCATCGATTACTAAATCAACGCTATCGTTGTAAATTTTTTTCATGTATATATGAGTGTAGAGGAGAGAAATCCAGTTTTTTACCGGATTATTTTTCATTTTTTTTCTTTAAAACCTTAATGGCTTCATAAACAAGGTTATAGATTGTTCGTTGACTATTTCCAGTTTCAGATGCAATTTGTTCATAAGACTTGTTTTGAAAAAACCTGAGATCAATCACCTGTCTTTGTTTCGGGGTGAGGGATTCCAAAGCTTGAATTAAACGGGTACTCGCTTCGCGAATGGATTCCTGTTGTATGAGGACCGTCTCGTGTGAAGGAGCATTGTCATTGGACCGATAATTTGTTATCGCCAATTTTTCATCCAATAACCGACGGTCATTCAGAATACGGCGCAACCATGTCATCAAATATGATTTGATATTATCGACAGGAGGCAGGCGGTCACGTTTTTCCCATAATTCTAAAAATAGATGTTGTATACCATCTTTTACGGCTTCACGCGAATATCCTAGCATCATGCCATAGGCAAAAAGCTCTCTGTATACTAAGTCATATAAGGATTCAAAGGCCTCACTCGACCCTTTCAATGTAGCTATCCAATGTTGTCTCATGGTGTGAATGGCGCAAATCTACATTTTTATTTAGAATAATTACAAATAAGATTGATGTTTGGATCGCGCTTGAATGGATATATTAGCCTCTTGCTGTTGATATCACGTAGCTTAGATCAAACGTATTTCTCATTCTTCCCGTCGATTAAATTTTGACTATTGTTAAAAAGTTGCCGCAAAAGCCTTAAAGGTCAATAGCGTATGATTGGCGGTTGGTGCGTTCAAAGACGATTGCTAGTTAAGCAGGTTGAATGGTCGGTTCCGATGGTTCTTTTGAGATCGTTTGCGTAGAAAAAATAGTAGAATACATTCGTAAAAAGCTATTTTTAACTGGTAACCAATTTTTAAAAAGTAGCAGATAAACCTAAGGCGTCATTTCATAGCATGCTGGCTATAGAAATGAGCTTAAGAATTTAAATGAATATTTTATGCTCGAATTTTATGATAAGAATTGAAAATAAAACGATTGGAATGAGTTGCCTGATCGCTTATATGACCTTGACTAGCTGTTTATTGGCATTCGGACAGAATTACACTTCTGAGGTGTGGCGTCCGGATCTTGGAAATGGAAAATTTAAAAATCCTATTATCCATGCTGATTATTCCGATCCGGATGTGATCCGTGTAGGGAAAGATTATTATATGGTTTCCTCCAGTTTTCATCACAGTCCAGGCCTTCCTATTCTACATTCCAGAGATATGATCAACTGGACGATTGTAGGTCATGCGCTGCAGCGGCAAGTGCCCGAAGCGGTATTCCGTAGCGTGCAACATGGCGGAGGAGTATGGGCACCTTCAATTCGATACCACAATGGCGAGTTTTATATTTATTATCCCGATCCGGATTTTGGAATCTATCAGATAAAAACAAAGGATATCCGGGGAACATGGTCAGCACCAACGTTGGTTTTCCCAGGAAAGGGATTGATCGATCCATGCCCGTTTTGGGATGAAGATGGTCGTGCTTATTTAGCTTATGCCTATGCGGGGAGCCGTGCAGGCTTGAAAAGTGTTCTGGCAATAGCAACGATGAGTACTGACGGAACTCGTGTATTGGATCGCGGTACAATTGTTTATGATGGGCATGAATTGGACCCTACAATTGAGGGGCCCAAAGTATATAAGAGGAATGGATACTATTTTTTGTTTGCACCAGCGGGTGGGGTTTCCACGGGCTGGCAATTGGTTTTGCGTTCGAAAAATATTTATGGGCCCTATGAGCGTAAGGTGGTTATGGCGCAGAACAAGTCGGCAGTTAATGGTCCGCACCAGGGTGCTTGGGTAGATACTCCTTCTGGGGAGGACTGGTTTTTCCACTTTCAGGATAAAGAAGCCCTGGGACGTGTGGTGCATCTTCAGCCGATGGTCTGGAAAGAGAATTGGCCCATCATCGGCGAGGATAGCGATGGAAATGGCATAGGTACCCCCGTGACTACCTATAGGAAACCTAACGTCGGAAAGCAGGTCTCTGCTCCGGTCAATCCTCGGGAATCGGACGAGTTTGAGTCTCCTCATTTAGGATTGCAGTGGCAATGGCAGGCTAATCCGGATGGTACTTGGCTTATGCCATCACATGAGGGTAAGCTCCGGCTCTATAGCCAACAAGAGCCTCAAGGAGGTAAAAACCTAATGTCGGCGCCTTACATTATGACGCAAAAGTTTCCTGCAGAAAATTTCAGTGTGACAGCAAAAATACGACTGCGTCCCAATGAGAAGGAACTTGGTGAAAAAGCAGGACTGGTGGTGGTCGGTGAAGATTATTCCCAGCTTTTTATACGTAAAGATAAAGGTCAATTTCAACTTTACTCTGGTCGTTGTTCAGGGGCCTATGCTGGTCATGCGGAAAATGTGCAGTCCGTTTCTTCTTTGCCGGATGACTTTGTGTATATCCGTGTAGTAGTCAAAGATGGAAATTCCTGTCAATGGTCATATAGTTTGGATGGCAAAAGTTATATACCCGTGGGAGGTCAATTTGAGGCTAAGCCAGGGAAGTGGGTTGGTGCAGCATTAGGCCTCTATGCAAGTAGAGAAAAGCACAGCAATGATAGTGGTTATGCTGAAGTAGACTGGTTTAGAATAGAAAAATAAGGATGCTGCTATCCTACTTTAGCCTTATTGACCGTTTAGGGTAATTAAAATTGTATGATAATATAATAAGCTCAGCAATAGGGTTTATGCTAAAAACACACTCATGAAGAGAAAAATAAATGTATTTAAGATGCTGCCTGTCGGCCTACTGTTGGGTATACTGTTCACCGCGCTAGGGGGGCGGGCTGCTCCTCCCGAATTGATTGCAGTAGACCAACAGGGAAAGGGTGATTTTACAAGTATACAAGCTGCAGTAAATTCGGTTCGTGCTTTTCGCGGTGAACAGGCCGTTCGGATTTGGATCAGGAAAGGGATTTATCATGAAAAAATAGTGATCCCAACGTATATCGAAAATATTGAGCTTATAGGTGAGGATGCTATCCATACCAAGATTGTTTTTAATGATTATGCGGGTAAGAAGGTTGACTGTCCAGATGAGCGAGGGGATCTTACGCTTGGGACATTCAGTAGTTATACCTTATTGGTTCGTGGGAGTAGGGTGCTCATCAAGGATTTAACGATCGAAAATGCAGCTGGTCCAGTGGGGCAGGCGGTGGTACTTCATCTGGAAGGTGACCAGATAGCATTGGTCAACTGCCGTCTTTTGGGTTTTCAGGATACTTTATATCTGGGTAAAAGCGGTGCAAGGAGCTATTTTTTCGATTGCAGTATCAGCGGAACAACAGATTTTATTTTCGGGCCGGGCATTGCATTTTTTCAGCAATGCCGGATTCTATCCCTGCGAAATTCGTATGTCACAGCTGCTGCTACACCTCAGGGGCAAAAGTACGGTTATGTCTTTGAGCAGTGTGATTTTGTCGCTGCAGATGCAGCTGTCGATAAAGTATTTCTCGGCAGACCATGGCGTCCCTACGCCAATACGGTGTTGGTAGATTGTACTTTGGGAGCTCATATTGTTCCTGAAGGGTGGAATGAATGGAAGGGTGATAGCTTGTTTCCAGATAAGCATAAAACCGTGTTTTACGCCGAATTGGGATCGAAAGGAGCCGGGGCATTGAATCTCTCCAAGCGTGTGGAATGGTCACATCAGCTTCCGGAAAAAAAACGGGATATATATAAGCTGGATCGTGTACTGGGCGATTGGAACGTTAAAAAGATGATCACCCCGTAGCTGTTGCACCAAAAAGGCGGTCGGTATGATAAAGCAAAAAAGCGGATTTTCTAGCTAGAAAATCCGCTTTTTTGCTTTGTGCTCCCACCTGGGCTCGAACCAGGGACCAAAAGATTATGAGTCTTCTACTCTAACCGACTGAGCTATAGGAGCAGGTCTGTAATTTTGTCAATTTAAGCAGCTGTTGTGCACTTTTGACGATGCAATTATCGATATTTGTATCGATATTTCAAAATAATTCGATGGAAAAAATTAAAAATATTGTTCTTGATTATGGGAATGTGATCTTTATGATCGACTTTGTGAATTTGAAAGATGCTTTTACTCAGTTAGGTATAGGGAATGTAGATGCTGTATTTGCACATCATGGTCAAAGTGCACTTTTTGATAATTTTGATAAAGGAAAAATTGATTCGGCTCAATTTCGGGATGGAATAAGAGAATTGGCGCAAAATTCGGCATTGGCGGACGACGAGATAGACGCTGCCTGGAATAGCCTGCTGATTGGTGTACCAAAAGGTAATCATGAAATTTTACTTCAGTTGAAAGATCGATATCGGACCTTCTTATTAAGCAATAACAATGCTATTCACTATGCCTATTGTATGAATGATATCCAGCAGAAATATGGCGTTGCAGACAATGAAGTTTTTTTTGAAAAGACCTATTACTCTCATTTGGTGGGAATGCGTAAACCTGATGCGGAGATTTTTGAGTTGGTTATGACAGAACAACAATTGGACCCTGCAGAAACTTTGTTCATCGATGATAGTCCGCAGCACTTGGCAACAGCTAATCAGTTGGGATGGCATACGGCATTGTGTACCAAAGAGAAACCCCTGCAGATTTTACTGGAAGAATTCAAATTGTTATAAAAAAACAATTTTGTTTCCCTTTTTAAAAATAATAGCTTACCTTTGTCCCACTTTAAATTTAAAAGCGGCGAAAGGAGGTATATATAACGCATGATTATCGTAAATGTAAAAGAAGGAGAATCTTTAGATAGAGCATTGAAACGTTTCAAAAAGAAATTCGAAAAAACTGGAGTTTTAAGAGAATTGCGTTCACGTCAAGCTTACGAAAAGAGATCTGTAACTCGTCGCATTCAAGTGAAAAAAGCGATTTACAAACAATCTTTGAATCAAGATCTAGCTAACTAGTTGATTCGTTGATAATTTCAAAATATAAAGGGAAAAGCAATGCTTTTCCCTTTTTTTTGTGCTTTTAAGTTTGTAATTTAAGCCATATAGCAAGGGAAAAATGTTGGAAAAGGAGTTTATTCGGTTTTTGCAAATTGAAAAAAGATATTCAGAACACACAGTTGTCGCTTATAAGCATGAGCTGGATCTGTTTCATTCTTTTTTGGGTCGGGAAGGACTGATGGTGCAGGATATCGTATACCGTGATTTGCGGCATTATTTTGCGCAAATGGTGGAATCTGGAAAGAATGCCAGCTCCGTAAACCGAAGCATGTCTGCATTGCGAACATATTTTAAATTTTTGCAACGTGAGGAATGTATTGCCAAAAATCCCATGACACTTATTAAAGCGTTAAAAACTCCTAAAAAATTACCGGTAGTTGTCGAAAAGGAAAAATTGGTGCGCTTATTGGATCAGATGGAGCAGGAGCAGGATGGATTTGAATCCTGCCGTGATTATATGGTGATGGAATTATTGTTTGGTACAGGCATCCGATTAGCGGAATTGTTGAAAATTAAAGAACAGGATATTGATTTTTTTAGTAAAAACATTCTTATATTAGGTAAAAGGAACAAAGAACGCCTCGTTCCGATCAATAATCTTTTATTGAAAGAATTGAAAAACTATTTACAACAAAAAGCGACACAATTTGTTGATACTAATAATAGCTTACTGATCGTTACTAAAGAGGGGAAGCCGGCATACGCCAAGCTGATCTACGATATCGTACATCGGCAGTTGACACTGATTTCCACACAAGGTAAGCGAAGTCCTCATATTTTGAGGCATACGTTCGCAACAGCCCTATTGGATAATGGGGCAGATTTAAATGCAATTAAAGAGCTGCTGGGGCATGCAGGACTTGCGGCAACACAAGTATACACGCATAACTCAGCAGAACGATTGAAGTCAATTTATAAACAAGCTCATCCAAAAGCTTAAAAAAAGGAGGAAAAATGAACATTACTGTGCAATCTATTCGATTTACTGCTGATCAAAAGCTAATCGATTTTATTAAAAAGAAAACAGGAAAATTGGAGCAGTTTTTGGATTCCATTATTGGTGGCGAATGCTATCTGCGATTGGAAAATGTCGATGATGAGGCAAACAAAATTTCGGAAATTAAATTGAATATCCCAGGAAGTCAGCTATTTGCAAAGGGGCAGGCAAAAAGTTTTGAAGAGGCAACAGATATTGCCGTGGAATCTCTTCGTAGACAGATAAATAAGCATAAAACAAAAACAAAAAATACCGTAATTAATAGTCGTAATGACGTTCTTGTAGTGGAGGAAGAAGAGGAAGAAGAATACGATTAAAAACGATAAAATAAAGTTATTCATGTAAGAGGTCAGTATCAACTGGCCTCTTTTTTTATGGATAATGAAGGATTAAAAGGCTTATTTATATTAAATCAAAATAATCTACAGTTTTACTTGGATTGATTATAAATAATATTTATTTTTGATCGATTTAAATGATAAGCGAAATAAAAATGTCAGAATTGGTTTGTCCGTTAGCACAGGTGGAGGAAGTTTTTTCAACTACAACAGGTAAAGTCTATCAATGTAGCCGCAAAAATTGTTTCTGGTTGGAATATAATAAGGAGACTACTTCTTTCTCGGTATCTGATTTTTTAATGTTCAAAAAACGTATAGATGCCATTGATGTCGAACATATGCTTCATGACACTACCCGTTCGTCGGATTTCGAAATCATCATGCCCTTCCGTACGGAAAGATGTTTCATCTTAGCGGTAGAAGATGTGCTTCAGTTACGTGAATTATTAGACGGAGCTAAATTTATGATCGAGCTGAATAGCGTAATCAGAACGTGTCTTCAGGTTTCGCCATTTGCAGTTTTTGCGTAGTAAATACATCAAACGAATCGTATTAAGCCAATTTTTATTTTAAACAAGCAGTTCATACTGCTGTCCTTTCTCTTTTGTTGCCATACACTATTTTCAACAATAATGTCTCCAATCGTTTTAATTGATCGCTTATCGAAAGTATTGATGAGCTGTATTTGTAATTGTATTGATTCTAAACAAGTTGTGCCCGCTTGGCCTAATTTAGACTGAATTCGTATTACATATTCTTGATACAAATTTTAAAGTTCTGCTGTATCTTTGTGATACAATCAGGTGAGGATGTGTTTCACCTGTGCATGTTTTAGAATTTAAACTTAAGGTAAATATGAAAGATTTATTGAAATTAAAATCTTCTTTGAAAGAAGAGATCGAAAATATATTGAATGCGCAAATTAAAGTTGAAGCTCATTCTTCTGCATTATATTTGGCTATGTCATCTTGGTGTGATGATCAAGGTTTGGAAAACGCTTCAGAATTTTTTGCAAAGCAATCCAACGAAGAGCGTGAACACATGTTGAAGCTTTTCAATTATATCAACAATCGCGGTGGACGTGCAATTTCTCCAGAGGTGATCGGTATTCCTCAAGATTTTGAGTCGTTCCGTGGCGTGTTTGAACAAACACTGGAGCAGGAAATGTTTGTTACTGAACAATTCAATAATATCGCTGATAGATGTGCGAAAGAAAAAGATTATGTTACCTTTAATTTTGTTCAATGGTTCTTGGCAGAGCAGGTGGAAGAAGAGTATGTAGCAAGACGCATTCTTGAATTATTCGATGTAATCGGTGAAGAAGGTACTGGCCGTTGGGAAATTGACAAACACCTTCTTAAAGTTAGTTTTCCAGGTGAATAGTAATTTTTAAAAATAGGTATAAAAAACGAGCTGTTTATCCGACAGCTCGTTTTTTTATATACAAAATCACAACTTTTTACGTTAATAGCTTAAGAATTCTTATATTGAATTGTATTATCGCAAAGTCGGTTTGATGGAACTAAGGGACGGGAATATTATCCGGTTAGTACTTTTTTTAGCTATAACGAACTTGTTTTTTTTACCTAAAAGCGCCTTAGGGCAGGTGTCAAAAAAAGAGGTGTATGGTATTGTTGTAGATACAGCAGGAAAACCGTTAAACGGTGTGAGTGTCCATCTGACAAGCTCTCGCGATACCTTGTTCTCATCAACGTCCAATACAGGTTATTTTCATTTCAGCCGTGTGCAAGGTAATGATATTCGTATCAGTTGTAGTCAGCTGGGCCTAAGTATATTGGAACGTAGCTATCCTTTGTACAATAGTACAACAGCGACATTGGATGTCGGAAAATTAACGATGTTCCCCCATGTATCCCTGCTGAAAGAGGTTGTTGTACTGAAATATAAACCTATCGTCTATAAGCAGGATACTGTTCAATTTAATCTGGATGCCTTTCAATTCGATCACCGCGCGCTGTTGGAGGAGGCTCTCAAAGCGTTGCCAAATGTTCAGGTTTCAAGGGATGGTTCTGTTTATGCCTTTGGCAAACCTATATCCTCCGTTAAGGTCGATGGAAAAAAATTCTTTGGCGGCGATGTGCTCACAGCAACACGCAATCTACCCGCAGATTTTGTAAAAAGTGTTCAGGTGATCGATTTTTATGGAGATGAGGCTACAGCAAAAGGAATTAAAAGTGCTGAATCGGAAAAGATCCTCAATATCGTCCTCAAAGATGATAAGAAGAAAATTACTTTTGGACAGGCCACATTGGGCGGTGGTTCGGCCGATCGTTATCTGGGCAGTGCTGGGCTGAACCGCTTTAATGATGGAAGAGAATATTCTATTATCACATCAGTAAACAATACCAACACAAACCTCTTTTCTTTCGGTTCCCCCAATGGTGGAGAGCGGGAGCGGGAAATGGGCGAACTTGCTGACTTTGCAGACCCTACAGATGGACTGAATAAAATCGGATCTGTAGGAGGCAGTTTTTCCAGTCCGCTTTCTAAAAACGTGACCGGCAGTGGTAAATATTCTTTTACGCAGCGGAATAATTACATCCAGGGAAATTCTTTGTTGCAGTCCATATACGGATATGGGAAAGGGGGGAATAATTTGATCAGCAATTCTGAAAACTACAGCATAAAATCGATTGATCGTACACACAAAATGGACTGGGACTTTGATATCAAGCTGTCTCCCAAAGATCAGCTTAAAATATCGCCCAAATTATCTTATACCAATGCTACAAGCAATACGTTGAAAGATAGGAGGATACAAAATAATTTATTGAGTAGTACGGGTAACTATGATGCGGGCAGTATTACGGAAAGTCCGGCAGCAGCTTTAGATCTTTTTTATGTCAGAAGTTTTACCAAACCGGGGCGGAAAGTGCTTTATACGTTGCATACTGACTTTAATTCTTTGGATAAAGACGAGGAAGTCCGCGACTTTAATAAAGCAATCGATAGTAGCTCAAATTTGCCCAGAATAACGGAGACGTATCTCAATCAAGGCGTCCGTTCCAGCAGTGAAAATAAAAATATCCAAAGTCGCCTGTCCCTGGTCGAACCCGTTGATTTAGGAGGGACTTTGGAAATCAATTACGATTTTGACTATACCAAGATTGATGCTAGACGTTCCACTTTTGACAACAACTTTGACAATGGACCTCTCTTGGTGGATTCGCTGAGTTTGAAGTACGACTATGCTTTTGCAAGCAATAAAGTCGGTATGGTTTATCGGCAAGATCTGAGTGACAAAGTGAAAGTGAGTTTCGGCTTTGCGGTTCAGCCTTCGGAGCTGACAGGAAGTTCAACAGACAAGCTGATAAAAACCTCCTATTCCAATGTGAACCTTGTACCTTCTGCCGGACTGAAATGGAAATTCAGCAAAGAGGAGGATCTTTCGGTGGATTATTATGGGCGTAATAATCAACCTAGTTTCTATCAAATACAACCTGTGGTGGACAATACCAACACACAAAATATTGTGGTCGGAAATAAAGATCTAAAATCGGAATTTGCACATAGTTTTGTTTCAAAATACCGGAAATCAATTACACGCAGTGGTCAGTACTTAGAAGCTAGTCTTGCTCTTAATCTGGTGAATGATAAGATTGTTGCCAACCGTACAATTGATCCCAATTCGACCATACAAAAAACGACCTATCGCAACACAGAAGGATATTATGATGTTAAGAGTTATTATTTGTTTACAGCCTCGTTGTTGTCCGATAACCTGCAGATGAGCTTGAACGGAAATGCCGATTATTATAACAATATCTCGTATGTAAACGATAAGAAGAGCTTTGGTGGACACTTCTTGTTTACTCAAGCGATTCAGTTTCGCTATACCTGGAGTGATATCTTCGAAGCCGAATTAAATGGTAACTATTCCTTGAACAGGGCGACATTTGATTGGCCTGTGCAAGATAATATCACCGTGCATTCGGGTATTGTTGGACTGGGATCTAAAGCATATCTGGGTACACATTTTACGATGGGACTTGAGCTTTCCCAAAAGTTTAACGCAGGATATTCAAGCTCGTGGAACAATATTAGCCCGACGATAATCAATGCGTATATGGAATATACTTTTGGACGGAATAACCTCGGTATGCTGCGTTTTCAGGGATTCGATTTAATGAACCAGAATACCGGGATTTCGCGTGTCGTCTTAGGAAATGATATTTTGGATGTCCGTAATAATCGACTGGCGCGTTATTTTATGCTTTCCCTTAATATAAGATTACAAAAATACCCTAAAAAATCATGATGAAAGCTGTTATTATTACTGCACCCGGTGGGCCGGAAGTTTTGCAAGTTAGCGATGAGGAAATGCCGCAGCCCGGACAATACGAAGTTTTAGTGGAAGTAAAAGCGGCAGGAGTCAATAGACCTGATGTGTTCCAACGTAAAGGGAGTTATCCTGCGCCAGCCGGAGTAAATCCTCGGATACCTGGCTTGGAGATTGCTGGTATTGTCGTTGAGAAAGGAAAGGATGTCACCGACTGGAATATCGGCGATCGCGTCTGTGCACTCGTAGCGGGCGGAGGCTATGCCACCTATGCCAAAGTCTATCAAGGGCATTGTTTGCCTATTCCAGATCATCTGGACTTTGCCGAGGCAGCCTCACTTCCAGAAACCGTTTTTACGGTATGGGACAATGTTTTCCGACGGGGGAAATTGCAGACAGGTGAGCACTTTTTGGTACATGGTGGTGCTGGTGGGATTGGTAGTACAGCAATTCAGCTCGCGTCCTTGTTTGGTGCGGAAGTATATACGACAGTCAGCTCACCCGAGAAAGCCAGTTTTTGCGCATCATTGGGAGCCGTCAAAACTATAAATTATAAAACAGAAGATTTCGAGCAGCTGCTCGAGGGGCTGGGCGTGGATGTTATTTTAGACAGCATTGGTGGCTCATATTTTGAGAAAAATATCCGTCTCTTGAACCCCGATGGCCGACTGGTGTATATTAACGCGATGGAAAACGCAAAAGTTGAATTGAATTTGCTGCAATTGATGCAAAAACGCATCCTTTTAACCGGAAGTACACTGCGTTCGCGAGACCGCGAATTTAAGCAAATACTACGTGACGAGATCTGGTCTCAGGTATGGCCCAAGCTCAGTGCTGGACATTTTAAACCCTCTATATACCAAGTGCTTCCTTTTGCTATGGCCCCTGAGGCTCATAGGCTGATGGAAGACTCAAGCTTATTGGGTAAGATCGTCTTAAGCTTTTGATCGCTGAAAGTTGAGGGGAGTAGTGCCGGTTACGGTTTTGAAGTACTTGTGAAAGCTGGAGAAGTTTTGAAAACCGGCTTCAAAACAGATCTGCTTCACCGTCTGTTTGTTTTCTATTAATAAATTGCAGGCTGTCTTAACGCGCATTTCGATCAGAAATTGAAAGAGTGTTTTTCCGGTCTGTGACTTGAAAAAGCGACAGAATGAATTTGGTGTCATACCCGTTAGCGAAGCAAGGTCATGCAGCCGTATTTGGTCGCGGTAATTTTCACCTATAAAGTGCATCGCAACCTGCATACGGTTGGCATCCTGATCTTGCAGTTGGATGGTAAAAGTGGCGCTGGTCAATAAATCATGTTTTTCTTCGGCCGAAATGCACGTTAAGATCTCCAGTAAATGAATAATACGTGACGTGCCGGTTGTCGTCAAAATAGCATCAATTAATTGCATAGTTTTTAATCGGCTATGCGCTGCTAATGAAATGCCTCTCTTGGATACGCGAATAAGCTCTTTGATGGCTTTATTTTCAGGTAAATTGATAAAATCATTTCCCCAAAAGTTCTCTTTAAAATGAATTACACGGATATCTGCGCATTCAGCTTTTTCCTGCTGCAGATAAATGGCATCAAACAGCCAGTAATGAGGTAAATTTGAACCCACCAGTGTGATGTCGCCCGATTCAAAACGCCTAACGCTATCGCCAATAAATTGAGTACCCGAGCCTTTAGCAAAATAAATCAATTCCAGTTCTTCGTGATAATGCCAAAGGTTGTGGTATTGCGGGGTATTGTCTCTTCTGGCATTGAATGAATGCTCAGGGTTACTGTTTAAATGAAGCAGCTGTGCTTTCATAATTGTGAAATATATGCTGTAAAGTTACCAATTTGAGTTTGGCTATGGTAATATAGCTTAATAATTTGATAATATACTTGAATGTTGTCTAGGATTTTTAAGCTTATTTTACATAAATAACTACTTATAACCATTTGAAAGATATGACGAATAAAAAGAGTTACACATTTGCCTTGATTTTGGTGACATCCTTATTCTTTTTTTGGGGATTTATTCATAACCTAGATCCAATCTTAATTCCGCATTTGAGAAATGCGTTTAGTTTAACGCACTTTCAAGCTTCATTGGTCGATTCTGCCGTATTCATCGCTTATTTTGTGATGGCCATTCCTGCAGGTATTATTATGAAACGATACGGCTATAAAGCTGGCATTTTGATCGGATTGATCTTTTTTGCGATTGGCTGTTTTCTTTTTGTACCTGCTGCCAACACGATCAGTTATGTTTTCTTTTTAGGAGCCTTATTTGTTGTGGCCTGTGGTCTTACGATTCTGGAAACCGCTGCCAATCCTTACGTTGCTATATTGGGGGATCCGGCTTCATCGGCGCAGCGACTTAATTTTGCACAGTCCTTTAACGGTCTGGCAGCCTTTGTGGCTCCGATCTTTGGTGGGAAATTTATTTTATCTCATGAGCCTAAATCGCAGGAGGAACTGGCACAATTGGCTGAACAGGCAAAAATGGCTTATATCCAGTCCGAAACAGCTTCTGTAAAATTGCCTTATGTGGTATTGGGTATATTGATTTTATTGATCGCAGCCTTGTTTTTCTTTACAAAATTGCCTGATATCAAAGATGCGGAAGAAGAAGGTAAGGCAGGTTTTTTTCATGCTTTTCGTCACACAAATGTTCGATGGGCAGTGGTGGCTCAGTTCTTTTATGTCGGAGCCCAGGTTTGTGTTTTAAGTTTTCTGGTATTGTTTGCTACGGAAGTTGCCGGCATATCGGGTAAAGAGGGGGCTGACTACGCCGGATTTGCCGGACTGGCTTTTATGCTAGGACGATTTATAGGTACATTTTTTATGCGTTTTGTATCCGCTTCCAAACTGCTGATTATTTATTCCTTTATCGCCATCCTTTTATCCCTATTCGTCATCTTCGGATCAGGCATTCAAACCTTATATGCGCTAATTGGTATCGCTTTCTTTATGTCAATTATGTTCCCAACGATTTTTGCGTTTGGTGTACAGGGGATCGGAGCAGATACGAAGTCGGCTTCCAGTCTGATCGTCATGTCAATTGTGGGCGGTGCTTTGTTACCTCCAATTTTGGGTTTTATCTCTGATAAAACAGGAAATTTCCAATATGGTTATTTTGTGCCTTTGGTTTGTTTTATTGTTGTTCTGTTGTTTGCCTTTCAAAATAGAAGGGTCAGTATTGTGGAAACTGAAAGTCTAAAATCACATTAAATTAGTTAAAATGAAAAGATATGTTATGGCATTGGATCTCGTGAATGATCCGCAATTGATCCGGGAGTATGAGGATTATCACCGTGAGGTATGGCCAGAAATAAAACGTTCTATTCTGGATGCCGGCGTTCTGCAGATGGAAATCTATCGTTTTGAAAATAGATTGTTTATGAATATGGAAGTGGGCGACGATTTTTCATTTGAGCGAAAAGCAGCTATGGATGAAGCCAATGAAAAGGTGCAGGAATGGGAGCAGCTGATGTGGAAATATCAGGCTGCAATTCCGGGGACAAAGCCAGGGGAGAAATGGGTAATGATGACTAAAATTTTTGAATTAGTATAATGATGGCTATACAGCGCTATTTACAGATCCATCCAATGGATAATGTCCTCGTCGCTTTACAAGACTTGGACGAGGGAACAACGATTGTTTTTAATGGTAAAGAATTTCCATTAAAGCAAGCTGTTGCTGCCAAACATAAATTTACCATCCAGCCCATGGAGCAAGATGCTGAAGTATTGATGTACGGAGTGTTAGTTGGAAAATTGAATACCCCTTTAACTGCAGGTGAACTTATTACCACTGAAAACTTGCGTCATGCTTCGGAAGATTTTAGAATGGGTAACCGGAAGACTTCTTGGACAAAACCTGATGTTTCGGCCTTTAAGGATAAAACTTTTAATGGTTTTTACCGTTCCAATGGTACTGTGGGGACGGCAAATTACTGGTTGGTTATTCCGTTAGTGTTCTGTGAAAACAGGAATGTAATGACTTTAAAAACTGCTTTTGAGGAGAAACTCGGCTATAAAGTAAAAGCAAATAATTATGTTTCCGAGGTAGAGGATTTGATTGAGCGCTATAAGTCTGGTGCGGATATTAACGACATTCTTAACCACGAGCTACTGGCGAATTCGAGTGGGGGAGAGCACGACCGTCTGTTCAAAAATGTTGACGGAATCAAGTTTTTAAATCACGAGATGGGATGCGGTGGAACGCGTATGGATTCGGATGCGCTATGTGGCCTTTTGGCTGGCTATATCACGCATCCAAATGTGGCAGGGGCAACCGTGTTGAGTTTAGGATGTCAGCATGCGCAGGCGTCAATTTTGAAGGCGGAGATCGAAAAACGAAGTCCTGGTTTCGATCGGCCTTTATATATTTTCGAGCAGCAGAAAGAGGGAACCGAAAGGGAACTTATGCAAAAGGCGATCAAAGCAACTTTTGCAGGGATGATGCAAGCCGATCAAAATGAACGCAGACCTGCTCCGCTGGACAAATTGTGTATCGGCTTGGAATGCGGCGGCTCAGATGGCTTTTCGGGCATCTCTGCCAATCCAGCACTAGGTTTTGTGTCGGATATTTTGGTGACTTTAGGCGGTTCTGTGATTTTGGCGGAATTTCCAGAGTTATGTGGTGTAGAACAAGAGTTGAGTGATCGTTGTATCGATGAGCCTACAGCAGATCGTTTTATGTCGTTGATGCGTATATATAATGCAAAAGCCGAAGCGGACGGCTCAGGTTTCTATATGAATCCTTCGCCAGGCAATATCCGTGACGGTTTGATAACTGATGCCATTAAGTCTGCCGGAGCTGCAAAAAAAGGAGGAACATCACCTGTTATGGCGGTGGTCGATTATCCTGAACTCGCTAACCGCCCGGGATTAAACCTATTATGTACTCCTGGTAATGATGTAGAAAGTACCACTGCAGAGGTGGCAGCTGGCGCCAATATTGTCCTGTTTACAACAGGGCTGGGTACACCGACAGGAAACCCAATCGCTCCAGTAGTAAAGCTTTCGACCAATACTAAGACTTTTGAGAAAATGCCGGATATACTGGATCTAAACTGTGGTACGATCATCGAAGGAACAGAAACTATTGAGGAAGCCGCACACCGCATTTTGGATTATGTGATTGAAGTTGCTTCTGGCAGAATACAGCCAAAGGCCGTGTTGTTGGGGCAAGATGATTTCATCCCTTGGCGTCGAGGTGTTTCTTTGTAGCGATAAAATACCACAGGGCTTGCGCGGAAGCACCTGATGTTGGAAAAAATCGGTAAAGGAAGTACTTGCCGATAAATGAAAAAGTCAGGTGAAAAAGTACATGCCTTTATTGGAAAGTAAAACGATTGAATAGTCATAAAAAGAAAAGTCAACGCGAGAAATTTGCTGCATCGACAGATTAAGGAAATTTGGGGTTGACGCTAATAAGTAAATAGAAAATGGGAAAATTAGAACAAAAAGTAGCTGTTATCACAGGGGGTGGTAGTGGGATAGGCCGTGCGATCAGTTTGCAATTTGCTGCAGAAGGAGCAAAAGTTCATATTTTGGATTTAAATGAAGACGGGGGCAAGGCTGTAGTTACCGAGATCTTGGCTTCGGGAGGACAAGCTGTGCTTCATCGGTGCAATGTGACTGATCAGCAAGAAATTACTTCTATAGCACAAAATATCGGAAAAATTGATATTTTAGTAAATAATGCTGGCATTGCTCATGTTGGTAATTTAGAAAATTGTCAATCAGAAGATTTTGACCGTGTTTTTAACGTGAATGTCAAAGGCGCTTATAATGCATTGTCTGCTGTGGTGCCTTTGATGAAAGCGCAAGGTTCAGGAGCAATCCTTAATCTCGCTTCAATTGCTGCATGGGTGGGTATCACCGACCGTTTCGCGTATTCGATGAGCAAGGGCGCTATCCATGCGATGTCGATGTCTGTTGCTCGAGATTACATGGCCTATGGGATTCGTTGCAATAGTATTTCGCCAGCGCGTGTACATACACCGTTTGTGGATGGATTTATTGCAAAAAATTATCCAGGCAAAGAGGACGAGATGTTTGAAAAGTTATCGGCAAGCCAGCCAATAGGCCGTATGGCACAACCGGAAGAAATTGCGAAATTAGCCCTTTTCTTGTGCAGTGATGATGCAGCCTTTATTACCGGAAATGACTACCCGATTGATGGTGGTTTTATTAAATTGAATAATTAATAAGCTAAAAATAAATATCTATTATCTCAATACTATAAACATGAAATTAATACGTTTTGGAGCTCAAGGCAAAGAGAATATCGGTGTTCAGATCGATGGCGTAAATTACGATGTAAGCGCATTTGGTGGTGACTATGATGAACAATTCTTTGCAGAGAATGGTATAGCCCGTTTAGAAGAATTTGTAAAAGCAAATGATGGTAAGTTAATTGAAGTTCCCCAGAGCGAACGTATAGGAGCACCATTTGCCCGCCCATCCAAAATTGTTTGTATTGGATTAAATTATTTAGATCATGCCAAGGAAACAAATGCTCCTATTCCGGCCGAACCAATCATCTTCATGAAATCGACCACATCGTTGATTGGTCCATATGACGACGTAATGATTCCAAAAGACTCATTAAAGACCGATTGGGAAGTCGAATTTTGTATTGTCATAGGTAAGAAAGCATCGTATGTAGAAGAAGGTGAAGCGTTGGACTATGTAGCCGGTTATGTATTGCACAACGATGTTTCTGAGCGTGAATATCAGCTGGAACGCGGTGGTACATGGGATAAAGGAAAAGGATGTGATACTTTTGCACCTATGGGACCTTTTATGGCGACAAAAGAGGAGATCAAAGATATCAACAACGTACGTCTATGGTTAAAGGTAAACGGAAAAACCTATCAAGATGGAAATACGAAGGATCTGATCTTTTCGGTAGCACATGTTGTATCGTATGTGTCTAAATTTATGACCCTGTTGCCTGGCGACGTTATATCAACCGGCACACCTGCGGGAGTAGGTTTAGGGTTTAATCCCCCTATTTATTTGAAGCCTGGCGATGTGATCGAATTAGGAGCCGATGGTCTTGGTGAATCCCGTCAGACTGTTGTCGCCTATTCAAAAAACTAATTGCTCACAAGTTTTCTTTTCATTATGCGTATAGATACCCATCAGCATTTCTGGAAATTCGATCCAATTAGATATAGTTGGATTACAGAAGAAATGCAAGTTATAAAACGTGATTTTACCCCTTTAGATATTCAGTTCTTGCTGGAGCGGAATGGATTTGGAGGAAGTATTGCTGTTCAGGCGCAAGAATCTGACGAGGAAACCGCTTATTTGGTTCAATTGGCACACGAGTACTCTTTTATAAAAGGGGTTGTGGGCTGGATAGATCTTCAGGCTCAAGATATCCGCCAACAATTGGACGCGTATCAGTCGACTGCAATCATCAAAGGATTTCGTCACGTTGTTGAAGGGGAAGCGGATCCCGATTTTCTCATTCGTCCGGCAGTTTTAAATGGGCTGAAAGCTTTGGCGGACTACGGTTACACATATGATCTGCTTATTCGCCCACGTCATTACGCGTCAACGCTGGCTTGTGTAAGACAAAATCCAGAACTTCAGTTTGTGTTGGATCATATTGCAAAGCCTCCCATCAAATCAAAGGAATTTGATGAGTGGGCAGTATTTATTGATGCACTTGCCGCTTTTCCGAATGTGGTATGCAAAGTTTCGGGACTAGCTACAGAGGCCGATTGGGAGGGGTGGAAGCTGGATGATTTCAAACAATATGTGGAACACATATTTTTATGTTTTGGGAAGAAACGTATCATGTACGGGTCAGATTGGCCGGTATGCCTCCTAGCGGCATCTTACGAAGAGAGTATTGCCATCGTCGAAAATAAATTAGGGCAATTTACAACTGCAGAAAAGAATGCCTTTTGGGCAGAGAACGCTATACGGGTGTATAATCTTTAAAAAAGAAAAGCTTCAGCATGTTATGAAAACAAAAAATAGCATGTTGAAGCTTTTGTTGGTCATGAAGCTAGATAATAAGCATAATGACTTTAATATAAATTAATCAATAACCAGTGAAACATGTTCATTGTTGTTAACCACAATCAATGAAACAAACCATTCAATAAAAGTATTATGGATCTTCATTTAAAAGATAAAGTTATTATTGTTACCGGTGGAGCAAAAGGCATCGGACGCGCAGTAGTCCATGCTTTGGCTAAAGAACAGGCTATTCCGGTCATTGTTGGCCGTAAACAGGCCGATAATGAAAAAGTAAAGGCAGAAATCCAACAGTTTGGTATTGAGGCACTCTGTATTGAAGCAGAGTTGTCTAGGCCCGAAGATTGTGAAAGAGCGGTCCAAAAGACATTGGAAGTATACGGTCGCATTGATGGTTTGGTGAACAATGCCGGACAGAATGACGGTGTTGGACTAGCTTCTGGAAATTACGAGAAATTTGTTGCTTCTCTACACAAAAACTTAATTCACTATTACCTAATGGCCCATCATGCTTTGGATGCATTGAAAGCATCGAAAGGCAGTATCGTGAATATTTCTTCCAAAACTGGCGAAACAGGGCAGGGGAATACCTCAGCTTATGCGGCATCTAATGGCGGACGTAATGCGCTTACACGGGAATGGGCCGTAGAATTGTTGCCTTATTCGATTCGTGTAAATGCTATTATCGTAGCAGAATGCGCAACACCCCAATACGATACCTGGATCCAAACTTTAGCAAATCCAGAAGAGACATTGAAAAAAATAACGGATCGCATTCCGTTAGGGCATCGGATGACAACAGCTGCGGAAATTGCCGATACAACAGTCTTTCTGCTTTCCGATAAGTCAAGCCATACAACAGGACAGTTGATTCATGTCGATGGTGGATATGTGCATCTAGACCGTTCGATTATCGCTGAATCGTAGTAAACAGCGATTGGATGTTGGAAATTGGACTTTAGCATAAGTGAGACTTTCGTTCAATTTCCAAAATTTATGCAGTAGTGTATTATTAAAACAAAAAAAGCCTGTTCATTTGAACAGGCTTTTTTTGTGGTGCCACCTGGGTTCGAACCAGGGACACAAGGATTTTCAGTCCTTTGCTCTACCAGCTGAGCTATGGCACCAGTTGACCTTTTATTTAAATCTGTGATCATCAGATTGAAGCGTGGTGCCACCTGGGTTCGAACCAGGGACACAAGGATTTTCAGTCCTTTGCTCTACCAGCTGAGCTATGGCACCGCTTTTTGCTATGGGTTTGTTCCCCTATTGCGATGCAAATATAGTCTGATAATTTGAATTCTAAAACTTTTATGCAGATTATTTTCGTACTTTTTTCGAACATGTTGATTTTGATTGAGATAAAATTACAAGAAACTAACATACAGAAAAAGGAATAAGCTGTATCTTTGCACTTCAATAAATAGAGATGAGTAAAAGAGGAAGAGTTTTAGTTGCAATGAGTGGGGGGGTAGATAGCTCCGTTGCTTCTGTTATGCTCCACGAACAAGGATATGAGGTTATCGGTATCACGATGAAGACGTGGGATTATGCATCCGCAGGTGGTTCGTCTAAAGAGACCGGATGTTGTAGCCTTGATAGTATCAATGACGCTCGTACATTAGCCGTAAACTATGGTTTCCCGCATTATATATTGGATATACGCGATGAGTTTGGGGACTTTGTAATTGATAATTTTGTTGAAGAATATATTGCTGGTCGCACGCCGAACCCATGTGTATTGTGTAATACCCATATCAAGTGGGAGGCTTTAATGAAACGTGCCGACAAATTGGACTGTGAATTTATCGCTACAGGACACTACGCAAATATTCGCATGCACGACAATGGCCGCTATGTGATCTCCAAAGGTAAGGATGAGAATAAAGATCAATCCTACGTTTTATGGGGCGTTTCACAAGAAAACCTTGCGCGGACGCAGTTCCCTTTAGGATCTTTCACGAAAAAAGAGATTCGCCAAATGGCCTTAGATATGGGACAAAAGGAACTGGCCAATAAGTCAGAGAGTTATGAAATCTGTTTCGTTCCCGACAACGATTACCGTGCGTTTCTGAGACACAAAGTACCTACCTTGGATCAACAGATCGGTCCTGGTAATTTTATTCTTTCTGATGGTACTGTAGTCGGCAAACATATTGGTTACCCTTATTTCACCATCGGTCAACGTAAAGGCTTAGGTATTGCTTTGGGTAAACCCATGTTTGTGATTGAGATCCTTCCGGAAAGTAATACGGTGGTCTTGGGTGAAGAACATGAACTTGAAAAGTCACACGCTTACGTTCGTAATGTAAACTTTGTCAAATATGCAGGACTGGATCAACCGATGGAAGCTATCTCAAAAGTGCGTTATAAAGATTCAGGTGCTTTGTCGACCATTTCGCAAGAAGATGATAAAGTCCGTATCGACTTTGTGCATAATGTAAAAGGTATTGCTCCAGGGCAATCTGCCGTTTTCTATGAAGGGAATGATCTACTCGGTGGTGGTTTCTTAATGAAATAACAGGCATCCGTACGAGATTCAGAAGAAGAGTTTTAATCCCTATGCTGTAGATACAGTATAGGGATTTTTTATTCATTCTATATACTATCCATTTAAATTTACTATAGAGTAGACGAGTTTGATCGACCTATTTAATAGCAATTTTTAGCTTTACACCTTAAGGTTAAAAGTTAATATAATTATTACCTGTTTTGTTTTTACTAAAATAATTAGTAATTTTAACCTATGAATTCGTCGGAATATTTCAAGGGTAGAGGGGCACAGATTAATCCCAATAACAAGTTTTTTGTGAACCAATATGTGCAGGAGCATGTCGAGGGGCTGGATGAGGAATTTTTGGGTACTGCAAAAACGCAGTTTATTTCGACACATCCGAAATCGATTATATCCAAATCCAATAGTCCTGACCTGCGTTTCGAAAGGTCTATTAATCCTTATCAGGGCTGTGAGCATGGCTGTATTTATTGCTACGCGCGCAATTCACACGAGTATTGGGGGTTCAGTGCAGGACTGGATTTTGAACGGAAGATCTTGGTAAAGCATAATGCGGCGCAGCTGCTCGAACAGGAATTCAGGAAAGCGAGCTATCAGCCTGATTTGATTATGCTTTCTGGGAATACAGATTGTTATCAACCTATCGAACGAAAATTGGGCATCACTCGATCGATCTTAGAATTGATGGTTAAATACCAGCATCCTGTTTCTATCATCAGTAAAAATGTACTGATGCGACGGGATTTTGATCTCTTGCGCGAACTTGCGGCACTAAATCTGGTTTCCGTTGCCGTGACCATCAATTCGTTGCGGGAGGAGGTACGCCAGAAAATGGAACCACGTACGGCTACGGCATCGGCCCGGTTGAAACTGATCGAGGGATTGACAGGGATAGGTGTACCCGTCATGCTAATGATGGCGCCCATCGTTCCGGGGATCAATAGTGATGAGATTTCAGATTTGATTCGTGCGGGAGCAGATGCGGGGGCAATAACAGCCTCTTATACCATCGTGAGGCTCAATGGACAGATCGGCGGTATCTTTAAGGACTGGCTCTATCAGAACTATCCTGCCCGAGCTGAAAAGGTATTACATTGGATTGAAGCCTGTCATGGTGGAAAAATTAATGATACCGATTTTGGACGGAGGATAAAAGGGGATGGCCATATGGCCGAAAGCTTACAGCATTTATTCAAGCTTTCCGTCAAGAAATATATGAATAATGGGACGCTTCCATCCTTAAGAAGGGATCTTTTTCGCTTACCAGATGCAGGCGCGCAGCTGGGATTGTTTTAGATGGTTGGAGCGGCAATTATGAATTTGCTATTCTCGAGAAGGAATATCTACATTAAATTTTAGCAAAAAAAAGCCTGATTCATGCAATGAATCAGGCTTTTTTTATTGATAAGATCGAAGTTCAGTGAACTAAGATCTCTTTCTTTTGATTAATACATAACTCACATAAAGTAATATAAGCCAAGCAGGAATCAGTTCTACCGGTAGTTTCATCCCCGTTAGCCACATAATGCCGAGCATGGCAATTAAGAAGACCAAACAGATGTAATTACTCAATGGATATAGAAAAGATGGGAATTTGGTTTGTAAATGCGCGTCGAGTTTATTCTTTCTAAAGTACAAATGTGTAATGGAAATCATGACCCAGTTGATAATCAGTGAAGAAACCACCAGTGACATCAAAATCTCCAGGGCATTTTTTGGTGCAACATAGTTGATAAATACACAAACAGCGGCAAACAATGCAGAGACCAAAATCGCATTGATAGGAGCATGGTTTTTGTTGAGTTTTGATAGAAAACGAGGAGCATTACCCTGTTCTGCCAATCCATATAACATTCTACTGTTGCTATATACACTACTGTTATAGACAGACAATGCTGCTGTAAGGACAATAAGATTTAACGCATTTGCGATAATTTTAGTGAAATAAAAAGTCTTTCCAAAGAGGGCAAATTCGAATCCATTGAGTTTGTCAAACACCAGTACAAAGGGACTTGTATCGGCGGTGATGTTTGTCCATGGCGTCAAAGAGAAAAGAATGATCAAAGCGCCGACATAAAAGATCAGAATCCGATAGATCACTTGGTTGGTTGCTTTCGGGATATTTTTTTCCGGATTTTCGGCTTCAGCGGCGGTGATACCAACCAATTCCAGTCCGCCAAAAGAAAACATAATCAAGGCCATGGCAGAAAGGAGTCCTTCAAAATTGCCGTCCGTTGTTTCGCTAAACCAGCCTTTGGGGAAGAAACCGCCATGTGAAGTCAGGTTGCTGAGGCTTGCCTGCTCACCTCCCGTACCGCTTAGAAGCAGGTAAACACCAAAAACAATCATTGCAATAATGGCGACTACTTTAATAATGGAAAACCAAAATTCCGTCTCCCCATATATTTTTACGGAAGCCAGATTCAGGGCGTTGATCGCAAAGAAGAAAAATAGGCTTGATGCCCATAACGGTATTTCGGGCCACCAAAACTGTACATAAACACCTATTGCGGTCAGTTCGGCCATGCTTACCAAAATATAAAGGACCCAATAGTTCCAGCCCGAAGCATAACCGGCAAAAGAGCCCCAGTATTTATTGGCGAAGTAGCTAAAGCTTCCTGAAACAGGTTCCTCGACCACCATCTCGCCCAATTGTCGCATTATAAAAAAAGCAATAATCCCAGCAAATGCATAACCAAGGATAACGGCGGGTCCGGCCAATGTAGCTGCTTTTCCAATGCCTAAAAATAAGCCAGTTCCGATTGCACCGCCGAGGGCAATCAATTGAATGTGTCTATTTTGAAGACCTCTCTTTAACTCTTCCTTATTGTTCTGTTTCTCCATATGAATGGTTAATACGGTAACTAATCTGTTTTGATCTGGTTCTTGGTTCGGAAAGCCTCCAACCATAGCGGTAGCGTTCAGCCAGAATCAGGTTGTCCAAAATGAATACTGTCGAGCGAAATTGCGTTTGAATAACTTGGCTCCTCAGCCCATATTTTGTCCTAAGCGCATAAAGTTAATAAAACACTTAGGTATTTGTGCACATTATTGCTAAGAAACAGCAAGCGCCGTAATTTTCTTAAAAAAAACGGCGCTTTACTTTATAGTAGCTAGTGTGATTTTTGGCCACTCTAACTAATAACGAAATCTTATTTGCAAATGCTACTTAAAAGGACAAATTAATTTGCTTTTGAAGCTTTTTCAGCACTGCAGTCACATCCGCAACCTTTGGAACAGCTCGACTTGCCCTTTAATGATTTTCGGACATTTTTAACGACATACCATATAGCCGCCAAAACGAGAATTCCCACGATGATATATTGTACGGTTACATTATCCATAGCTCTTTTATTTTAAAAGTTGATAAGCGATTAATGCACTGAGGTAGGCTACGCCCGTCATAAAACCAAGTTGTATTAAAGTCCATTTCCAAGATCCTGTTTCCCTTTTTACCGCCGCGATCGTACTCATACATTGCATAGCGAATGCGTAAAACAATAGTAAGGATACACCTGACGCCAAATTGTAAGCGGGTAAACCGGTATTTCGGTTAATTTCACTTTTCATTTTGCCTAATACCGTTGTTTTAGACGCTTCATCTTCGATATCCACTTCATCTCCGAGACTATATACCGTAGCCATTGTGCCAACAAATACTTCACGTGCAGCAAAAGAAGAAATTAGACCGATGCCCATCTTCCAATCGTACCCCAATGGTTCAACTACAGGTTCAATAGCCATGCCAAGATAGCCCAGGAAAGAGTGCTCCAGTCGATAAGATGAAACTTCATGTTCTAAATCTGCTTCGGGTAAATTCGGGTTATTCTTTGTTACATATTCTTCTGCCCGGCTAAATTTGTCATTCGGTCCAAAGCTGCCCAATGCCCATAGTATAATGGAAATCGCCAAAATGATTTTACCAGCACCAAAGACAAAACTGGACGCTTTTTCCCATACATTTAAGGCAACGTTTTTCCAATCCGGAGTCTTATAAGTGGGAAGTTCAAAGATGAGAAATGATTTGTGCTTCGATTTAATCACTTTGGTAAGGATAATAGCAGATAGCAGGGCTGCAAATATCCCGAGGAGATACATGACAAACAATACAATCCCTTGAATTTGAAATCCACCTAATCGCGTATCTGGTATCACTAGTCCGATCAGCACAATATAAATAGGCAGACGTGCAGAACAGGTCATAAAAGGTGTCACTAGAATAGTCACTAATCTCTCTTTGCTATTTTCGATGTTACGTGCAGACATCACTGCAGGAACAGCGCAGGCAACTCCGGAAATCAATGGAATGACTGATTTTCCACTCAACCCGAAGGGACGAAGCCAGCGGTCCATCAGAAAAACGACACGGCTCATATAGCCCGTTTCTTCCATAATCGAAATAAAGACATACAAGATGACGATCTGCGGAATGAAGATGACGATCCCGCCGATTCCCTTAATAATACCGTTACTCAACAAGTCTGTCAATGGTCCCGCAGGAAGTGCCGACTGTGTATAGGCTGCAAGATCGCCAAAAAGACCGTCTATAAAATCCATCGCAGGTCCAGACCACGTGTAAATTGCTTGGAAAATAAGAAATAAGATTCCAAAAAAGATCACATAACCAAAAATCGGGTGAAGCAGAATGCTATCAATCGCATTTGTTTTATTCTTATTTGAAGCCTCATCTTTTACATAGATTTCTCCAAGGCTATTATCTAATGATTTGCTGCGTAATATGGCCTCCTCTTTCTGTAGTTTATCAGCCCTTAATTGATATTTCTCGCGGATTTGCTGAATAGCCTGATTCTTTTCCTTCGACAAAAACGATACTTCGCCCTTAGCTAAATATTGCCAGGTATGGTATTCAGTCTCTAACGGGAAGAGACGTTTCGTTTCTTCCAATGCAGCATCCGCTTCCTTTGGTAGGCTAAACGTACTGATATACATTGGTGGAATAGCATCAAAGTTTTTGATTAACTGATCTACACCTTGCCCTGTACGTGCATTGGTTTGGTAGACCTTGGTATTTAACAAATGCTCAAGTTTTTGAACATCTATGGTAATACCTTTTTCCCTGGCTTCGTCGATCATATTGATGACAAAGATAGCCGGTAGGCCAAGCTCGCGAGCTTGCTGATAAAGGATGATCGACCGTTTTAGATTGGTGGGTTCGGCAACGACAACGACAAGGTTTGGTCTGAAACTACTATCTTTATTGACTAAAGTGTTGAAAACAACCTCTTCGTCCATCGAACTTGGAAACAAAGTATAGGTTCCGGGTAAATCAATGATACGATACGTTTTACTGTTGGCTTTTACTTGCCCCTCACGTTTCTCGACCGTAATTCCAGGATAATTTCCTACTTTCTGATTTAATTTTGTAATCCGGTTAAATAGAGATGTTTTACCCACATTTGGATTCCCCAAAAGTGCAATAATCGGGTTATTCATTATTTCTGATCAATAAGGATGACTTTAGCTTCTGATTTGCGGATAGCAATAAGGGCGTTATTCGCACGGATATTTAGGCATATTGGCCCATCTAGCGGAGCAATATGTTTTACCTCGACCTCAGTACCGGGTATAAAGCCCAATTCGAAAAATTTAGCTGGAATATCGTGTGATTCAAAATCAATAATTACCGCCTTTTCCCCTTTTTTTAGCTTATCTAAGCTAGTTCTATTACGCATCTGCCTGTTTTTTTTGAATTTCTCAAATATACAGAATTTCCGCCATTTAGAATGATTCTAATGTCATAGTTATGTATTTACTAAAAAACAGCTATCTTTATGCTATAAAACGATTAATTATCAACCAGAATGAAGATCGAGGACGAAATCAAAGTAAATAAATTCAGCAATGAATGGCATCGTTGTACGGTGAATATTCTCTACACCTATAACTGTATAAGCAACGCGCTCGAACAGCGAGCTGCTAAAGAAGGAATCACTTTGAAACAATTTAATGTCCTGCGTATATTAAGAGGACGATATCCTAGGCCTGCAACCAATAGTCTCATTAGGTCAAGAATGCTGAGTTTTACACCAGATATCTCGCGTATGATAGACCGTATGGTTTCTAAAGAACTGGTTTCGCGCTGTCAGTCGGGAGCGGATAAAAGGGCTGTGGATCTTTTTATCACAAACAAGGGCCTGGAAATTCTAAAAAGACTTGATGAGGATATGTTGATGATGGATATTTTGCCCAACCGAATCAGCGAGGAAGAAGCTATTGCATTAAATGCCTTGCTAGATAAACTTCGTGGCTAAAAAAATTAATGCGCATGATCATGATGTTCATGATCATGCGTTTGATGATGCTGATCATGCCCATGGTCGTGATCTCCAACAAATAAGAAGCTTCCCAGTGCTATGGCAACTCCTGCTATCACAGCTATCATTTTCTTTTTATTGAATTTGTGATGGTCAATAGAGCCCGATTCAAAAAGTATAGTCGTGGATATGTGTAAGAAAATACCAATAACTACTGCCATGATTTTATCGAAATATTGTTGGATATTGCCCACTTCTCCTGCACTGATAGCTTTACTCAGTAAAAACCCAAAAGGGGTCATTGCCGCAAATAAAGCGAGCGTAATCAGGATGGTATTTTTCTTTACATGCGTACTGAGTAAAATACTTCCCAATGCAAATGCTGCTGGAATATGGTGAATGGATATCCCCAGTGCAAGCTCTGTTTGGTGCGTCGCAGCCAAGGGCATACCTTCGAGGAATGCATGAAGGCATAGACTGAACATAATACCGATTGGAAAACGATGGTTATGATGGTCGTGGTCATTGTCCGCATGGATATGGCCATGTTCGATCCCCTGGGAAAACTGTTCAAGAAAAAGCTGAAAAAGAAATCCAGCTAAGACATAGATACCCAATACTTCGGGTGAGGTATTGGTCGACTGATAAACATGGGGCATGAGGTGAAGTACAGTAATGGAGAATAAATAGGCTCCACTGAAAGAAAGGATCAGTTTAAGAAAATTAGTCCCTTTCTTTTGTACAAAAAATACGGCAATTCCACTTGCAAATGCAGGTACGAATAAAATTAAAATCAATAAAATTGAATTCATTATACTTGTTCAGTTTTAAAAAAGCTTGGTACAAATCGTTTGAATAAATAACCTGTTGCCAAACCAACCAAGATACCTAAAACGGCACCACAGAGAATATCAAAAGGGTAATGAACGCCAACATAAATTTGAGCGACTGAAATTAACGTCGCCCAGGCAATACAAAGCCAAAGCACATGTTTCCACCTTCTCCGAAAAAGAACAATCCAGAAGAACGCTAGGGAAAAATGATTGGCAGCATGCGAAGAAGTAAAGCTAAAGCCAGAGCCACAGCGCACCCGGATGTTAATATTTTCCTTAAACTCCACATCGTTGCAAGGTCGAATACGTTTGACAGTTTTTTTGATCAAATGAGAAGACAGACCATCGGAAATTCCAAAGGTGGCCAGGGTCACGGCAACAATGAGTATACCTGTTTTACCGTAGGTTTTAATGAAAAATATAACCAGAAACAAATACAAAGGTGCCCAGGTATATGGATTGCGCAATATAGGCAATAACCAATCAAACACCGGGTTACTCAAGCCTTGATTGATGGCTAGAAAAATCTCTTGATCGATGTGTATTAACTGTTGAATCATAAATGTTGCTGATGACAATGAAACTCCCAAACTTTAAAAACTCGTTTTTCAAAAGTAAAAATAATTTCATTGCAAAGAACTGTTTCTGTTAAAAACAACTTTGTTGCAACAAATATACGTTAAATATTTATTATTTATAATTTTAATTCGATATTTTATTGCCATTGTGCTAAATTTACGCGTTAATCAATTCAAAAGAAATGACTTTAATTAAATCAATATCAGGGATACGAGGTACGATAGGCGGGCGTGCTGGAGAAGCACTTACCCCCATAGATATCGTTAAGTTTACAGCAGCTTATGGCAAAATCATTGTCAAGCAGAGCGGTATCAAAAAAATTGTCATCGGTAGAGATGCGCGTGTTTCTGGTGAGATGGTCAGTAATCTGGTGATAGGTACCTTGCAGAGCATCGGTGTTGATGTGGTTGATCTGGGTCTATCCACGACTCCAACAGTAGAAATTGCTGTACCGATGGAAAAGGCAGCTGGCGGTATTATTTTGACTGCTTCACATAATCCTGGCCAATGGAATGCGCTAAAGTTATTGAATGCGAAGGGTGAATTCATTTCAGATGCCGAAGGACAGGAAGTATTGGCTCTTGGCGAGTCTTTGGACTTCGATTTTTCCGAAGTGGGGGAATTAGGACAGCTCCATAAAGACTATTCCTACATGCAGAAACATGTAGACGCTGTTTTGGCTTTGGAATATGTCGATAAAGAAGCCATTAAAGCCGCTAATTTTAAAGTCGCTTTAGATGCAGTCAATAGCAATGGCGGTACCTTTATCCCTGCGTTGTTGGATGCGCTGGGGGTACAGACCATTTATAAGATCCATTGTGAACCCAACGGCCAATTTCCGCATAACCCCGAACCGTTGAAAGAACATCTCACAGATTTGTCTGCAGCAGTGGTCGAGAACGAGGCTGATTTGGGGATTGCTGTGGATCCGGACGTCGATCGATTGGTCTTTATGATGGAAGACGGCGAATTATTCGGTGAAGAATATACACTAGTGGCCGTAGCAGACTACCTGTTGCAGCATAAAAAAGGAAATACCGTTTCTAATTTATCTTCTACACGTGCACTGCGTGATGTCACTAAAGCACATGGAGGTGAATATTATGCAGCGGCCGTGGGTGAAGTCAATGTGGTTACAAAGATGAAAGAAGTCGATGCGGTCATCGGCGGAGAGGGAAATGGTGGCGTAATTTATCCGGCATCTCACTATGGACGTGATGCGCTGGTCGGTGTAGCGATCTTCTTGACGCACTTGGCAAAACTTGGTAAAAAGGCATCAGAATACCGAGCTTCTTTACCGCAGTACTTTATGTCCAAAAATAAGATTACCCTGACGCCCGAATTAGATATTGACAATCTATTGGCGAAAATGCAGGAGAAATATAAAAATGAAGATCATTCCACCATTGATGGACTGAAAATAGACTTCGAAAATGAATGGGTGCACTTACGCAAATCGAATACCGAACCGATCATCCGCATCTATTCTGAGGGGCCGACGCCCGAAGCTGCTGAGCAGATCGCGCAGAAGATTATCAGTGAAATTGAAGAAATAATAAAATAAAAACAAAAAGCTGCATCTGCAGCTTTTTGTTTTAGGACTAAGTTGACGAATACAAAATAGGCCTAGATAGAAAGATGTTTTAGAATTTATGATTAGAAAAATCATTTTAAGTGTATGCTGTTTTCTTCATGTAGTGTTATTCGCCTTACCAACAAGCGCCCAGCAAACTGTAGAAGAAATCAATAGGGTGTTAGCGCAATGGCACAAGTCTTCAGGTGAGGTGAAGTATGGCCCATTTCTGAATGTGATTGCTTCCGATGGAATCATTATGGGGACTGATCAGAATGAAAGATGGGATAAAGCACATGCTGAAAAGTTCGCCAATCAATATTTCAATCCCAAGAATGCATGGACATACACGTATGACACTAGGCATATCAGTTTCAATGCAGATAGTACCATTGCTTGGTTTGACGAATCTTTTAAGATTAATACCAAGTCTTTTCGCGGTGTAGGGGTACTGAGCAAGATGGACAATGCGTGGAAGATCCGTCAATATAGTATGTCAGTTTTGGCGCCCTATTCGGATGTGAAAGCTGGAATAGGCGGAAAGGCTGGCCATAAAATTCATAGCAATCTCTTATTGGTGATGCTGCTCTTTTTCTTTATGGCCATGTTGTTTGTGCTGAGTCAACGCTTAAAGGTCTCTTATCCAATCTTATTAGTGATTGGTGGACTCGTGATTTCCTTGATTCCTGGTGTCCCAGTCATTAGTGTGGACCCTGATATTGTGTTTATGGTCTTTTTGCCCCCTTTACTTTTTGAAGCCGCCTGGTACACCAATTGGGGTAATTTTTTAAAGTGGCGCAGGTCTATTTTAATCATGGGCTTCGGTCTGGTTTTCTTCACATCCTTGGCCATTGCCTACTTTTCAGTGAGTATTATTCCCGGATTTACCCTAGCACTTGGCTTTTTGCTAGGCGGGATCATTTCGCCTCCCGATGCTGTTGCGGCGAGTTCAGTATTGAAAGGTATCAGTATTCCGAAACGAGGAATAGCGATATTGGAAGGAGAAAGCCTGGTCAATGATGCTGCCTCACTTACTGTGTTTCGATTTGCATCGATTGCAATTCTTACTGGCCAGTTTGTAATGACCAATGCGGCGACGCAATTTCTTGTATTATCGGTGATGGGCGTTGTGGTTGGCCTGGTGATCGGCCACATCCTCTATGTCTTCTTAAGGTATGTGGCGAAATCATCCAGCATATCAACACCTATTACGCTCATCGCACCCTACTTAATGTATATTGTCGCAGAACATTTTGAATGGTCGGGCGTTTTGGCTGTGGTAAGTGGTGGATTGTTTCTCTCCTTTCGGGCAGGGGATTATCTCAACTATCATACCCGTATTCAAACGAAAGAAGTATGGGCAACGGTAGGTTTTCTCTTAAATGGATTCGTCTTTATTTTGATTGGGCTTGAGTTACCCGTTATCATTAATGGATTGGGCGAATATTCGATGGCGGAGGCCATTAATTATGCGCTGGCGATCGCCGTGATCGTCATTATTTTGCGATTGATTGCAGTCTATCTTTCGGCTTTTGTTCCTAGAATATTATTTAAGCGGATTCGGGTAAAGGAAAAAAGCCCGGGATGGAAACTGCCCTTGGTTATTGGCTGGGCAGGAATGAGAGGGGTGGTTTCGTTGGCATCAGCATTAGCGATTCCGTTGACTTTATATGATGGCACAGCTTTCCCACACCGTAATCTGATTTTGTTTATTACGTTTGTCGTTATTTTGGTGACGCTTGTCTTTCAGGGGCTAACATTACCCTTTTTAATTAAGCTGATAAAGATGGAAGATGTCGACGAGCAAGTTTCCATGGAAGAGCAGATTGATGAGATCCGCTTACGCCTTGGTAAAGAATCTATTGCCTATTTGGATAAGCACTATGCACAGGAAATGTTGGAGTATGAGACCATCGCCCGGGTGAAAGAGCAGATCATCCGAAGTGTAAATGCTTCCGAGCGTGCAAAAGAAGAAGATACACGTGCACAGCTTTCGGCAGTGAGAGGACTGTATAATAAAATAATGTTGGAACTTCTGGCCTTACGTCGAGATGGATTGTATAAGATCAAAGAAAGTAAGGCTTACGATAGCGATGTCATTAGAGAAATGGAGTATTCTCTAGATCTGGAAGAATCGCGTTTGTCGCGTAAATAATCGGTATTAATACCATATCACGGGCTTATGCCCGATAAGGGCAAGATCATGATGTGGCGAGCAATAGCGAAGTTAACTTACAATGTTAACTTCGCTATTTTTCCTTTATCTCCGGCCAGATATATGGCGCTGCCTTTTTTGGCTTTTTGAACCGCATTGAAGCTTTCCTTTCCGATCGCTATCCAGTTTTTACCACCGTCATTCGACAAGTCTGTGCCCGAAGTACCCGTGCTGATGAGTTGTTTTTTGGAGCGGTAAACAACAGCGGATTTAAATCCAGCGGGCGCTGTGTGTGGTGCAAACCAAGTTTTACCACCATCTTTGGTCAGAAAGCTGTTTTTCTCCTTGTTTGTGTCGTCTTTGTAATCTCCGCCAACGACAATTCCAGTCGTTGATGAATAGAAAGCAATAGAAAAGGGGCCGGTGCTATTTTTTCCCTGCAGGATAGGGCAGCTGTAACGTACCCATGTATTTCCCTGGTCTTCGCTGCGATAGATATTGGAAACTGTTCCCCCAGTGGCAATCCAGTATGTTCCTGTGTTGTTGCAGTATATGGATGTCCCGCTAGCAGCAAAACCAGCTTCTCCACCAGTTATTGAAAAGGGCATATTTGCTGTGATATCTTTCCATGACTCTCCGAAATCGACACTTTTTAATAGCGGCATTTTACCTTGAATGGCATCGCCGAAAGCAATACCCACACCTGCTGATGTAAATGCAATACCGTCATAAAATATTTCTGGTCGCTTGTCACTGAAAACCTCCTTCCAGCTTCGCCCGCCGTCGCGGGTACGTAAGATGATGGCTGGTGAACCCGCAGAAATAACGATGGCTTCATTTTCATCAAACGCTTCAATATCCCTAAAATCTGTTTTTTCATAGCCAATTGGGTTGACCCACTGCCAGTTTTTTCCAGCATCGGTGCTGAGTCCAACGGTTCCATTGCTACCGCTCACCCATACGGTCTCATCATCGACCACACTAAGCCCTCTGTAGCTACTGTTGCGCTCCTGATTGACCAAACTAAGGTTTGCCTGTTGAGCAATTAGCGGTTTTAGCCAGAAGGCTTGAATAATAAAGACCAGAAATAAAGGTTTCATGCTTAAATATTTATTTAAACAAATCTACTCGTCTTTTCGATACTTTCCTTTGTTTTTTTAAGATTGTTTTACGGAGCTGCAGAAAGCCAACGGTCATTTTTCGGCGTGATTTGAAATAAGGAATACTTAAAACGACCAATAAAGCAATGCAGGCTGATGTGCCCAGTGCGCCACCATACCCGGCAAAAAACTTGCTCGTGTGGAGCAGGATCGTCGTAAAGATAATGCCGGCAAGGGCCAAACCGAAATAGGTTGATAACTGGCTTTTGGATACCATGCCTATAAATGAGGCCCCAATAAAAACCGGAGGAATATATTGAGCCAGATAAGGCGTGACAGTTTGCGGGAAAAAATGAAGAAAGCCGGCGACAAGCAATGTCAGCAATGCCGAGGAACGTACCGCACCTTGATTAAATTTGGTATTGACGTAGTAGGTGGCCGTGCTCGCGATAACACCAACTAGGTATAAAATGAATGTTTCCATATTACTTAAAAATGTACAACAGTAGGTAGGTCAGCGAAACACCGAGAAAAGCCAATGTACCCAGCTTGCCACCGACCCCATTTAACAGGCTTTTCGATACAATCAGAAAGATCGCAGTAAAAATGCTGGCGGCTAGAACAAAGGAGAAGCCATGAGCGACCTGGGCATTGGACATGCCTACAAACGCACCGCAATAAATTGCCGCCGGAAGATGAGGGAGATACGTTGAATCTTTATTGATATTGGGTATGAAGGAGCCCAGTGTACCTGTGAGTGCAGCACCCAAGACCGGACCTAACCCAAATGTATGATTGAAATAATAGGAAATAATCGCTCCGACAGGAACCCAAACGGCAATTCGGATGGACTCATATTCATGTTTATGATGATGAATCGGCGAACGAAGGTAACTGTATAAAATAAGTAAGGAGAGTAGACCTATAAAGGCCAGTATAAGATAAGAATTTCTATTTTCTACAAAGATGGCCAATAAAAAAAGGGCCTGAATGACAAATAATAAGCAGATGCTTGCTGTCCTAAATCTGTGCCGGGCTTGCATTTAAAAAAATTTAGGCAAAGGTAGGGATTATTTGTCTATTCTATGGGTAGATTTTCTTTTTATCAATACAGGATCAAGAACAATTTGCTCGATCATGTCATAAGGACTTTTTTGTTTGACCATTTTCAAAAATAACTTTGCACATTCTTCGCCCATTTTGTTGGCCTGTTGGTCTATACTGGATAGTGTGGGGGTAATGAAGGAGGAAAAGGTTTGGTTTGCAAAACCGATAACACCCGTTGCTGGGATATCAATATGGGCAGCTTTTAAGGCTTGGATAATCCCTACAGCTGTAAAGTCATCGCCTCCAATGAAGGCATCCGGTTGGATGGCAGATTGTAGAATCTGTTCCGTGCCTTTAATACCGGCTTCAATAGATAAGTCGCCGCGGATAATAAAATCTTCGCGCGGTGAAATGTGCGCATCCTTTAACGCGGCTTCGAAACCGAGGAACCGATCCCGGAAAATTGCGATCTCTTTGTCTGTTGTAATAAATGCTATGTTTTTGTATCCCTCTTCGAGTAGATGCTGTGTTGCAAGATAACCCGCTTTATAATCGTCGAGTTTTACCACGGGTGCAGGAATATTTTTGTGGGTACGGTCAAAGATAACAAGGCATTTGCGCTGATTGATCACTTCTTGAAAGTGCTGTGTTTCTTGAGTTTCCAGAGACAAAGACGCGATGATACCAGCTACTTGCGCTTCCAGTAAAGTTTTTACGCCATTGACCTCGTCGGCAAACGATTCATTCGATTGATAGAGCAATAAACTATAGTTGTGTTTCTTTAATTCTTTTTCAATGCTGTGTACGGCTTCCGCAAAAAAATGAATTTGCATGGTTGGTACAATGACACCGATGGTATTGGACTTGCCCGAAGAAAGGGATGAGGCCAGCTTATTGACACTATAATTTAATTCCTTTGCCTTTTCCAGCACTATTTTTCGTGTGGACTCACTGATCGTAGGCACATTGTTCAATGCACGGGATACAGTAGAGACTGTTACTCCTAGCTCACGGGCGATATCGTAAATGGTTGTTTTTTTATTCACGCTCCAAAGTAAATAATTTTATTTAATATTTTGAATATTCAGAAACATGTCCTACTTTTATGCAACCGGTTGCAAGATAGGGGCCGCCGTTGTTTTTTATAACCAATTAGAATTAATTACCATGTATTTGTTAGGTATAGATGTAGGTACTTCTTCTGTGAAAGTTTCAATTGTTGAAGCTTCTTCGCAACGCAAGGTGTGCTCGGTGCAATATCCCGATGTAGAAGCTCCAATAATTACTGTAGAACCCAATTGGGCTGAACAAAATCCGCTCGACTGGTGGGATTATTTTAAACAGGCTTTATTGAAAGCCAATGCGCTGGGACTTTACGATCCTAAAGCAATTTCGGCCATTGGAATTGCTTACCAGATGCACGGATTGGTTGTCGTTGATAAGGAGCAGCAGGTGCTACGCAATGCAATTATCTGGTGCGACAGCAGGGCTGTTGAATTGGGTAATATCGCTTTTGAAGAAATCGGACGGTCTTTTAATTTAAGCCATCATTTGAATTCTCCAGGTAATTTTACGGCGTCTAAGTTGGCCTGGGTCAAAGCAAATGAGCCTGCGGTTTATGAAAAGATAGACAAGATTATGTTGCCGGGAGATTTTATAGCGATGAAGCTGTCGGGACAAGTGACAACCTCCATATCCGCGCTTTCGGAAGGTATATTCTGGGATTTTAAAGATAATGCGTTGTCGCGCACAATAATGGACTATTATGGTTTTGATGATCATCTTATTCCAGAGATCTTACCTGTCTTTTCAACACATGGTCAGATTAAAGCTACTGTGGCCGAGGAACTCGGACTGTCTGCTGCTGTGACCATCAATTATAAAGCCGGTGATCAACCTAATAATGCACTTTCACTCAATGTCCTACAGCCTGGAGAAGTTGCTGCGACCGCAGGCACTTCCGGTGTGATCTATGGGGTCAGCGACCAGCTAATCGCTGACCGCGAATCACGCGTAAATACATTTGCGCACGTGAATTATGGCGAGGACGATATCCGAACAGGGGTATTGCTCTGTATCAACGGAACAGGTATTATGAACAGTTGGGGCAGAAAGATGCTAGGAAGTGATCTATCGTATGAACAGATCAATGCGATGGCCGGAGCTTCACCTATCGGCAGCAAAGGACTACAGGTTATCCCATTTGGCAATGGTGCCGAACGCATGCTCAATAACCAAACCGTTGGCGCTTCAATTTCAGCGATAGACCTGAACAGACATGAGACCAGCGATATCTTGCGCGCTATACAAGAAGGAATTGCCTACGCCTTTCGCTACGGCCTTGATATCATGCGCGAGAACAATTTGTATCCAAATATGATTCGTGCAGGTTATGCCAATTTGTTTTTGAGCTCTGTTTTCAGAGAGTCATTTGTGGGGGCCACAAACGTTCCTGTAGAGATTTTCAATCACGATGGAAGTATAGGAGCCGCCCTCGGAGCAGGAATAGGAAGTGGGTATTATGCAGATTTTAAAGAAGCCTTTCGCTCTTTGAAGCCTGTATATACCGTGGAACCGCAGTTTGTAGCGCAATATGAAGAGCATTATCAACAATGGAAAGAATTATTAAACAAACAAATAAATAGCAATTAAGATGAATGTTATCAAAGGGAAAAAAGAATTTTTCAAAGGCGTAGGCCAAATTCAATTCGAAGGGAAAGACAGCACAAATCCATTGGCTTTCCGTTATTACAACCCTAAGCAACTTGTTGGGGGAAAGACGATGGAAGAGTATTTTAAATTTGCCTGTTCGTACTGGCATTCGTTCAACGGTAATGGATCTGATCCATTTGGCGGACCGACACATCAATTTCCATGGGATGAAAGCAGCGACGTAATTACCAGAGCAAAAGATAAAATGGATGCGGCATTCGAATTTATCAGTAAAATTAATATACCTTATTACTGCTTCCACGACGTTGATTTAGTGGATTATTCGGATAATGTGGTTGAAAATGAAAAACGCCTGTCCACTATTGTTGATTATGCAAAGGAGAAACAACAGGAAAGCGGTATCAAATTGCTTTGGGGAACAGCCAACCTTTTTAGCCATAAGCGCTATATGAATGGGGCGGCGACTAATCCTGATTTTCATGTTCTAGCACATGGTGGCGCTCAGGTTAAGGCAGCATTGGATGCAACAATTGCCCTCGGCGGTGAAAACTATGTGTTCTGGGGCGGAAGAGAGGGCTATATGAGTCTTTTAAATACCAATATGAAACGCGAGCAGGAGCACCTTGCACAATTTTTGCATATGGCCAAAGATTATGCCCGCAAAAACGGCTTTAAAGGAACTTTCTTTATCGAACCCAAACCGTGTGAACCGACAAAACATCAGTACGATTACGATGCGGCTACCGTACTTGGCTTCTTGCGTCAGTATAATCTTTTGGACGATTTTAAATTAAATTTAGAAGTCAACCACGCGACATTGGCCGGACATACCTTTCAGCATGAGTTGCAGGTCGCAGTAGATGCGGGCAAATTGGGGTCCATTGATGCCAACCGTGGCGATTATCAAAACGGGTGGGATACAGATCAATTTCCAAACGATATCAATGAATTGACCGAAGCGATGTTGATTATTTTAGAGGGTGGCGGACTCCAAGGTGGAGGTGTGAATTTTGATGCCAAGATACGCCGCAACTCGACAGATCCTGAAGATTTGTTTTATGCTCATATCGGTGGGATGGATATTTTTGCCCGCGCATTGCTTACAGCAGATCGTATCCTGCAAGACTCGGAATACAAAAAAATACGGGCAGAGCGTTATGCCTCTTTTGATACCGGCCATGGCGCATCATTTGAAGGACAGGCATTGACATTGGAGAACTTAAGAGATTTAGCCGTAGAATTGGGAGAACCAAAAACGATTAGTGGTAAGCAGGAGTATTTAGAAAATTTGATCAACAGATATATATAGTTCTAAAAATATTTCTATATTAGGCGATCGAATTAAACCAATTACCATTACATGAATAATTATTTAAGCACAAAAGATTACATCGTTTTCCTGATCTACTTTGTCATTGTAGCCGGTTACGGATTATGGGTGTATTATCGCAAGAAATCTGAATCTGTAGGATCTAAAGATTATTTTCTGGCTGAGGGGTCATTGACCTGGTGGGCTATTGGAGCATCACTGATTGCATCCAATATATCTGCCGAGCAATTTATCGGTATGAGCGGTTCCGGATTTAAGATGGGATTGGCTATTGCGACGTATGAGTGGATGGCTGCCATCACGCTGATTGTTGTTGCCGTATTTTTTATACCGGTATATCTAAAGAACAAAATTTTTACGATGCCACAGTTTCTCCATAAACGTTATAATGGAACTGTTGCGATGATTATGGCCGTCTTCTGGTTACTGTTGTATGTGGTCGTCAATTTGACTTCTATCCTTTATTTGGGAGCAATTGCAGTAAGCAGTATCTCGGGTATCAGTCTTGAAGCGTGTATGTATGCCATAGCAATTTTTGCGGTTATCATTACCTTAGGTGGTATGAAGGTGATTGGCTACACGGATATTATTCAAGTTTTCTTTTTGGTATTGGGAGGTTTGGCGACGACTTATCTCGCCTTGAACCTTGTTTCGGAACATTATGGCGGATCAGGCGTATTGGAAGGTTATCACCTGATGACCGAAAAGGCTTCTGACCACTTCCATATGATTCTTGATCGTAAAAATGAAAATTATCTCGATTTGCCAGGCTTAACCGTCTTAATCGGAGGCATGTGGATCGTTAATCTCAATTACTGGGGATGTAATCAATACATTACGCAGCGCGCGTTGGGGGCAGATCTTAAAACTGCCCGAAACGGAATTCTGTTTGCAGCATTTTTAAAGTTATTGATGCCTATTATTGTTGTATTGCCGGGTATTGCAGCCTACGTAATGTGGAAAGATGGCTTGTTTCAAAATGAAATGATGCAACATGGAGAGGTCAATCCGGATCATGCGTATCCTGTTTTGTTGAATTTGTTGCCTGCCGGTCTGAAAGGACTGTCTTTCGCTGCATTGACAGCTGCGGTGGTCGCTTCTTTGGCAGGTAAGGCAAACAGTATTGCAACAATCTTCTCCCTGGATATTTATAAGAAAGTATTCAATACCGAAGCATCTGATAAGAAATTGGTCAATATTGGTAAATTAACTGTCGTTGTTGCCATGATTTTGGGTGTGCTGATTGCCCCGCATCTGGGGATAGATAAAAAAGGTGGATTTCAATACATTCAAGAGTACACGGGGTTTGTCTCTCCAGGGATTTTCGCTATGTTCATCTTGGGATTCTTTTGGAAAAAAGCGACTTCCAATGCCGCTTTATTCGCGACAATTGGTGGATTTATTTTTTCCATTATCTTCAAGAAATTGCCGGATTGGGTCGACCTTTCTTTCTTGTCATCGACAGGTTTCTCCGTTCCGAATCCGACAACAGGAATTTACGAGATTCCATTTTTGGATCGTATGGGATTTGTCTTCATTATCTGTATTATCGGTATGATTCTTATTAGTATCATCGACAATAAGCGTGGTGTAGTACCCGCTGGATTGGAGATTGATACCACCATGTTTAAACCGCACAGAGCGTTCTTGGTCATTGCATTGATTGTAGCCTTATTAGTTACAGCATTGTATTCCATTTATTGGTAAACCAATAGAAATTAAGATAGTTAAAACTCCTGTCAGCCTCGGTTGACAGGAGTTTTTTGTTTGTCCTAAAAATCCCTATCTTGCTTTTACTAAAAACGCTTGCTTAACGAAAGATTGCTGCTATGAAAAGAAGATACCTTGCGCTGATGATGATGTTTATCGGACTGTTGACTGCCGGTACGCCAATGCTGAGTTCTGCCCAGCGTACGCAAAAACCACCGTTACATGGTAAGCATTGGATGGCGATTACCGGAAAACCCTTGGCAGCAACGGCAGGGGCTCAACTTTTTCAACAGGGCGGAAATGCGGTAGATGCTGCTTGCGCGATGCTTGCAGCTACCTGTACGATGTGGGATGTGCTGAGCTGGGGAGGTGAAACACAAGCCTTAATTTATCATCCAAAATTGAAGAAGGTCATTGCCATAAATGCATTGGGAGTAGCGCCTACTGGAGCAACAGTCAATTTTTTTAGATCAAAGGGCTATGAATTTCCTCCCGAATACGGTCCACTTGCCGCTGTTACACCAGGCACACCAGGTGGATTGTGTTATATGTTGGCGCAATATGGGACCAAAAGCTTAGCGGAAGTGCTCGCGCCAGCTCTTGAAATGGCTGCAGGATATCCTATTGATGCACAAACGGCAACAAGTATCGAGCGAGGCAAGGAACGCATAAAGGAATGGCCTTACAGTAAAAAGGTGTTTTTAGTACATGAAGGTAAATCGTGGGAGGCCCCCGAAGCGGGGGAGGTTTTTGTGCAACAGGATCTTCTTCACACCCTGTCTAAATTGGTCGAAGCGGAAAAGAACGCTATAGCGGCTGGCAAAGACCGAAAAGCGGCTATTATGGCTGCCTATGATCGTTTTTACACTGGCGATATCGCGGACGAATTTGTTCGTGGTAGCCAAGAGCAAGGGGGCTTAATTACAAAGGCAGACTTGGCCAGCTGGAAACCTATCGAGGAGGAACCGCTGCACGTTAATTATAAAGGTGTTGACGTCTATAAATTGCAGGAATGGACCCAGGGGCCAGCGATGCTGCAGAGTCTACAAATGTTGAAAAACTTTGACTTGACGGCTATGGGCTATAATTCTGCTTCCTATATTCATACACTCTATCAGGTGATGAACTTGGCTTTTGCAGATCGGGATTTTTATTATGGTGATCCCTATGGCAAACCAAAGACACCTATTCAAGGTCTTTTGCATGAGTCCTATGCGAAGGCGAGGGCCGCAACAATTGATTCTGCCCGAAATAATCCAAATGTGCTACCTGGAGATCCGTATCCGTATGTCGGTAAAAAGAACCCCTATCTTCCGCTGCTGCAGCAACGTCGGCAGCAGTTTGAACCAAACACCGAACTGAAAAATGATTTTGTCCCTAAACATGACGCACGCTCAAGTTCTTATGTGAAGGACTTGTCGGCGGCGGCGCTTGTGGCTTCCCTATCCGTTGATAGTGCCTATATGGACCGGCTATTAAGGGGAACCACCAGCGTTGAGGCAGCAGATGCGGAAGGCTGGGTTGTTTCAATTACGCCAAGTGGCGGCTGGTTACCGGCCTGTATCGCAGGCAACACTGGAGTGGGTATGAGTCAGCGTTTACAGAGTTTTGTTCTGGATTCACTGATTAACCCGTTCAACGTGGTCGAGCCCGGCAAAAGACCGCGTGTAACACTTAGCCCGTCAATGGCTTTAAAAAACGGCAAGCCCTTCCTTTCTTTTGCGGTACAGGGCGGCGATACACAAGATCAAAACTTACTGCAGTTTTTCTTAAATATGGTCGAGTTTGGTATGACGCCCCAGCAGGCTAGCGAGGCGGCTAATATCAATAGTAATCAGCTTTGGCTGTCGCTGGGTGGAACCAAGACCGATGATCGGAAGCCACGCTCAGGTAGCCTGTTATTAGCGAAAGATACTGCGCCTGCTGTGATCGAACAATTAAAGCAAATGGGCTACAGCATTCAGCTAGGCGAGCGTACCAGCGGACCGATCAATGCTATTTATTTTGACGAACAACATCACACGCTTTGGGGCGGTAGTAGCAATAATGGAGAGGATTACGGCATCGGTTGGTAAGCTGTACTGTTGTTTAAAAGGCTAGCCTAAGGTTTTGTTATCTGCGCGGTATTTGTTATCTTACCTACTGATCGAAAATTGATTTTTGTTATGGAGGGTAGTGTCAATACATATTCGTTTGTTTTTCAACCTGATGAAGCTGGTATTGCTTTGGTGGATGGTTTGAAGCGACGGTTACGTGCGTCGTTAGCCGAACTATTTCCCGACACAAACAAAGGCTGGTACCACAGTTGTAATGCCAAGGCGCATGTCACTATATGTGCTTTCGAGGCCGATGAGCGTAAACTGGTAAGGGCCATTGAGGCTTTACAGGAAACCTTGGTGTACGAACGGAGCCAGTATGTTTACTTTGATCATTTTTCGTCGTTTTCCAGTGGTGCCTTCTATATTGCGCCGACGGTACATGCGCGCAGTTACCTCAAGGATCGCGCGAGAAAAGTTGTTCAGACCTTAACGGAGTTTGATTTGATCGACATTAGCGACGAACCTCATATCTCAATCGGGCGGCAGCTCGAGCCAGAATGGCTGGAGATCGCCAAGCAGCAATTCAGGTCAGTTGACCTAAGTTTTATGTGCAAGGGTGTCCATGTGCGACAGTTTAAACCGGATTTAGGCCAGTACGAAACCATTGATTTTATACCATTTGGCAATCAGTCAAAAGAGAATTCCGGGCAGCTCGCATTTAAATTCTAATTATATCACTGTTTAATTGCCAAATCGTTTAAAGCTTTTTATCTTTAAGCCAGACAATAGACGATATTGCACTTACAGTACCTTATGCATTACGACGAATCCCATCATAAATCCCTTTCTGATATCCACGAAAGTGTAGATGTCAATAAAGGAAAATCCAAATTTAAAAAGATACTTAGTTTCTTTGGACCTGCCTATCTCATTAGTGTAGGATATATGGATCCAGGTAACTGGGCAACGGATCTTGCCGGCGGGAGCCAATTTGGCTATACCCTGATTTGGGTTTTACTGATGAGTAATATCATGGCTTTAGTGCTCCAGAATTTATGTGCACGGCTTGGTATTGTGCGCGGCAAAGATCTTGCGCAGTGTAATCGGGAGACCTACCCTAAGCGGATGAATTTTGTATTGTATGTGCTTGCTGAAATTGCCATCGCAGCCTGTGACCTGGCCGAAGTGCTCGGTATGGCCATCGGTCTCAACCTCCTTTTCGGTATTGATCTGATCTGGGGCGTAATGATCAGTTTTGCAGATACTTTCTTATTGCTTTATCTCCAGAAGCTCGGGATGCGAAAAATGGAACTTTTTATCATTGGACTGATTGCGCTTATTGGCATGTGCTTTATGGTGGAAATGTTTTTGGCTAAACCAGACTTTGCAGAGGTGGCCACCGGATTTATACCCAGTATCCCCAATAGTGCCGCACTCTATATCGCCATAGGTATTATCGGTGCAACCGTCATGCCGCATAATTTGTATCTGCATTCGGCACTTGTGCAAACGCGGAAAATTGATCGCGATGACAGCTCCATCCGAAAATCGTTAAAGTATAATTTTTGGGATAGTGCCATTGCCTTGAATCTGGCTTTTCTCGTGAATGCGGCGATTTTGATTCTTGCGGCATCCGTTTTTCATAAAAATGGTAGGCATGACGTGGCCGAACTCGAAGATGCTTATCATCTGTTGGGCAACCTTCTCGGAACGGAATGGGCATCGAAATTATTTGCTGTTGCCTTGATTCTCGCCGGGCAGAGTTCGACAGTGACAGGTACTTTAGCGGGCCAGATTGTCATGGAGGGATATCTACGGTTGCGGATTAGTCCAACCTTACGGAGGATTATTACCCGGCTGTTGGCCATTATTCCAGCGATATTGGTTATCCTGATTTCGGGTGAAGGCCGCGTGGGACAGCTCCTCATCTTTAGCCAGGTTATATTGAGTATGCAACTCGCCTTTGCAGTCATTCCGTTGATCCATTTTGTCAGCGATAAAGTAACTATGGGGGATTTTGCCATCAAGCCGTTAACAAAGGGAGTGGCCTGGCTGATTGCTGCCATTATCGCTGTGCTGAATCTGAAATTGGTGTATGACGAAGTGGTCGGCTGGATTGGCGAAGCCAATAATATTGTGGTAACGGTGGTACTGATAATGGGCGCCGTAGGGTTGTTCGCTTTGTTAGTCATGACGGTATTATATCCAATTTTACTAAAATCTAAAGCGATAGATCTGGAGGTCCATCCTCCATTTGAGGCGCTGCATGTTGAACATAAAGGCTCCTTCAAGAAGGTGGTTATTGCGCTGGACTTCTCCAGTTCGGATCAGAAGATCATTCAATATGCTTTGCAGCTATCTCATAAAGACACGGCGTTTGTCGTGGTACATATTGTTGAGAGCGCCTCGGTAAAATATACCGGAGAGTCGACAGATGATTTTGAATCACGTCAAGACTTAGAGCGTCTGAAATTATATGCTGACTTTCTCGTATCGAAAGGGTATCAGACGGAATACGAATTGGGCTATAATAACCGGATCAAGAGTATCGCAGCAGTTTGTGAAAAATATGCGGCTGATCTGTTGGTGGTTGGCAGTCATGGGCACAGCGGTTTAAAGGATTTTATTTTTGGGGAGACGGTCAACAAGCTGCGACATGCAGTAAAAGTACCTGTTTTTATTGCGAAATAGGTCCTCAGGCGCTATGACGAACACCGTCTGTCTATTCACTGTAATTTTATTGCTTAAAAAGTGAGCCGGTAGATCGCTAAGTGCCAAATAATGCTTACTTTTGCGACATCAAATCAAGATATGAGCGACGCTATTAAACACGAGTGCGGAATCGCACTAATTCGCCTGTTAAAACCCTTATCTTATTATCAGGAAAAATATGGTACGCCATTTTATGGCATCAACAAATTGTACCTATTAATGGAAAAACAGCACAACCGTGGACAAGACGGGGCTGGGATTGCAACCATTAAATTTGATGTAAAACCTGGAAATCGTTACATTTCGCGTTACAGAGCTATGGGCTCAACTGCCGTGGCAGATATATTCGAATATGTGCAGAAAAAATTTGCTTCTGTTCAGAAAGCATTTCCAGAGGAGTCAAAAGACACGCAATGGTTAAAAGATAATGTAAGTTTTACCGGAGAAGTACTTTTAGGACATTTGCGCTATGGAACACATGGCAAGAACAGTATCGAAAGCTGTCACCCGTTTTTAAGACAAAACAACTGGATGTCTCGCAATTTGGTTGTAGCGGGTAACTTCAACATGACCAATGTGGACGAATTGTTGCAACAGCTATATGAGTTGGGACAGCATCCAAAAGAAAAGGCTGATACGGTGACTGTTTTGGAAAAAATCGGTCATTTCCTGGACGATGAAAATCAAGATCTATTCGACCAATTCAAAAAAGAAGGTTATTCTAATGTTGAAATCAGCTCGCTGATCGCTAAAAATATTGATGTATCAAAGATTTTGAAGCGTTCGGCCAAAACGTGGGATGGCGGTTACACCATAGCAGGTATCTTTGGCCATGGCGATGCGTTCGTCATGCGCGATCCGGCAGGTATCCGTCCGGCGTTCTATTACCAGGACGAGGAAATTCTGGTGGTCGCATCAGAAAGACCTGTCATCCAGACAGCGTTCAATATCCCTATTGGTGCTGTTAAGGAAATTAAACCGGGACATGCCCTGATTGCCAAAAAAGATGGTACCGTATCCCAAGAGATGTTTAGACAACCCGTAGAACAACGTTCTTGTTCTTTCGAAAGGATTTACTTCTCCCGTGGATCAGATGCTGACATCTATCAAGAACGTAAAGAACTGGGAAGATTACTGGTACCTCAGGTATTGGAATCTGTCAAAAATAATATCAAAAATACCGTATTCTCATTTATTCCAAATACTGCAGAAGTATCTTACTATGGACTAATGGATGGTATTAATACCTATGTTCGTGATTTTCAAAAAGAGACTTTATTGAATCGTTCAGAAAAAATTTCTGATGAAGAATTGGATGAAATCTTGAGTATTAAACCTCGTTTTGAAAAACTCAACGTGAAGGATGCTAAATTGCGTACATTCATTACGCAAGACGCAGACCGTACGGATATGGTGCAGCACGTCTATGATACCACCTACGGTATTGTAAAAGATCATGAAGATACCATTGTTGCCATTGATGACTCCATCGTTAGAGGAACAACTTTGAAACAGAGTATATTAACGATCTTAGATCGTCTGAACCCGAAAAAAATTGTCATTGTTTCTTCGGCGCCACAGATTCGTTATCCGGATTGTTATGGTATTGATATGTCACGTATGGGTGAATTTGTTGCATTCGAAGCAGCAATCAACCTTTTGAAACAAAGTGGCATGGCACATGTTATCGATGAGGTTTATCAGAAATGTGTGTTATCGATGACGCAAGATGTCAATGAGATTGAGAATTATGTCAAAGCCATCTACGCCCCATTTACCGATGAGGAGATCTCCCAAGAAATCGCTCGTATTGTGAGACCGCACCACCTCAAAGCTGAACTGGAGGTTGTGTACCAAACCTTAGACAATTTACACCAAGCTTGCCCGGATCATAAGGGTGATTGGTATTTTTCAGGCGATTATCCTACACCTGGTGGAAACAAGGTTGTCAACAAAGCGTATATGAACTGGATTGAAGGAAAGAATGTGAGAGCATATTTCAGTAATTAAGTTCAAAAATATCAGTGGAAGGGATGCATTTATGCATCCCTTTTTTTTATCTTCGTACTCAGAAAATTCTGAATCCTAAATAAAAAGACCGATCAATAGCAAAGGGGATTGCTGTCAGTAAATAAACCGATCATGAAACATATTTTTAAGAGCCTCTATTTTCAAGTCGTATTGGGTATACTGCTGGGCATCATCTGTGGAATCTATTACCCTGACTTTGCTGTTAAGTTAAAGCCATTGGGCGATGCTTTTATAAAACTGATTAAGATGGTCATTGCACCATTGATTTTCAGTTCCATTGTAATCGGTATCGCTGGAATGCAGGATACAAAAAAAGTGGGCAAAATCGGCCTGACTTCGATTATCTATTTCGAAATCATGACCACCATCGCCCTGATTATTGGTCTCGTCTTTGTCAATTGGATACAGCCGGGTACCGGGATGAATGCTGATCCGGCAAGCCTCGATGTATCTTCGGTATCCCATTACATTTCAGAATCCAAAGAACCGCATAGTTTTATGGATTTCATCATCGGAATTATTCCAAGTAACGTTATCGCTGCCGTAGCCTCAGACAACATGTTGCAGGTGCTCGTGTTTGCAGTCCTTTTTGGTATTGGTATGACAAAAATAGGGCAGAAAGCGTCCGAGCCTGTACTCAATGTATTGCAGTCGTTTCTAAAGGTACTTTTTTCCATTATCAAAATGATCATGTATCTCGCTCCAATTGGAGCAATGGGAGCCATGGGCTTTACGATCGGTAAGTTTGGAATTCAGGCCTTGTCTAAACTGGGTATGTTGATGGTGAGTTTCTACCTGACCTGTTTCATTTTTGTGATTATCGTCATTGGAGGAGTATTGTATTTCTATCTTAAGGTAAACGTATTTAAGTTCTTAAAATACATTAAAGAGGAAATTCTGATTGTATTGGGAACTTCATCCTCCGAGTCGGCATTGCCTGGTATCATGCAAAAGATGGAAGATGCCGGCTGCGCCAAACCTGTCGTCGGGCTTGTCATTCCTACGGGCTATTCTTTCAATCTGGATGGAACAAGTATCTATCTGACAATGGCCGCGGTCTTTATTTCACAGGCGCTCAATATGCACCTTAGCTTGGAGCAGGAAATTACGCTATTGTTGGTCTTGCTGTTAACTTCCAAGGGCGCAGCCGGTGTTACTGGAAGTGGTTTTGTGACCCTTGCTGCAACATTACCAGTTGTTGGTCATGTGCCTGTGGAGTCGGTTGCGTTGATCTTTGGCGTAGACCGTTTTATGAGTGAAGCTCGGGCAATAACCAATTTAATCGGAAATTCAGCGGCAACACTGGTCATTTCGAAATATGAAAACAGTTTGGACGAGGAGATCCTGCATGAAAAGCTAGGCTCAAAAAGATAAAAAAGCCCGGAAAACAGTCTTTCCGGGCCAATTTTAATCGATGTTCATTTGAGAATATGCTAATTCTCTTTTTTTGTATTTTCTACATCTTGCGCCAAATTGATGGCACCGATTACTTTTTCTTCCAAGAGGGCGAGTTTGATCACCTGAGCCATTTCAGTCACGTAGTGAAACTCCATGTCTTTGATATAATCTTCCTTGATCTCCAGAATATCTTTTTCATTGGATTTACAAAGAATAATATCCTTGATATTAGCACGCTTAGCGGCAAGAATTTTCTCCTTGATACCACCCACGGGCAACACCTTTCCGCGCAGGGTGATTTCACCTGTCATGGCTAATTTTTCTTTCACTTTGCGTTGCGTAAAGAGCGATGTCAGTGCCGTGAGCATGGTGATACCCGCCGAAGGACCATCTTTTGGAATGGAGCCCGCAGGAACGTGGATGTGAATATCCCAATGGTCAAATACGCGATAGTCTATTCCGAAATCAGCAGCGTGCGCTTTCAGGTACGCCAGTGCAATCGATGCAGATTCTTTCATCACATCGCCCAGATTACCCGTCAGGCTCAAACGGCCTTTCCCCGGACTTAGTGATGACTCTATAAACAAGATGTCGCCACCTACGGACGTCCAGGCTAATCCAGTCACCACCCCAGCCACATTGTTATTTTCATACATGTCCTTATCAAATATTGGCGCACCTAGGATATCGAGCAGGTCTTGTTCGCTGATACTTGGATTGTAATCTTTCTCCATAACAATGCGTGTCGCAATACCCCGAACGACAGAGCCAATCTTTTTTTCCAATCCACGTACACCAGATTCACGTGTGTAGTCCTCGATTATTTTCTCGATAATTTTACCTTTTAGGCTGACATTCTTAGAAGCCATCCCATGCATTTCCCGTTGTTTTGGCAAAAGGTGTTTTTTGGCGATTTCGATTTTCTCCTCGATGGTATATCCATTTACTTCAATAATCTCCATCCGATCCAATAAAGCTGGCTGAATGGAACTCAATGAATTGGCTGTTGCAATAAACATCACTTTGGAAAGGTCAAACTCCATTTCCACATAGTGATCATAGAAATGCGTATTTTGCTCGGGATCCAATACCTCCAATAATGCCGAAGAAGGGTCGCCTTTGAAATCAGCACTCATCTTATCGATTTCGTCTAAAATGAATACAGGATTCGCTGTCCCGGCTTTTTTCAACGATTGAATGATACGGCCTGGCATTGCTCCGATGTAGGTTTTGCGGTGGCCTCGGATTTCTGCTTCATCGCGCACACCACCTAAAGCCATGCGGGTATATTTACGGCCCAGCGCTTTGGCGATAGATCTTCCCAACGATGTCTTACCGACTCCCGGCGGGCCTACCAAACAAAGAATAGGCGCCTTCATATCATTTTTTAATTTCAATACAGCGAGGTATTCAATGATACGTTTTTTCACTTTCTCGAGTCCGTAATGATCTTTATCGAGTACTTTTTGTGCTTTGTTTAAGTCAAAATTATCTTTTGTTGTTTCATTCCAGGGCAGATCCAAAAGGAGCTCGAGGTAATTGAGCTGTACCGAATAATCTGCCGCGGCAGGGTTAATGCGGGAGAGCTTCTCCAGTTCCTTTGTAAAATGTTTTTCAACTTCATGACTCCATTTCTTTGACTTACCACGTTTTTTAAGCTCTTCCAGTTCAAGATCAGGCGTATTTCCGCCCAGCTCTTCCTGAATCGTTTTCAGCTGCTGATTTAAGAAATAATCACGCTGCTGTTTGTCAAGATCCACACGTACTTTATTCTGAATCTGGTGCTTTAGTTCCAGCATCTGGATTTCTGTCGTCAATAGTTCCAGTAAAAGTTTGGCGCGGTTTTCTACTTTCGGTATCTGAAGCAGCTCCTGTTTCTTTGTCATTTCGACATTGATATTCGACGAAATGAAGTTGATTAGAAAAGAAGGGCTTTCAATATTTTTGATAGCGATACCAGCTTCACTAGGTAAGTTTGGCGAAAGTTGGATGATCTGCAGCGCCATTTCTTTTAAAGTGGAAATAGTCGCTTTGAAGTGCTTGGTCATCTTCGGCTTTGCCTCATTGAATTTCTCAACACGTGCCTTTAAATAGGGTTCGGTTCCAACAATTTCCAATAGGTTGAATCGCTGTTTACCCTGAATGATGACGGTGGTATTACCATCAGGCATTTGAAGCACTTTAATGATATGAGCAACGGTGCCCACTTTGTTTAGTTCTTCAAATCCTGGGTCCTCTACGGTCATATCTTTTTGAGAAACGACACCGATAGTCTTGCTGCCCTTATAAGCTTCTTTCACCAATTTGATGGATTTATCTCTACCTACGGTAATCGGAATAACAACACCGGGAAATAATACGGTATTACGTAAAGGCAAAATTGACAATGCTTCTGGAATTTCAGCATTCGCCATATTATCTTCATCCTCTTGCGTAAGTAAGGGAAAGAATTCGGTATCCTCTGCAACGATTGGAATTGCTTGACTGAAATCAAAAGTTTCGAATTTGCTCATAGTGTTTATTTTGTGTATTTGGCAGTCGCTGACATGTTGACGGCAGACTTTCAAATTTTAAGCTTCTAATAATGTTTCCCCTGTAATGCAAGGGGAGTGCCAATTGCTAGAAGTCAGCAAAATTACAAATCTATTTTCCAGAATAGGAAAAAAAGGCAGGTTAAATAAAATTTATCTGCCATTTATTGGAGAAATAGGCATAATAATTGTAATATTGGAATGTGAAAAGGCGCTGATGGCAGTTTCTAATTTTATAGAAATCATACGGAAGCTATTTTCAGAGACGTAGAAAAGATCGCTGGCGATCATTATGAAGTGAATATAAAAAAGTAACTATTTAGATATGAATTTAAAATCATTTAAATTGGGTTTGTTTACTGGGGTTTTTGCCTTAGTTGCTTTTAGCGCAAATGCACAACAACCAAAACAGGCTGAACATAGCAACGCTAATGTGAGAATGGGGCAAAAAGCTCTTTTGGATGGTGATTTCAAGAATGCCGAGTCATACTTGACAAAAGCACTGCCTCAAGAAGGAAAAGATCCGGATGTATTATATATGTTGGGTTATTCCCAGTTTCAAAATGGTGACTATAAAAAATCAGCAGAAACTTTTGGTAAAGTCGTTGCGTTAAATGGTAAAAATGCGAATGCTTTATATTTCAAAGCAAAAGCGACTAACAATCTTGCTGTTCAATCGACAAATAAAGCTTCTGTTGCCAATAAAGAACAGTTGTTGAAGGGAGCTATCGAAGATTATACAAAGGCAATTGCCATTACACCGAACGATTCCAAATTCTATCAAAATAGAGCGATTGCTAATCGTGACTTAGGTATTTTGATTGGAACAGCAGGCACGCCAAACTATAACAAGGCGATGGCAACTGATGCTTATAATAATGCGATCAAAGATTATGAAAAAGTGTTAAGCTTTGATTCGTCGAAGAAAGACATCCAAACTGAAATCAAAAAAGCAAAAGTATATAGAGATAATTTAAAATAGTATCACTATTGCCTATAGAGAGGGAATTCCGGCTGGAATTCCCTTTTTTTGTTTAAAATTCTAAAGCTTTTTAGCGTATAAGTAAGTCGGCCCACTACTTTTTCTTTGCCAATATGAAAACGAAAGACTGTGTTATTCTGTTATTATTCTAAATCAAACAAGGAATAAATATGGAAACGAATCGATTGTCAATAGAAATGCAAGAAACTTTAATCAAGCAAATGACTAAGGAAGCTGAGGCGGCACAAATTTATTTGGCATTAGGGGTCTGGGCAGATGATCAGGGCTATGGTGGAGTGGCCAATTTCCTGTATAGACATGCACAGGAAGAGCGTAACCACATGACGAAGATTATGGGGTATATTCTGGAACGGGGTGGCCGGCCACGAATTGAAGCCATAGCACAACCTCCAGCGGACCCGCAAACGTTGACAGAATGTTTTAACCGCGTTTTCAAACACGAAGTAGATAATACCGAAGCAATTTATAACATCGTCAATCTAGCGATGGCCGAGAAAGACTGGGCAACGTGGAATTTTGCACAATGGTTTGTAAAAGAACAGATCGAAGAAGAGAAGCTAGCGCTGGAATTGATTGATAAATTGAAGATTGCCGGTGGAGACCGTGCATCGGACGAATCACTATTTGCCTTGGATTCCTCTTTGGAAGCTATGCCAGACGAAGTGACTTTAGCAAGAGAAGCAACGGCAGACGATCCTAAATAAAACTATACTGAATAAAAAAAATGAGGAATCCTTTTCAGGGATTCCTCATTTTTTTTATTTGATGTTAAGCGGTAGATAGACACCGAATGTGATATTTCTGCCCATATTGTAGACGCCAAAATTAGGATCTTCTTGCGATAGCCGGCCCGGGCGCAATCGGCTTAACGCATCATAATAACGCTTGTTGGTCAGGTTGGACGCCGCCGCAAATATTTTCAGTTGCTGCTGCCCGAAGTGTAATGTTGTACCAATTCCGGCATTCAACAATGTGTAGCCGTCTGCTGGCGTTTCGAAGGTTTCATCAATGCGGCTCTGTTTAAAATAATTGTCCAACCCCACAGATAAGTAGAAGGCATTCAATCCGCTTATTTTAGGCTCGAGGCGCAGCGTATTGTGTACTACGCCAGCTGGAATCAATGCCAAAGGTCTGTCAAAGGTTCTATTCTGTGCCTGAGTATAACTGAACGTGTTGTCCAGGTGAATCCAGTTCAACAAATGAAAATTCAAGCTTCCCTCAACACCGTATAGATTGGCGTTGACCTGTCCATAGCGGTATACGTCATAAGTATGTGAATCGCCATCTTCACCAACCACAGTTTTTGTATCCCCTTTTGTTGTCGATGCATAAATAAAGTTGTGAATATAATTTTCGTAGATTCCGATACTTCCAGTAACGATACTATGGCCAAACTCCAGTGTCGCATCCGCTTGATAGCTTCTTTCGGGTTTCAGGTTCTCATTACCGACCTCATACCGCGAAGTACCCTCATGAACACCATTGGAGCCGAGCTCTGCGGGGTTGGGCGCTCTAAATGCTGAGCCTGCATTTGCTTTAAAGTTGAGATCCTCATTGAAAACATGCGTATAACCAAGGGCGCCACTGACATTACTGAAGCTGTTTTTAAAACCAGGAAATTGCTCCTCATCTTCAACAAACAGCTGTTTGCCTTTGTTGTTGACATAGTCATAGCGTAAACCTACATTAAACGTGTTTTCGCCCCAGCTTTTCTTTGCATAACCAAAAGCTCCCAATTCCAGCTGATCATAGGCTGGAATTAAAAATTCACTGCCTTTATTTACACTGTGTTCCTGACTGGCGCTAATGCCAAATACATGTTGCCAGCCATTTCTTTCACTTAAAGAATACTTGGCATCGAGGGAATAGGTATTTAGGTCAAAGAATAGGGAGGGGGTAGCTTCTTCCAATTCTCGACGTTGATTCTTTTGATAGCCCAAGTCAAGTTTTAAATTGCCCGAGCCGATAACAAAGCTATTGTTGAGGGCCAATTTATAGTGACGGATGTCCTGTTTGGGGAAATCCAATGTACGGCTTTTAGCGTTTGTGTAAAGCGGGTCTCCCGGTTCGGCATCGTAAAAACCGATGTTATTTTTTAGGTACGAAAAATTAAGGTGCGAATAGCCCCATTGTTTGTTTAGCCCGAGCATACCACTGACATTGCTGTTGTTAAAGCCGCTATTCCCGTATCTTCCTGCAGGGGTATTATAAGAATACGCATTTTGATACGATCCACGGCCACGCCATACGAAGCCATTTTCATTACCTGTTAGCATAACCGAACTATTGGTCAGCCCATTATTGGTAGCATAGCTTGTCAGTAATTCACCTTTAATATGTCCTTCAGTAGGAACATTGGGCTCAAGTACATTGATCACTCCACCGATGGCATCAGATCCGTACATCAATGAAGCCGCGCCACGTAAAACCTCGACACGGTCGGGTTGATTTTGGTCGATTTCAATGCCGTGTTCGTCGCCCCATTGCTGTCCCATCTGTTTTACCCCATCACTTACCGTGACAACCCGATTATATCCCAGACCTCGTATGACAGGTTTTGAAATTCCCTGTCCCGTTGTGATCTGACTTAGCCCGGGAACTTGTCGCGCAAGTGCATCAATAAGATTTGTTCCATTTCCCTGCAACTCATCTTTGGAAATAACAGCTACTGAGGTGCTGTTGCGACGGCTCTGAGAAGTGACGAGTGTGCCTGTAACGACTACTTCATTCGTTTCGATAATACTTTCTGTCAAGGAAAAATCAAGGGAAAGATTTTCCGAAGTTAAATCAACGGCCTTGACAACGGACTGATAGCCCAAAAAACGGACCTCAACCAAGTAGCGTCCACTTGAAGGAAGAGATTTAAAGCTATAATGACCTTGTTGGTCTGATGCCGTGCTCGAACGAAGCTGTTGCAGTGATATGGTAGCACCAGCAATTGGAAGGTTGGTTTTGGCATCCGTTACTTTACCGCTAATCGTTGAGGCAAGCGCCGGAAGTATGGAGAAATAGGAGACAAGCATAAAAATGCAGCCTATAATTTTAAGTTTCATCTGTACTATAATTTCTACGTATGTAATATCAGCGGTACAAACGACAAAGCGTATATCAGCTACCAAGGCGTCGTTGTGCCTAGGTTTAAACCGATAGCTGGTCGTATGCATCGTTTGACTGTTGAGTTGTAAAGACCCCTATAGAGTCCTGGCGGCAATAGCGGTCAACTTACGTTAACACGCACTATTGAAATTAGCATAGAAACGAACAGAGGGGTGGGCCCCGATTGCCAGAAATCAGTGATCTGACTATCTGGTCTCCAGTGATGAACAGACCAAATTCAACGCGTTTAACAGGAAGTATGAATTCACCCTGCGTAAAATTAAAAACTAGTTGGGGATGTGAATTTTGGTCGCAGATAGCACATTTAGGGTGATCAGCATGATGTTTTTTCGCTGGGCTATCTACGATATGCAGTGCAGCTTGGGGATGTTCATGACTGTACACAATGAACTGACCAATTAAGAAGGTCATCAAGAGCACGAATGCTGCGAATTTGTTCAATGAGATATCTTTCACGCTGAAATCACTACGTTTAAACCCAAGTTGTCACTCGGATCACTTTATTAATCGGGTCAAAGATAATGAAAATAAAATATAAAGCAATCGTGTTGCATTTATTAATATAATAGAATAATAAAAGGCGCTTCTGAATCAATGTCTCAGAAGCGCCTTTTGCTGATGTATAAGACTTATCGTGTTACTTTTTGGGAGGAATAAACTTGCCGACAATTTCATATTGATTGGCATCTAGTCCCTGAACGTCTTGCAATTTAACAATGCGATAAAGCGAATCGCTGAAGTAGTCTAATTTTTCTTGACTATCGTATAAGCTATTTGTTATCTTTTTATCGATATGGATGTGTTTCACCTTTTCGTTCTTATCAAATTCGATACGCAGTTTCTGTATCTGTAAATCTTTCTTTTTCGCTGTAAATTCGGTCACACAGTCGACAGCGCTGACTTCATACAATGAGGGATCGAAATTTTTGCTGATATCAGCAGCTTGAAAAGCGGACAGTTCATTTTTCCAGCTCCCAATTTTCAGCTCGCGCTGTTCTTTTTCTCCATCTTTGCTGACAGATTTTAGCACAGCGGGATTGAGCTGTTGCAAGCGATTGACTTCCGCATTAAAAAACGAATCGACAGAAAATATGTCGGAAGATTTTTGAGGGCTTTTTGTTGCGGAAGGTGATCCACAACTCCAAAAAAGCAAAGCACTACCCGCAAAAAAGGAGAGTGCTCTGCTACTGGTTTTATGTACGTTATTATTCTGATACCAATACATTTCCTGTCATTTCAGCTGGGATATTGACGCCCAAAATTTGTAAGATGGTTGGGGCAATATCACCTAATTTACCATTGGCTATTTTTTTGTACTGATCGTCAATCAAGATACAGGGAACCAAATTGGTTGTGTGTGCGGTATTCGGCGACCCATCCTCATTGACCATAAACTCCGAATTACCATGATCGGCCAAAATTATAAAGGAGTAACCATTTTTAAGACCTGTCTCTACGACCGTTTTGGTACATTGATCCACAGTTTCTACGGCTTTAATGACAGCATCAAAAACTCCTGTATGACCTACCATATCTGGATTTGCAAAGTTCAGGCAGATAAAATCAGGCTGAAGTGTTTCCATATCGTTAACGATAGCCGTTGTAATTCCTTGAGCAGACATCTCCGGTTGAAGATCGTAGGTCGCCACTTTGGGTGATGGAACCAACAAACGGTTTTCACCTTTAAATTCTTGTTCACGGCCTCCTGAGAAGAAAAATGTGACGTGTGGATATTTTTCTGTTTCGGCGATACGCGTTTGCGTTTTATGATTAGCCTCCAATACTTCCCCCAACGTGTTGGTTAAGTTATCTTTTTGAAAAACCACTCTCACATTTTGGAAAGTTTCATCATAAGAGGTCATGGTCACATAATATAGATCCAACGGTTTTAGATCATATTCTGGGAATGCCTTTTGGGTTAGTGCGATCGTAATCTCGCGGCCACGATCCGTTCTGAAATTATAACAGAATACCACATCGCCTTCTTGTATTGTAGCCACAGGAGCTCCGTTGGCGTCTACCAAGGCAATTGGTTTCACAAACTCATCCGTTATACCTTCATCGTATGATTTTTGGATAGCGGCAACCAGGTCGTTGGATTTTTCACCTTCCGCTTTTACTAAAAGATCGTATGCTAATTTGACCCGTTCCCATCTGTTGTCGCGATCCATCGCATAGTACCGACCGATTGCCGATGCAAAGGTACCTGTTGTCGTCGTCAAATACGCTTGTAAGTCTCTCACATAACCAATACCCGAGTTTGGATCCGTATCACGGCCATCCAAGAAAGCATGTACAAATACTTGTTCACTGCTTAATCCAGCATGTTTTGCGGCATCACATAAACCCTTTAAGTGCTTGGTGTGCGCGTGTACGCCACCATCGGAAAGCAAACCGATAAAATGTACCTTTTTGTTATTTTCCAAAGCATATTTAAATGCGTCCTGAATCACTGGATTCGAATTGAATACGCCGTCATTGACTGCTTTGTGAATACGTCCCAATTCTTGGTAGACAATTCTTCCGGCACCAAGATTCATGTGCCCTACCTCAGAATTACCCATTTGGCCGGCGGGTAAGCCAACAGCTTCGCCCGAAGCTTCTAAAGTTGAGTTTGGATATGCTTCTAACAAATGGTCTAAAAATGGAGTGTTTGCAGCTTCAACTGCATTTGATTTATCGTGTTTTCCATATCCTAGTCCGTCTAGGATCATGAGTGCAACTTTTTTCTTATTCATCGTATAACAAAGATAATCTTAATTTTAGAATCTATCAACGCATCTTAAAAACTTCCCTTGTTAATCACCATTATTTTTATAGGTTTGTGGCATCATTTGTGTTCCATAATAAATGGAACTACCTAAGGATTGATTTTGATAATAGAAGCTGTTCTATACTATGTTAAGCTATATGAAATTTTTAAGCCATTGCGGATTTATACTTATTACGAATCTTTTTTTACACGATGTTGCGTTTGGACATTTTTCGATGCATGTAAATCCACGGATGGAAGAAATCTTGCCTGGGGATGATGATTCATTGGAACGAATTTCGGAGGAGCTAAAATCATATTTGAAAGAGGGTAGTGCAAAGAACATAGCCAAGTATTTTGCCTCAAACATCACCTTGTCGATTTTAGGCGAAAATGGTATTTATACAAAATACCAATCAGAAATCATGTTAGGCACATTTTTCAATCAGCATAAACCCAAGACTGTAAAGCTGACGCAGTCGAGCAACGCCAACAATGGCTATCAATATTTTACCTTTATTTTAGCCACAGAACAGGCCAATTATCGGGTCTTTGTGAAAATAGGAGCAGGGAGTAATAACCACTCCATCGAAGAGTTGAGGATCGACAAAAATTGATCCTGATCCTATTTTTTTTATAAATCTATTTTTCGATTAAAAAATTATTCCACATCTTAGCCCAATAAATAGCATTTATGGAGAAGGAAATCAAGGACTATTTGGCCCAGTTTGTAAAACAAGCTGTCGCGGAGGATTTGGGCGATGGAGATCATACCTCATTGTCGACAATTGAAGCCGGCGCGCAAGGTGAAGCAAAGTTGATTGTGAAGGATAACGGCATACTTGCAGGTGTCGAAGTAGCGCAGGCAATTATCGCCTATGTAGACGATAGTTTGGCCTGTGAGGTCTTTATCCAGGATGGAAGTCGGGTTAAGATGGGTGATATTGCTTTTTATGTCAGGGGAAATATCCAAAGTATTTTATTGGCCGAACGTTTGGTGCTGAATGTGATGCAGCGTATGAGTGGTATAGCCACAACAACGCGGCAGTATGTGGATTTGTTAGCAGGTACAGATGCACAAGTTTTGGATACGCGAAAAACGACTCCCTTATTACGTGTGCTAGAGAAAGAAGCCGTGCGCATTGGTGGTGGCACCAATCATCGTTTTGGTCTTTTTGATATGATTTTAATTAAGGATAATCATGTCGACTATAGTGGCGGAATTGTACCGGCGCTAGAGCGGGCAAATGCCTATAGAAAGAGCCTAAATAAACCGATAGAAATAGAAATTGAAGTCCGAAATTTTGTGGAACTTGATGAAGTTCTTAACTTTGGCGAAGTGGATCGAATCATGTTAGATAATTTTTCACCGCAAGATGTTGCCAAAGCTGTTCAGATTATCGACCGTCGGTTCAAGACAGAGGCCTCTGGGGGAATAACATTTGACACGATTAGGTCATATGCGGAGGCCGGGGTAGATTATATTTCAGTAGGTGCTTTGACACACAGTGTGAAGAGCCTGGATCTTAGTCTGAAGGCCAAATTAATATAAGAACTAATTAATTAATGATATCGATTTATTTAGTAATTGCAGTATTACTAGCGTACTTGTTTGGGTCCATACCAACGGCTGTTTGGTTGGGACAGGCATTTTATGGGGTAGATGTTCGTGAGTATGGTAGTGGTAATGCTGGGGCGACTAATACCTTTCGCGTGTTGGGACCGAAAGCGGGATCGATCGTGATGTTTGTAGATATTTTTAAAGGCTGGACAGCAACCAATCTGGCTTATCTAATAGAACTGGGGCAAAATACGAGCGATGTTCAGTTTGTTAACTTTCAGTTGGCATTGGGCGTTATCGCGGTATTGGGGCATTTATTTCCTGTATTTGCGGGATTCAGAGGAGGGAAGGGCGTAGCAACGCTCTGTGGTATGATTCTCGCTATCCATACACCTGCAGCCTTGGTTTGTGTTTCTGTATTTGTTATTATCCTATTGACCACCCATTACGTTTCATTGGGTTCCATTTCGGCAGGATTTGCATTTCCATTTAGTTTGGCCTTTATTTTCAAAACAACGATACCTTCCGTGCTCCTCTACGGAATAGCGATTTGTATCCTCTTGTTGATTACCCACCAAAAGAATATAGAGCGTCTGTTAAAGGGGCATGAGTCCAAGATCTACCTCTTTAAGAAAAAAGCGAAGGAAAAAGAATAGGCACAATAATTGCATCCGCTAAAATGGATTAATAAATTATTGTAAAATACCCATGTTGGATGCGCTGAAAAGCGATTATCTTTCGCTTCGAGACTCCATATGGCCCTTGAAATAAAATATAAACTATGAACGGAATGTTTAAGTATTCAGCTATGGTATTAGCATGTGTAACACTGGCATCGGGGTTGTCAGGTTGTGCAACTTCTGCTGTTACCGGGAAAAAATATTTGAAATTGGTCAGTGCTGATCAAGTGAACGAGCAAGCTGCATTGGCTTATAAAGATTTTTTATCGAAGAATAGTTCAAAAGTAGTCACTGGAACTGCTGATGCGGCAATGGTTAAACGTGTGGGCAATAAACTGGCCACAGCGGTGAACCAATATTTGCAAAGCACTGGTCGCGCCAATCAATTTAACTTCAATTGGGAATTCAACTTAGTAAGGAGCGATGATGTGAACGCCTGGTGTATGCCTGGTGGTAAAGTGGCGGTTTATACTGGAATTTTGCCTGTTACACGTACCGAAGCCGGACTTGCCACAGTAATGGGGCATGAGATAGCCCACGCGATTGAAGAGCATTCCGTAGCGCAGGCTTCCAATCAGATTGCTTTGCAATTGGGCGGACAGATTTTAGGTTCGGCAGCCGGGGTATCTGGCAACAGTACCCTTGGAGTTTTCAATAATCTTTACGGTTTGGGAGGAAATTTGGCGCAGTTGAAATTCTCAAGAAGCGATGAATCCGATGCAGATGCAGCAGGATTGATTATTATGGCCTTGGCGGGATATAATCCAAACGAAGCGGTCGATTTTTGGAAACGTATGGCGTCGGGAAGTCAGAAAGGGCAGCCAGAGTTTTTGAGTACGCACCCCAGCGATGAACGACGTATTGCGGATATTCAAAAATTAATTCCGAATGCGATGAAATATTATAAGAAATAAACGATTGATAGGATATCAAAAGAGGGATCTGCGCGAGCAGATCCCTCTTTTTTTTGCATCATATTTTGATCCAGTTACACCCCAGCTAGCGCATCGCTAACGCCGAGCACTACACCAATGACCAATCCCATAAAATTAAAAGCGATGGTAATAATGACCATGATACCAATAAATTTGTAGTGTTTTTTTAATGCGTCCAAGCAGAGCTCCAGTTGAATGGTGTCGCGGTTTTCAATTGCTTTTTTCGCTTTGGATCCGAAATTATAAAGAAAGTAGATGGGAAGACAAAAGAAAGCAAGAAAGAGCAGGTAGAGGACACCGAACGTGGATAAGGCCCCCGCTGTGACATATTCGTCTGCACCGAGTGACAATGCGCTTGCGCCAAAGATCAGGCTAACCATGGTAATGGCCGAGATGCCGATGAAAATAAAACAGACGATGGCCAAAAAATTAGCCCATTTTGCTGCTGAAGCTAAAAAAGCGAGTCCTGCTGGAGACATTTTAAGGTCTGCAGGTTCTAGAAAAGAAGAATTTTGAATACCGTCTTCCATGAAGCGTAAAATATTAGGTGTGCGAATTTCAGAAATGTTCTTGGCTTTTGAAACAAGTTTTTATACAAAACGTCCAGCGTATACAATCGTTTAGATTTTTTCAATTCGTTAGGCTCTAGTAGTGCAATTGCTACAGGAAACTGAATTGTATAAGGTAATTTTCAACTGTTAGGAAATTAGCTAAAAATTTTTAAAAAATTAAATTCCGATTGGAAGAATGTTGTTACAAAAAAAAAATCCAGAATTGATGTGGAAAACTATTTTTGCGTAGATAAGGAGACTGTAAATGCTGGTTTAAAACATCTTACAACGTTTTTTTTCGTGATAAATTATCTATTGATGTCTGATTTTTAGTGTGGATTTCGTGAAATAGGTGTGGTTTAGTGTGTTAAGTTTATATTAAGTCCTTTGTAATTTAAAATCTCTTAGTAATTTTGCTTAACATTTTTTAACAAATCACATTATATGAAAAGATCTTTACTCTTTTTCGCTCTTGTTATGGCCAGCTATGGTGCTGTACAAGCTCAGGTTACGACAAGTAGCGTTACAGGTATTGTAAAAGAAGCAAACGGCAGTCTAACTTCGGGTGCTACGATTAAGGCTACGCACGTCCCTTCAGGAACAGTTTACTCTGGTTCTTCAAATGCAGCCGGTCGCTTTAACCTACCAGCGATGCGTGTTGGCGGACCTTATAAGGTTGAAGTTACGTATGTAGGACAACAACCAGTTGTATATGAAGATGTTTATTTGCAATTAGGTGAGCCTTTCGTCCTGAACCCTGTTTTCGGTGACAACAGTACCACACTGGGAGAGGTTGTAGTAACTGGAACAGCTATAAATGCGCAAAAGACCGGGGCTTCTACAAGCATAAATCAAAGAGTAATTCAAAACTTGCCTCAAATAAATCGTAGTATTACGGATTTTACTAAATTGACTCCACAAGCTAATGGAAATTCATTCGCTGGCAGAGATGCTCGATATAACAATTTACAAATTGATGGTGCTAATTTCAATAATGGTTTTGGATTGAGTTCTAATCCAATCCCGGGAGGAAATTCTCAGCCTATATCATTAGATGCGATTGAACAAATAAGTGTTAATATTGCACCATTTGATATTACACAATCAGGATTCACTGGAGCAGGTATAAATGCTGTTACAAGAAGTGGAACGAATAGGATTGAAGGGTCAGCGTATTATTATTTACAAAATCAGAATTTCCAAGGTCGAAAGATTGAGGATGTGACTCTAGATAAGGTGGATGCTGCGAAGAAAAATTTCGGTTTTCGTTTAGGTGGGCCAATTATTAAAAATAAATTATTCTTATTTGTAAACGCGGAGAGAGAGGAAGCTACGGGTGCCAATGCGTCTGGCGCTAACCTTTGGAGAGCTTCTGAAGATGGGGTAGCAGATCCAAATAATAATATTGCCAGAACAAAACGTTCAGATCTAGAAGCTGTAAAAAATCACCTTATCAATACATGGGGATATGATCCAGGTAGATATGAGGGGTATGCCGACGAAGCAAAGGAAAGCAGTACTAAATTCTTAGTTCGCTTGGATTGGAACATTAATGAAAAGCACAAATTTGCACTTCGATACAATCAGGTGGTTGGTAACTCTATGCAGGTTGCTAACGGCAATTCAGGACCTTATCCGAGAAGCCAAACCAACCGGGTAAGTGATCGCTCGATTACGTTTGAAAATGGTAATTATGCATTTAAGAATATTGTAAGATCAATTACAGCGGAATTAAACTCCACTTTTAATTCTCAATTATCAAATCAATTTTTAGCGACATATACTAGGATTCAAGATACTAGAAGTACACCAAGCAGTCAATTATTTCCATTCGTTGATATATGGGATGGTTCTGCAACAGGGAGTAACTACATGAGCTTCGGTACAGAGTTATTTTCCTATAAAAATGATGTGATTAATAATAATTATTCATTCACGAATAATTTAACTTTAAAGGCTGATAAACATACATTTACATTTGGTGGAGCTTTCGAAATTCAAAACTTTGGAAACTCTTACACTCGAATGGGAACTTCATACTATCGTTATGCATCTGTGGATGACTTCCTTAAAACAGGTACACCTCAGGAAGTCGCACCTATTATGTATGGTGTAACTTATCCATACGAGGGACAGGATACCTATTCAAAGATAAATTTCGGGCTAGCTTCTTTATATGCTCAGGACAAATGGTCTGTAACAGATAATTTTACAATGACATATGGTGTACGTGCAGAACTTCCTATTTACTTAAATAAATTAACGGCTAATCCATCTATTGATGCGCTACGCTTATTGGATATTAATGGAAATCCGAAGAACTATAATTCAGGTTTGTGGCCAAAATCACAAATCATGATATCACCTCGGATTGGATTCAACTATGATGTATTTAAAGACCGCTCATTGGTACTTCGTGGTGGTACAGGATTTTTCTCAGGAAGAGTTCCATTTGTTTGGTTAACAAATATGCCGACAAATGCTGGTGTTTTGCAAAATACCGTTGAGCCAGGAAGTTATGACGCAGTTTCTGGATGGATCAACAACATTAAATTTAATACCGATCCTTATTATTATTTAAACAACGTTCCTGCTGGTGCAGAAGCCGTATTTATTAAGACGCCTAAGGAAGGAGCTCCTTCTTCATTTGCTTTAGTAGATAGAGACTTCAAAATGCCTATGGTTTGGAGAACAAGCGTTGGTGCTGATTATAAAATTCCTAATTCTCCATTTGTTTTATCAGGAGACTTCTTGTATACCAAAGATATTAACGCGGTATTTCAATTGGGAGCTAATAGAAGAACGCCAAATACTTTCTTGAATTACGGTTCATCTGGTGAAGAAGGCGATTACGGCGACAACCGAGCATTCTATCCTGCAGGTGTAAACGGAAGTGCTTATAATAGCAAAATTGGAGCAAATAATGCTACAGTATTGACAAATACAAATGTTAAAGGACATGCGGTTAGTGCGACTTTAGGTTTAAGTGTTCCTAATTATAAAGGACTAAGTGGAAGCGTATTTTATAATTATGCCAGTGCAAAAGAGGTTTCGGCAAATGCTGGATCAAGTGCGAGTTCTGCATGGGGAGGATCTGCGACCGTAAATGGGCCAAATGATCAAATTTTGCACCCATCCGCATTTGCAATTCCACATAGAGTTATGGCACATTTAAGTTATAGATTAGGGTATGCTAATCATTTAGCTACTACTGTTGGAATTTATTATAATGGTTCGTCACAAGGTCGCTTCTCTTATACTTATTATTCTGATATTAATAGAGATGGTCAAAATGCTGATTTAATCTATTTACCAAAAAATCTAAATTCATTGACTTTTGTTGATCGCGTTGACGCAAATGGAAAAGTTCTGTTTACTGCAGCTCAACAAGCGGAAGCTTTAGAGAAATTTGTAAAGGATAATGGATTAGAAAAATATCAAGGAAAGTATTTGCCAAGAAATGGTTTTATGATGCCTTGGTTAAATAGATTTGATGTTAAAGTGCTCCAAGATATATTTACTAATATTGGTGGACGCAAAAACTCTTTACAGCTAAGTCTTGATGTCATAAACTTTGGTAATCTTTTAAATAAAAATTGGGGTATTCAAAGTCGTTTAAATAATGGACAATTGTTATATGGAAATAAAATGGTACCCGGAGTTAGTGGTGGAAAGCCTGTTTTAAATACAGCTACTACTCCAACTACAGGAATTCCAGAATTTAATATGAATGTTGTTAATGGCGAATTACCAACTACTCCATTTCAGAATGTTAGTACTTTGGGTACTACGTGGCAGATGCAGTTAGGGGTAAGGTATACTTTTTAATAAATATATATTGATATAATATAAAGCAGAATAAACTCGTTTATTCTGCTTTTTTTTGGTTAAGTTTTTGATGAATTAATCTTGTGAACATATTATAGCCTAACTTGCCTGTTCTACTTTAAATCTCAGTATTTATAGGGGAAAGGTGCCAACTAGATAATTAATATTGATTAATTATATTCTATAATAATCCAAAATATGACATGATTATCACAACAAACCGAAACTTTGAAGACTGGGAAAACCTCTTCGGTGACGGGGTAATTGCTTCTGCTATTATAGATATGATTGTCCATCATACAACAATGGTAAAACTTAAATAAATATTATATATTTATTGATATCCCACTTTGGAGGATAAAAATAAGTAATTTTATTATCTACAGGTTTATATATCTGTTTAATTCTTTTTCTGTCTGAAATGCCTTGAATATCAGGATGTGCGATACGGGCGTATTTATCGGTTTCGCAGAACAGATTTTGACAGTCAATTAATTGTAACGGGCGGCCCCATAGGCACTTAAAATTAATGTTTAATCTTTTAAATTCAGATTCTTGTTGTTCTGTGACCCACCGTATTACATCGGCTTCAGAATAATCACCTAAACTTAAAAAGCATTTTCTAATACCATCTCTAGCACCCGGACCAGGGACGACAAAATCCATCTCATTAAAGTTAATTAGATTGCTATAGTTTATATCTATTGTATATTGATAGGCTAAAAACGGACCGAAAGTAGGAATATGAAGAAGGATATTATATACTTCTTTTAAAGATCTAGAATTTTGTATTCTCTTCAATAGCAAAGGGTTTACATGTTCTTCCAGTAAACTTAAATGATTACTATGTTTAGTTTCATAACCAAAAATACTTCTACCGGAAGTCATTATGTATGCTCCAGAGTAAATGGTTTCATTACTTTGTTTAGCTTCGGTTAATATCTTATTTACTTTTTTGAAGCCAAATTGTTTAATGTTGATTGATCCAATTTCCTGTTCTACAAGTTCCCATGTCGAAATTTTATTGAATATTTTAAAGAACAAAATTCTCAATAAAGTATCAAGTTCAGAGGAAGAGGAGTCATTGTATATAACATTTTTTATCAAATATTGGCTGACTCGATCAGACGCCCTATAAGCATTAGTAAATTTATGTTTTATGAGAATTTGATCATCTGTTAAAGGGGATATCCCGTTTATACGATTAAAAAATATATTCTGCCTTTCTGCCGCAAATCTCCAATAAGTATCCAGCACAATAGATGGAACCGGTTCTTTTCTTTTTATAAGAATATCCATATAAAACAAAAGCTGGTGTATAACCAGCAGGGACTCTAAATTATTTAATTTTTTTTTAATTCAATGTTTTGTAATCTACTCGTTTTGAATTAGTATTGAAGGTTATTACTCCGCCTTTATTTTTTCTGAGTAGTCTAAACATTTCATAACTTTTTAATATAGCATTTTGCCACTCATATTTACTTTTTATAGCTACTTCAAAAGAGGAGGTCATTCGTTTAATAATTTCTAGAATATGATCATCTATTTGAGAGATTCCTTCATAGAAATTATTAGCCTTTGCATCATTGAATATGATTAATGATATTGCCTCTTCCGTGATAGCAGCTCTAGCACCATCTTCTATACGGTCAGTTTCAGCACAACTTTTTCTTTTACGCTTTAGCATAGCTCTAGCGCAGGGAGACCATTCCAATAATGTAGCAAATGTATAGTGAAAAACATCGTGATAGCGATAACCGTCATCCTCGTAAGCATTGTCATCAATTATGTCGCCTGCTTGTTGATTGTTAAGTGTGACCTGCACTTGCGGATATTTTTCACTATCAAGTTCTTCAAATCGGACAACAAAATCCGTCGGCAACTTTTCACTGAAATGTTGATCAAAATGTTCGATATGTTTATCTATTCTTAGCATCAGGGGGCTGTATTCTATCTTTTACAATGCTATCCACCTGTCTCAAAGTTAACGAATTATTTTTTAAATATTGCATTTGTTGCTGAAGATGATTTATTGTAGAATCTTTGGAAGTAAGTTTTTTTACATACAATTCCGTTCCGACCTCAACAAAAAGATACCTGATAAATATTGCTATCAAGATTCCAACAATGGCCTTTAGAATGTATTCGTTGCTCAGAAATTTACGATTTTTATCGTCAATTTTTCTTTCTAGTTCCGCTTTAGTTTCTATTAGTTTATCCCACAAGGCTTTTGGAGATGTGAGTTCTCCACGCTTTAAGGCATCTACATATTCGAGAGGAATTTTATTTTGGCCCTGATGATGGTTCTTTGTGTTATTGTATTCGTCTCCATTTTGAGCTTCACTTTTTAAATCTGCAAACCATATAAGGAAATATGGTTTTTTTGTTTCTAAGGTGATTGTGGAAGGACCAGCATTATATACTGAGAAAAGCAGCTTGCCTTTAAATCCCGGATCGACGTGAAAACCAGAAACGTTAATTAATCCTTTAAGTTTATGTTTTGCTTTAATCGAGATGAAAGCAAGTTTGTTTTTAGGAATACAAATATATTCCTCGGTCATAAGCAATGTAAATTGACCAGGATTTATTTCAATAGTTCTACACTTTTCATCAAGAATCTCGATCTTACGTTCTTTATTATCAGTACGATAGGCTTCATTTCCCAAGGATAGGGCATATGCAGCTTCTTCAATTCTATCTTCGTCAAATATATTGGCGACTTTTTCATCGATAACAATTAAATTGTTTTTTAAATATTCTTTTAAATCATTTGGTCCAAGAAATGCCATGTTTAAATATTGATTAATTTCTACAATAGTTTTAGCTGCTTATAATTTATCCAATTTATCGGATCTCCATGAATCCCATTGGTAAAACCTTTGGATAGCCATTCAAGAAAAGGAGTAACGTATTTTGGATCTACAAGTTTTTCGCCTATACCAAAATGACATACATTGCTTAATTCTTTTGGAATTAAGGGGGCATTTTCTCCAAAATAATAATAGTTTTGACTTATTAAGACGTTTTCACCAGATATATCTCGCTTTAAATGTGTCAAATTAGTTGTCCCGTCTTCATTTGAGTGTGCAGAGTCTAGTTGATGCCATTCATTTTGTCCACTCATCCAATAAATGTTATCTCCGTACATCGTATTTAGTGCGCCGTTGACAATAGGCTTTTTGTATTCAAATCTTTCGTCGTTCCAGTAATCATTAAATTTCATTCTTTCTTCGACTTGCATAGCATATATTAGTTTACCTATATATTTTCTGTTCGTCACATTCTCTATCGCTCGAGATCCGGTGCCAATTATCCAATCCCCAATTTCTAAATTTCCACTTTTTCTGATCTGAGATTTACATACTGCAAGTGTGCAGAATCCACCAAATGGGTTCGGAGCAAGGCCATAGTCATGATCCAAAACGTATGAATATATTTTAGGCATTATTTACACACCCTTTCAATTTTGTAATACGGTTCTGTATTTGAACCATCTTGGTTTTCAAAAATACTTTTCTTTCCTTCAATAACATCTATCAATTTATCTAACGAATTCCATCCAAGTATAGAGCTGCTATATTTTTTCATTGGTTCCGGCAAAACAACACTTTCTTTATTGCCATGAGTATAGATGCCAATAACACGTTTTCCTTCTTGAAACGCCTTTCTGATTTCGTAATTTACCCAAGGTCTGGAATGTGTGTCTGGGCCTATTAGGCATATAAAAGTACTACAGGCCTTTATTCGAATATTTAATAACCTAGCTATTACTCTATCTGATGGTCTTCTTCCGTCTTTATGCTTAGTGCTGTCGACCGAAAAATTTCGAACCTCTTGTCCAGACTTTAATAGCCTGTTTTTTAATGATTGTACATGCTTGCCATCTTTTTCATAATGAGAAATAAAAATATTGCGAGTTTTTTTTGCCATAATTGGTATTATTAATTTAGTTGAAATCAACTGCGATTTGATATTGCTTCTTCAATCCAGTATTCAATATTATTTTTTATATCATTATATGCATCATTAGATTTTGGATTATAGCATTTAACTACGCTTGATAGCTTACGACCATCTCGAAATGTAAAAGATTCAAAAGGGTTTGGCCCTTGCCTGCAAATCCCGTTACGAAGACAACTTATATTATGTATATAAATGCCCAGTACCGCCTTTCCGTCATTCCAAGCCTTTTCAATTTCATATTTTACCCATGGTCTACGGGCTGTTTCACTTCCGATTAATACAACTAAACAACTTTTATATCTTAAGTTTTCATCAATCCATCTTTTGATTGATGATTCACCTCCTCTTTTCACAGTTTCCCATTCGTTCGTAGAAACTGGCTTATTATCTTCTAATGCACCAATGTTTCTAATTTGTTGTACTCTGAATACATCATTGTCGTAATGGAAGCTGTAAAATATTTGTCTTTTTGCCATGGTTATACTTTTTGTAGAATATTAATTGCCTTAATAGTATTTGCAATTATTTGATCTTTAGAAATATGTTCGCGACCTAGTTCTTTGATTGCTTTATATAGCTCGTCTTCAACAGGATAATATTTATTCAAACTGCTTGTTGTTTTCTCCCATAATTTTTTCGAAATAGAACCTGTTGAACCAATTGGAATTGGGATCACATCATATTGCAAGCAAATATTAAACTCTTCTTCCATTCCATCTGAGTTCACAACTTTACCATTGACTAACTTGTTTCCAAAGATAAAAATTGCAATACCCGCATTTGAAAGCATATCATTTCGGTAATCAGTCTGTATTTGAGGAACTGTTTTAACACCTGATTGTATTTCGGGGAAGGGTTTAAGAATGAGTAAATCATCCAAATTCTTGTAGTTCGAATTCAGCTTATAGTCCAAAGCCCCGTATATAACAATACTTCCAATTCCCAAGCCATATCCCGAAACAATTTTATATCCATTCTCAGCTACCGCATAGCTCAAGGAGTGAATAAGGTCCTTGGCTTGCGATTCGGTATAAGGCGAATAATCATGAGCTGCTCCAGAGATAAAAACGTTTTTTCTCCTTATCTTTTTTTCTAATTCTTTAAGAATTTGAGTAATATCTGAATACTCTTTTATCATTATGGCATGTATCCCATATCTAATCAAATCTTCTATTTTAAGTTCTTGCTTTATTTTCGCATATCTATAGTCCTCTTGGTTTTCTTCAGGAGTTTTATGAGAACTATTAAAATCCTTTTCAGAAACCTGCTTAAAGAAGCAATAATGAGTTGGCGTATTGTCTTTTAGTAAGATTTTGATTCTCCCCAAAATGTAATCTAAATTTGGGTCGTCAAAGCTAAACCCAATGAACAAAAACGTTTTTGATAGTAAATCTCCTCTTAAGGCTGTTGAGAATAATTCTTTCTTATCATTGTATGTTTCATAATCATCTTTGGTTAATATGGCTTCATCTGGAGAATCTTTATCGCCATGCATTTTGTAAACAATGGCATCTTTTTTCTTAATGTTACTCGCAAAATCTTCATTCCGGACTTTACGTTCCACTATTTTTCCATCTGCTTCTAAAGTTTTTTCGATAAGCTGGTCGTAATTTGTTGTCCAAAATGTATCTATTCCGATTTTAGAAAGTATTTTATGATTTTCGCTACCTTCTTTTAGAGTAGTAAATTCGTTTTTAATCTTGTTATTTATTTTACCTCTTTTAAATTTATTGGAATGATATTGTGCTATAGAAGTCAGATCATGTTCTTTCTCAATATTTAAATTCAATTCATCCGCGAGATCTTTTAATAACCCTTTCCAATTTACAAAGCCTACAGGTGTTGACAATCCTGCTCCTGCAAAGATTGCAGCATCTCCATTATTGATTTCAGTAACAAAAGCATTTATAAAAGATTTTTGTTGTTGCGTAAATTCCATAATTTATTGCTGATTTAGCCATTTTTTTAATGAAGTAATATATCGAATACCTTCTTTATTTTTTGGTTTACAGACATAATATCCTTTTGGTATCAATTCTCTTGAATTTCTATATCTATTAGTTCCATCTTCATAATCAATACTGGGGTAAATCTGTAAATACTCATTCCCTTTATAATTATGGTCGTATTCTCCTTTTTCTTTAATTGGAAGTATAGCTATGTGCTCAATATATTTATGAGTGTCTCCAAATCCTAGTTCCCAGTTACACCAATAAGATTCAATAGCTTTTTCAGTAGCAATAAGAATAAATTTATCACAATACTTGATGACCTCTTTGATTCTTAAAGCAGTTTCTCCCGACGTTTCCGTAGGCATTCCATTGTCCATACTATCAATATAAACCTTAGCTCCTAGGTCATCAAGTAATTCGATAACTCCTTCTAATTCTTTATGATCAGCTAAATCACTATGTTTATGAGAAATAAATACGGTTGGTTTTGAATCGTATTTTCTTAAACTATACCCTTTCTCGCTAAACTTTCTACTTTCAGAAAGCGATTCATTTATATTACTTTTTTGTATGCGGCTTGATTTAAAATGCCCTCGTTCGAATATCATAGATTTTAAAACTATTTATTATAGTTGATTGGCGTACTAATTCTGAATAAATAGTACAATCCGTTAATAAAAGCGTACTTCTAATAATCACTTGTTAATAACATAATAGAGTTTATCCCAAAAATGTAACCACAGCTTCTCCATTCTCCACAGCATTTTTATAGAAGTTTTTGAGGTCATCGAAGTAATCAAGAAGATACTCTAACGCATTTTCATCATTTTGCCAAATGTCAGGGTAAACACCTTCTTCTTCCATTCTATTAGGATCATAGTTGGCGGAGAGTTCTTCTTTTGTAAGATCTTTTATCGCGTTATAAATAACTCTAGTTTGTTCTGCGGTTGTAAATGTTGCGGGACCGTAGCCCATATCATGATCGGGGTCAATTTCCGTCGGTCCCATAAGTATACCTAAAAGTGGTGCCTCTTTATCAACAGCCTCTGCCAAACTTTGTCCTGTGATTATAAAAAAAACACCTTCCCATGCTTTATCCAAGTCAAGGAAGTTCTCAATATTGGTAATGTCATCACTATAAATCATGTCTTCTAGGTGCCTACTGTCTTCAATAAAAGCATTAAGCGTATCATTATCTACACGTAGATAGCTTTGGATCATCCCCATGGTTATCGTAGGTTAAAGTGTTATTTTTTGATATCAGTATTTTGATATCTCTTGTATATGGCCTTTACTAAAATTTTGTACTTCTATAAAGTTAACAAACTACTCTATCTAAAACAATATGCTAAATTCAATTATTTTAAAATATACTTGCTACATGTATCAATTTAGTCTTTCCTCTACATCAACAACCAATCATAAATTTCAGGATTGGTTTCATAAAGATATTGGATTCCATGGATTTCACCTTCGAGTCGATGGAAGGTAATTTTTTGGGGAGAGGTCATATCCATCAATATTTTAGAGAAGATAATTTTGGCGTTCAGTAATTGATTTCCAAAAAGATAGTCGAAATTGATAAGGGGATTTGGATTTTGACAGCAGGTGCTTTAATTGGTGCTGCCTTTACTCAGAATTTGTTACGAAAAAGAACTTAAACGGACCGGAGTCACCAAACAGTTGCTCTGGCAGGAATACTGTGTTAATAAAAATAAACAAACCTCACATTCCCATCCTTCTTTCTCGCCAACTTAGAAGTTCCTTTTGTGCCATTACAAGCTTTTAAAGCATTGGCAATAAACAATGGCCGCACTGGACCATCGAATTCTTTCTCACAATCTTTGAGAATCTGTAAGGCGTTTTTAGGCCCGGTAAAATATCCTGTGGAGATTTGGTGCAATACCCAATCTTTAACCGATTGTTCTGTGATTATACTTGGGGATTCGAGTAATAAATCTTTTGGTTCAGCAGATAAGGTCGCTATAAGTTCAATTCGACCATCTTTGAAGATTCTTTCAGCTTTATAAACAACTAAGTCAGATTCATTCTTTGCTATAGATATTTGAATTGTATAATCTGAGTTGGTGATATCAGGCACTATTTGATCAATATCGCAATCAAAAATTTCGCGAAATATATTGGTAAATGGTACGGAGTAAATTAAAGTATGGGTGAGATCTTCAGCATCACGAACATAAAAGTCACGTTGTCCCATGAGGAAAGAAAGTTCGAATTGATTATAGCCTCTTTTCTTCCTCAAAAGAAAAATATTGAGCATTTTTTCAACCTCTATTCGTGGCATGGCAGTAATATTAATTATTTCAAATTTGAGATCAACTAGCATAAAAATTTGTCATTTCTTTGAACACAAAGATACTAAACCTTTTTCTGCTTAGTGATAAGGATGTATGTGTTAAGGTCACCTTTAAGCACTACTTTGAGTCTTTTATTCTTGCCCTTTACTGCACGCTCTAGTGGACGAGTAAAGTCTTTTGCTTCCCAGTTTTGATTTTGGACTTTATTAGCTTTAATTATAATTTCATTTAGGGTCTTTGCATTTTTGAAAAAAGTTTGGTCTTCTATTAATGCATTTAGGGTAGGTGCTGGACCTACGCCAGGTGGAATAGGAGGAACTTCTTTGAGGACTTTATCGTTGGATAAAATCTCTTTCGGATAGAAATCATAAATAGTATATTCCGTTTTAATAACTGTGCTATCGCCTGAATCTTTAAGTTCCTGTTGTCTCAATTTGGCAATTTCAGAAAAGTATATAGCAATTTCGCTCAAAACCTCATCATTGTATTTTGAATTGTTCGCAGCGCTTTCCATGTGTCCGATATATTTTTCATTTTTTTCAAGATGTTCAGAAATATCTTCGCCAGAAATTCCTAATTCAAATCGAATATTTCTAACAGCAATAATAATATAAAGTTCAATTGGAAATAGATACCACGTATTTTTGTTCATAGATAAATTAAGGAATAGAAATATTTTATGCTTTGTGCTGTAAATAATTTGAATTTTATAAATCACTTTAGTATCTTTGTTTTAGTAAAATATTAGATCAGTCATCTATAGTTTAGGTGTTTAAATCAAAGAGTCTTGTGCCTGTATTTTCTGACGCCACACCGCAAGACAGCAGATTAAACACCCATGTCTATACTTTTATGCTATATTTGCATAACAGATAGATGTGGGTACTGCTGTAAATCCGTGGTGTGTAAGGCGTCAGAAACTTTATTTCAGGTACGGTGTGCAGTCCCACATTTATCATTAGGCGACTAACCGACAAGACTCGTTACCAATAATGAGTTATGAACAAAAAACAAAGATCAAAGAACATTATCGCGGCCCCCGAGTAGCTCGGCTGGTTTGGCCAAATTAGATTTGGCTTCTCTTGCCATGGAGTGCGTAACGCCAATATTATACACCTTTGTGACCCCTCATTCAAACGCGCTCTGGCTCCCAGAATGAATTAATTATTACTAATGTAAACTGAGTAACATCAGGCTCCCAAAAAAAAGCTGATTTCGATCGGAGAGGGGATGCTATGTACTTTCGGTTAAAGACTACAGACTGAAAAATGAAAAGGATTTTAGTGCTACAATTCGCTTTTGATTGGTTGATCTATGAAGTCCATAAGGTCGATTATAACCCTATAAAGGAGATTGAGGCATTCTGGAATCATTATACCTTAGATGCTATTTCTGCTAATACACTCCAGTTATTGAGCACATATCTTGATAGTGGTGCAGGAGAAAATAGACTCTTAAAGGATGAGGAAATGCAGGAATTTGCAACCGCATTGTATCGGGTGTTGATAGCTTATTGTATCGTCTATCATCGCAATATAGACCTGCGTAAAATGCAGCTGTCTGCAGAAGCAAAAGCGCGCATCGGAAAAGAGATAGAATTGAGCAGAAAAGTCTCTGAATTTTTCAGTAGGTTATCGAGAAATAACCACTAACAAAAAAATGATGAATAGCCAACAATTACTAGCCTTTTTAAGGGGCTATATAACCTATATATTTCAAGTACCTGTGAAGCACTACTTAAGCACAGATATAGTACTAATTACGCAAAATTTGCGTAAGAAAATTAGACAAGGAAAAACGTACTTTAAAGATACATCGATCCTGCTAAAAAAGCGCTTTAAGATTAGCGCTCAGAATCTTCTAAAAAAAGCATATTCGTCGTGCGGCCTTCGGCTTTTGTTCGAGGATCCTTCGACACTGCGTCGTACCAGCGTCGCCTCATCTTCGGGAACGCTTCGACTGTTGTTCGACTGCGCTTCGGGTGGGAGTCGAAGCGTACTCGAAGCCCTGCCGAAGCCGAGCCGAAGAAGTGCCAAGCCTATCTCGAATATGTCCCGAAGAAGTCTCGAAGCCGACCCAAAGGTCAGTCGACGAGCGGGAGAGGCATTATCTTCTTCGGACTTTTGCCTGATCAACTTCGCCCCAGCTTCTGACTTTCATGCTATTGGCATCGAGTTTTCATCGGGATCTCATCGGGCCACACCGATCAAAACCCGATGCCGACCCGATGAAAATCCGATGAAATGTAAAAATTCGGCTGGTATTGCTCAAAAGATGGTCGAAGATTTTCAGCAGATGGGAGATTTTAGATTGACGTATGGAGTAGAATCGGAACGATCTGTTTTAAGGCTCTTTAAGTCGATCTGTAAGGCTTTGGTGTTTCTAGCCAATACTTTGCTTGGATTACTAGGTCCAGTTGTTCAGCGGGCTTTAAAATGCTTTTTATTCGTTGCAGATTATAAGCGTGCCTATCGCATGGTTTTGACATGCTTGTTTTTATGTTTAGTTTCTATGTTTAGTTTATCAGCTCAGACGCCCCGCAAGGACAGCGGGGCCGATGGGCTATCTAGTCTCGTTGCGCTAAAACCGGGCGATAAGATCCCGGATGCGGTATGGAACCAGTCGCTCGAACTGAACTATTTCAATGGAAAAAAGAAAACAATCAAGTTCGCCGATCTGAAAGGGAAGTTGATCTTGTTAGACTTCTGGTCAACAGGCTGCCCAAGCTGCATTGAAGGAATTCCCGACATGGAATTGATCCAGCAGCGCTTTCAGGATAAGGTACAGGTTGTGATGGTTAACAGCAAGCGGAATAAGGATACACCAGAGCGGATAAAAAAGCGATTCAAGAAATATAAAGAGGATTTTAATTACACACCGGTATTGCCGACAATACTGAATGATACCTTGTTTACGTCACTTCTTCCGCATAATACTTTGCCAACGATAGGGATTATCAATCCCGAGGGGCAATTTGTCCTCAATTCATTTGCAAGTTCTATCACGGAGGATATTATTCAGGATTTTTTGAAAACAGGTGTGTCAAGCCGATTTATTGAAAAATCGGAAATCAAAAATACTGCCCGGATAAACACACGGCCTTTGGTCGATACAACAGGACTTCTATTTTGCTCGGTGATGTCGGGTTATCGAGAAAATTATCTCGGTGTATATCCCGCTGTGTCCTACAGCAAAGGGAATTCACTGTTTCAGGTGGGTAATTACTTTCTGAATACCTGTTATCAGCTGGCTTTTCCTGATGCATTCAAAGGGGTACAATCGAGCCTTTTTGTTTTTGATGATCGTATCACTAAGGAATTTATCGATCTGATGTACGATTTTAAAACAACAAAAGGACAGTTTTGGTATCAGCTCTACCTGCGCGATAGTATTACACAGGAGTTAGCATTCGATTATTTTAGAAATGCTTTGATTCAACGATTTCATGTTGCAGTTGAGCGAAAAAAAGGTGTTGTTGCGGCATACGCACTTTCCCTGGATGTATCGCGTCCACTATGGAAAACAAAGGGCGGAATGTATATGAATAGTGTGGATAAAGGCAATGAATCTTTGATCATGCAAAATATGCCCCTAAATGGTGTGATTGGTTTTATCAGGTCTGTTTTGGACAAGCCGGTAATTTTTGAGGGCAAAAGTGTCGAACGGATTGATCTGCGTTTGCCGGGAAACTTTCTTGATCTGTCTATCAAAGAAAAAATAGCTGCGCTGGAACAGCATGGCATAACGCTTACGCCAACACAATACAATGGTGAATATCCTTATTTCTACACCGTATCTACTAAAAATACGAAGTAATGAGGGTGTTGTTGACAGCGCTTTTTACAAGCGTATTGTTTTTCATGGGCAAGGCTCAGGAAAAAATTTGGGTACAGGGTACAATTGTTTCAGCAAAAGATGGCAGGGAGCTCGTGGGGGCATCTATACGGAACAAGACCTTGCATACTCAGGCTGCAAGTTCATTGCAGGGAAAATTTGCTATTCAGGTAGGTAATCATAAAGATTCTTTAATGATCAGTTGTGTCGGTTTCGTGGATAGGACAGTGGCTGCCGAATTTTTTGAGAAGCATAAGGTGCTGGCTTTAAATGCTAAGGAGATTTATTTGGAAGAGGCTATTGTCAGCACCGGTTATCAGACATTGAAAGCCAATGAGGTGACGGGGGCTATTGATGTAGTCGATAATAAAATGCTCAGTCAGCAGGTGGGAACTAACATTCTGGATAGGCTCAATAACATGACAACAGTAATTCGTTTCGACAATCAGCCGATACAAAATGCTGATCTGCAGAAACTGAATATCTCTGTTCGAGGTTTGAGTACAATTAACGGAAACCTGGATCCGCTCATTGTACTAGACGGCTTTATCTATGAGGGGGATATCAGTAATATTGATCCCAATAATATTGAAAGTGTCTCCATCCTGAAAGATGCTGCAGCGAGTGCGATATGGGGAGCCCGAGCTGGGAACGGTGTTATCGTTATGACTTCAAAAAAGGGCGCTTTTTCTAAGGAGCAGAAGACGAAAGTAACATTGTCAAATACGATAATCCTGAAAGAAAATAGCGATCTGAATAAGATCTATCAACCCCAAAATGCGGATTTTATCGCAGTGGAGAAATATCTTTTTGAAAAGGGGTACTACGATTCGGAATTGCTATACCAGCCGTATCTGGCACAGTCGCCAGTGATCGACCTATTGGATCGACGTAAGCGCAACCTGATTTCACCGGCAGATTCGGCCAGAGGTATAGCTAAACTCATGGGGCAAAATGGAAGACAAAACTATATGGATGCTTTTTATAATGTCCCATTTGTCAATCAGCACGCCTTGAATATCTCGGGCGGCGGTACACGTAATTCGTATGGGTTTGGTATAGGGTATACGGGGAATAAATCCGAACTGGATGCTTTCGATAGAAAGATCAATATCCAGCTGTCCAATAGTTTCAGGCCCACCGAAAATATACAGTTAGACCTGCATGTGCTGTATACCAATCAGGATAGCAGAAATGGCAAACCTGCATTCTCATCGCTGAGCTATGGCAGCATGCAGGCTCCATATCTTCAGTTTCTAAATGAAAATGGAACTGAAATCCCATTTGAAAAGGAATATAGGGCCAGTTATCTGAAAGAAAACTATACAAGTGGTTATCTGCCATGGGATTACTATCCACTGTCGGAATACAAATATGCGAAAGACCGACGGCAGAATAATGAATGGTTTTCGAGCCTGAACCTGAAATATAAGGTATTGCCTTACCTACACCTGAATGTCGGTGGACAGATTCAGCAGCAGCGTACAGAAAATAACGAATTGAATACCTTGGAAAGTTACGAAGCACGTAAATGGATCAATGAGTTTACCATCATCGGTACGGGTACCACAGCTACAAAATATAACATTCCACTCGGTGGTATAAAACGGTACTCCGCTGCTGAGGGCAGGTCTTACACGCTACGTGGTCAAATTGATTTTAACAAATCGATTGGTCGGCATCTGCTGGTCGGTATTCTTGGTGGCGAAGTACGGGAGAACAGATCGAACACAAATTCCTATACGGCCTATGGATACAATGAGCTGCCGATGTCAAGCACTTCGGTAGATTTTGTAACGCGCTTTCCAACATTGCCGGATGACGGGATGCGACGGATACCGGGAGCACCGCAATTTTTTAAAAATGTAAATCGATTTGTATCACTTTATACCAATATAAGCGACCGATTTATGGACCGCTATGGCCTATCGATGAGTTTGCGTAAAGACGGCGCTAATATCTTTGGTGCATCGACCAATGATAAATGGTCGCCGCTCTGGTCCATAGGCGGATCTTGGGACATTCATAAGGAGGCTTTCTTTAATCTGTCCCTGTTTGATTATCTAAAATTGAGGACAACCTATGGAACCAGTGGTAACGTCGATCTACGACGGTCGCCAGATCCAATTGCCTATATCGGTTCGGCAACCTATACCAGTTATCCGGTCTATCAGATAAGCACCTTGAACGATCCATTGCTAAAATGGGAAAGAGTGGTAACCACTAACTTTGGTCTGGATTTTTCAGTAAGAAAAGGAAGATTGTCCGGGCGTATTGACTATTATATAAAGAAAGGCAAAGATTTATACGGACTGAGCGAATACGATTATACGGCATGGGGCTTACAGGGTACAGTTGTCAAGAATTTGGCAGGAATGCGGGGACAAGGTTTTGATATTGACTTAAATTCAAAGAATATAAGCGGAAAGGTCAACTGGGATACGCGAATGATATTAAGCCTGAATAGGAACAAGACAACGCAATATTACAATCTGCAAAACAGCGTCACATCCTTTCTCTCGAGCGGAAATACCATCACACCGATCGTCGGTAAACCACTGAACGCATTGGCTGCTTATAAATGGATGGGGTTGAATGAATTTGGGGAAGGGCAGGGCCTGCTGGATGGGCAGCTAAGCACAAACTATACAGCCATACGCAACCAGGCTAATGCGTCGCCGGAGGGAAATGAAAGTATCGTTTATTTTGGATCCTCCAAACCTCAGGTCTTTGGGAATATAATCAATACACTGGCTTGGAAGTCTTTGATTTTTTCTTTCAACGTCAGTTTTAAGGGAGACTATTACGTCAGGCGTCCTGTGACGTCCTATTTTTCATTGTTTGCCAACGGTACGGCCTACCCGGACTTTGATCAGCGATGGCAGCAGCCGGGGGATGAAAAGCATACGCAGGTTCCTGGTATGAAATATCCTATAAAATCAATGTCGGATGCATTCTATCAATATGCCGATATCAATGTCTATAAAGGGGATCATCTGCGGCTGGAATATATTTCGTTGACCTGGCAAGGTAAGTATACCGTCGGAAATCGTGCATTTAATATGGGGCTGTCGGCAAACGCGGCCAATCTAGGAGTACTATGGCGTGCAAATAAGATTGGTATCGACCCGGAATTTCCGTACCGATTAAGTCCACCGAAGACATTTTCTATCGGATTAAAAATTGATTATTGATCTAATAACGTAAATGATGAAAAGATTTCTTAACATATTGTGGCTAGGGGTAGTTGTTTTCTTCTTGTCCGCCTGTCAAAAATATTTAGAGGTACAGTCAAACTATGGTTTGGCTGTACCCAATAGCTTGGACGACTTACAAAAGCTATTGGATGATAGCCAGATCATGAATCTGAAGTTTCCTTCTTTTGGGGAAGCTTCGGCAGATAATTATTACCTGAGCCAATCCGCATATGATGCATTGCTTGACTATGGCCAGCAGACTTATATCTGGCAGAATGATCATATGAATTTCGGAAATGACTGGTCCTCCTCTTACAACACTGTTTACAATAGCAATCTTGTGTTGGACCGTATAAAAAAGATCAATCGAGATGAAATTAATGCTAATCAATATGATGCCATTTATGCTTCTGCTAAATTTTATCGGGCGAGCCAATATCTGGCTTTATTATGGACCTATTCAAAAGCCTATACCCAAGAATCAAAAACAGATATGGGTATTGTGCTGCGGAACAGTTCGGATTTTCATGAGCAATCTTATCGGTCATCCATAGCGGAGTGCTACGAAAAAGTAATCACAGACCTGAAAGAATGTAGCCATATGCTTCCTGAGAAAACCAGTCATGTCATGCGTCCCAATAAGTATGCGGCTTATGCTACATTGGCTCGTGCTTACCTATCGATGCAAGTCTATGATTCGGCCCATTATTATGTTGATTTAGCCCTAAAATACAATGCTGAACTGCTCGATTTTAATAATTTATCGGAAGTAAAGATAACAGCGTCCTACCCATTTACGATTTTTAATAAGGAAACATTGTTTTATGCTGAATTATTAGTAAGTATCAATTTGACAAGTTCGCGCGCATTGACCGATACGCTCCTGTATCGTTCTTATGACAGTAATGATTTACGCAGGTCAGCATACTTCAAAGTAGCAGCCGATGGAACGGCTACTTTCAAAGGCAGTTACGCAGGATCTTCTAAGATGTTTTCGGGAATAGCAACGGACGAGCTGTATCTTATGCGTGCGGAATGCAATGTGAGAATGGGAAATGTAGAGGCAGGAATGGCAGACCTAAACTATCTACTCGCGTACCGGTATAAAGTGGGCACATTTATTCCTTATGTGATAAAAGACAAAACAGAAGCACTGGCTTTAATCCTAAAAGAGCGAAGAAAGGAATTGCTGTATAGGGGGCTGAGATGGATGGACCTAAAGCGGTTGAATGCGGAGGGAAGGGAGATCTCAATAACAAGAAAACTAAATGGGCAATTGATAACTTTACAGCCAAACTCCAACGCTTATGCACTTCCTCTTCCTGAAGATATTGTTAGATTGACTGGAATGCAGCAAAATCCGAAATAAAGGAAATGTAATTACAAATAGGGGAGGGGCAGTCCGATCGGACTACCCCTTCCTTTCATTTATCCCCTATTGATTGGAGTAAATGTAGTTGAGCTGCTGCCACCGGTTCTAGAAGGGATATAGTTTCCTCCAGAAGTTGCGGTAGCGCCAAGCTGAATCTTTGCTGGATTCAGCTGATCTGAAGCATTCAGATCAGATTCATCTACTACCTGAGAGCAAGCCATAACGTTTGCACTGTTACAGTCCTCATCATTTGGCGTGGTATTCCAACGCGAGGCATCTTTAACCTGATCCTCATCTTGAGGATCACCATGGAAGTAAATAGTCACAGGATCTAATTTTTTTCCTGCATAAGCTTCAGCACCTTTAAATGCTGAGAATCCGATAATCATGGCTCCTCCTAATATCATGTAGCCATAATTGTTTAAAAATTTGGTTATCATAACGCTACCCTCCTTTCTGTACTGCAAGCCGGTAATTGATTAGTAAAAGTACCCGCCTGCAAACTTTTGGTAAATAATTGTCGGTACGGACCTCTGTACCGATCGTATGTGGATGCCAGCAAGCCTTTTGCATGGCTGCTGGCAGTATTGGGCTGCCAATAATCGTAAATGCTATCAGGCGTATTCCGCCAGCTATCATTTGTCTGCTTGACGTTTGTGTTTCCATATATAATGGCTCCCATTGCCAGAAAACCTATGAGGAACAATGCTATGTTTATTTTGCCCGCCAGTTCCCGTTCACCAGACCTGACGATAGTACGATGCAATAGCCATCCGGCTATCGAAAGACCAAGAATGACGAGATTGACAAAAAGATGCTTTATCCAGGAAATGTTGCTCAGAAAGCTGGTACACATGCAAGGTTTCTTGTCATATACATTCAATACCCCCAGACCGATATACATACTAAAAACCAGAATCAATATGGCCGAAACTTTCCAACCCCAAGCGCTCAACCTTGTTGATAATATCCCCAGCAATACGCCAATACCGATTTCCACTAGCGGAAGCAGCCAAAAGAGTATCGGTGCCAGATGACTGATCACCGGTTGCTGCTCAAGAGCGATCTTGAATGCACCGAGCTGCCAGAACTTCTCCATCCCCACATAGACCCAAAAAAGTATCATTGCTGCCCGGATGACCTTATATACGATGTTGCCAGTTTTATTCGCTTCCATAACTTTAATTATTTATATCAGGGCATTTTTTATTTCCTATCGCTGTTTTTACTATTTTTCGTCGATTTAAAAACAGGGTGCCATACCTGTACCTTCATTGGATATAGCGGCCTGTTTGAGCGTCAGCTTCTACTTTCTCGTATGCTGTAAAACAAAGGTAGTACGGAAAATAGGCTGGCGTAGGTGTACTGAAATGCCTATTTCTACCGGTTGAGCGGCTTCTATTTATTCTAAATGAATTGTGGGGTGTAACGAATATGTATTTTGCGGTAGAAAGCTGGAGAGAGAATTCTTGGTGAAACAGTCGGTTTTCGCTTCATCAGGACTGTTTTTGATGGGTAGAATGAACACGTTTAGGAGGTGTAGCGGTGGCATACCCCCTGTTTTTTTAACTTTTGTGTTTTATTTATTTAAGTCAGGAAACTGTCTATTCAGTTCGTCAAGCATTGTATTCAACACTTTGCGAATACGGAGCGCTGAATGAAACTCGGCGCTTTTGTCCATACGGATCAGGCTATGCGCAGAAAGTAAGGTGCCTTCACGTGTTTTGACGAGCCTGGAAAATACTTCGGCAACTTCTTTTTTCTCTGACGACCACATAATGTTCGCTTTAACCGATATATGCATCCAAAGTTTGAGCTCTTTGCCATTGAAATTGCTTTGAATAAATTGTTGGGGATAATCCTGCCCTGTTGCTGATGGAGAATTTTTTTCATCCTCCATATACGCACGCATCAACTTCAGCAGGCTTCTACGGTTGCTATCATACGCAAAGTCTGGGATACAGGAGAAATGTTTTGGGAAGCGTAACAGGGCATCCATAAAGGATGGGTCTGAATTGTACAATTCTTTCCAGCGGTTGAAGAAGCCCATGTGGTTAAAATTGAAGTTGACCATCAGAATCAAAAAGCGGTAATGCCAGTTTTTACTCTGGCGCTCGTCTTCAGCCAATTGGTAAAGTGATTCGATCATTTTGCGTAGGTAGTCCTGATGTCGGTATTGAATATAGGGAATCTTGCCATTTTCAAATAGGCTGTCCATACCCGAAAGGATCTCGGTGAGATAGGCATTCGGTATGTTTTTCTCAGCCAATCTATCCAGGATATAGGGCATATGTTCGTATACATAGTCATGCAGCCTCAGATAATAATGCTCCGGCAGCGGCGTACAGGGATCAAGCTCTTTTTTAAAGAGCTGTTCGATACGCTCAAGTAATTCTTCTAGGGCAAATAGCGCTGCAGAACGCACAATTTGACGCGCGTTACAGAAGCTATACAATAAAGCGTGTAGCCGCAACAATTGCGTATGGTAGATTTGGATAGCCGGACGTACATTATTTACCTGAATAATCTCCCGATGGGCTTGTAGTGCCAATGCAAAATTAGTATTGCAGGCCTCGGTGATCTCACCCAAATGGTTTGGAATAGCTTTGTTATCAAGATAATCCAAGGCTTCGATAAGCATGGTCAGCTTGTGTAAACTTACGATCATCTGTACCTCCTTTTGATATTTTTATGGTACCATGGCCAGCCAAATCTCCCGGGATGCAGCTGGAGATTGAGCTTCCCGCCTTCTTTTGCTTTTTCATACAGTTTAGGATGCACATCCATTGGCAGCTGATACTGCCGTTCTGCATAGGCAAAAGAAAGCAGTAGCTCATGAATATCACAGCACACGGGACATTTTTGGATAACAATGGCAGGTATGCGGACAACTTTTGCATTTGGGATGTTTTGGCAATTCGCCATGATCAGCAGCATACGGATATACCAGGTAGATGCAATGATCATAATGGGAAATTGAATTCCATAAAGTTTGAAAAGATTTGTCTTTTTCCAGAAAAACAGATGGGCCATCGCGCAGATGATAAAGGCTGTCGGCACCCCTTTTTTTACAGCGGTCCAAAAAGGCTGCGAACTGATCAATAGCTGATAAGGGAGACGGTCATATAAAACAATGCTACTAACCTGAATACAAACAAAAAGGATAAAGAAGAGCTGCATGACGCGTTGATGGCCTCGGATTTCCAAGAATGGGATAAGCAATACCAGGATACCTATACTATATACACGCTGATCATGTGTTCGTGCCCAGAAAATCCCATATAGTGTAACTAGAACAGCAATGGTAATAAATACATAATTTCGGCTAAGTGGCAGTTCTTTTTTATTTATCGTCCTCATGATCTATCGTTTAATAATCAGTGAAGTTTTACACTTTAAATTTACCCATAACGGCACAAAATGTTAGTGAATATCCGCTTCATTTCAACGAAGGCCAATTTTTTACAATAAGGGCCGGTTTCCTGACAACGAAAGAGCAATTTCAGACATCAAAGGAGTAAATTTCCATCCGGAAGGGTAATTATTTGATCCATAAAACGATGTCAAAGCATGGATTGAAGTTAGTTGGATGCCGTTTTAATAAATAATTGGCTAAATTTATATACAAAAATTTCTTCGATAGGGGAGTTTTTCACGGAAGTTCTCCAGCACTAGGCAGTCATGTAATGCCGGATAAACGTAAGAGGTGAAAGCTATAGAGGAAGAAAGTATAAATCTGATAAGGATGTGAATTTTAATAGCGTTTTTAAAATGACGTTTGTACATGAAAAGTTTTAGCAAGAATGGATATCAGGATAATAGGAAATTGACTGTGCAGTATCCCGATGGGATCTGGCAATTGATTGCATCTTTCATTTTTGGAGGGTTCTGTTGGTATCTGGGCTATCGCGGCGCCTTGGCGGACTGGCTTTTAGACTGGCCTGTCGCCTATAGCTATCTATTTTTTGTATTGATGGTAGCGATTATTTTCTTTTATATACGATTGGCTATCGTGATATTGGACAAAAAGCACAACTGGCTGGTTAACCCGGAAAAACGCGCCGGTATGCAATTATTGTTTTGCTGCATACTTCCGACATTTTTATTGTTCTGGATTATTGGCCCTGATCCACAGGCGAAGGAGGAATGGTTGGTGTTTCCTTTAATGGTCATATTTAGTGGCATATTGGTCCTGAATATGTGCTATACAGTTTATTTCTACGTCGCTGTTTACCACAGGCAAAGAATATTGATTGTAGAACAGAAAGAAACTATCCTGGAGCAGGAATCCAAAACAAGAGAGCTCCAGGAGCAGATCGAGCTGCTTTCTCCGGGCATCGAAGAGCTAAAAGAGATGCTGGAAACAGCCGGGGAGGATAGGGAGGTGGATTTCCTGGATGAAATAGACTTAACCCTGTGCAGGTCCATGGATCTGGAGCAGGAGGTATTCCTGCTCAATAATAAAATCTTGTCCCAAAAGATACGCTATAAGGATATGGGGATCTTTACGTATAAAAATGGTATGATCAGCCTTTATTTAAGAAGTGCGATGGACGAAAATCTGACTTGTGGCGAGCAGCGCAGCTTAAAGGAGGTGGTTAATATCACGAAGGGATTTGTACAGAAGATTGACCGGGATAAAGCCATACCCTTGGATATGATCCAAGCTTGCCACCAACTGAAACGGGGCCGGTTGCGTATCGTGCTTAAAATACCTTTTGAGGGACGGTACCATTTTGAGGTGTCCGACAAGATTGCAAAGCATATCAGGGAATGGGTCATGTTGCAGGTGCCAATAGAAAAAGAGCAATAAAATAGAATAGGTAAACTTTAATAGATAGATTATGGAAAAAGTAAGGGACAATACCTGGAAATGCCGTGCTACTGGTAAAGTTGGATTTCCTTCTTTAATTGAGGCGCGATGGGCAATGCTTCATTTTAAGTTCAGATCTCGGTTGAGGAACAAACTGGATGGTAAACGTATCAAACACAGGATGGGTAAAAACGCCTGCAAAAGGGCTTATTATTGTAAGTTCTGTAAAGGTTACCATATGACCACCTGGGAAAAGGGTCACTTTAATGATTATAAGGCCAAAGCCGAATCTTGGGAGATACCAAAAGTATTAGGAAATTGGAATTTTTCGATAGAATAATCCCGTCTTCTATTTTATGTGATATATTAAAGAAGGCCATAGCCAAACACTTCTGTAGAAGCCATTAGGATGGCTATTAGAAACCGAAGTGTCAAAGATGGCCTTATCTTCCATTCAGACAGAGGTGTACAAGTATGCCTGTGATGAATTTAGGAAGGTAATTGCAGAAAATAAAATACGTCAAAGTATGAGTAGGAAAGCGAATTGCTGGGACAATGTAATGGCTGAAAGCTTTTTTTAAGACTTTAAAAGCAGAAATGGTCTGTCATCCTTATGGTTTTATGTTCCATTCTATTGGTTTCAATCTATCCGCTACCGTTGTCAAAGTTTTCAGTATGTCCTTTTCGGGTGGAAGTTCGCCAAAAACCAATTCGCTGAAACTCCCTGTGTAAGCGTCTTTGATTTTATTCCAAGTATCTTCCGTATCAGAAAAAATAATTGCTGTCTTTGGATGATTGGCTAACCACTCATTGTTGTTTTTGAAATTTGCGATGTCATCATTTGCTACTCGCAAAAGCATTGTTTCAAAGTCGTCCGATTGAAAGAAAGATTTTAGATTTTCATTTTTCAACATCAAATGAATGTCGTAAGTATGTCTGATTTTGTTTCGTAAATCAGTAATGGGTTCTTTTGTTTGAGAAAAACGCACCAAGCTCATAATTTTCTCACAGAACGTTCTTTTTGGGTTCAATACCAACACTTCAAACGCATTCATTCCGTATTCGTCAATGAGTGATTGCTGATTGTTTTTCAACATCATTTCATAAATGAACGAACTTACATTTGCTGTTGTGTACGGCTCAAAATTCCCTAACCAAGTAGATTCAACAATGACAATATCACGCACTTGTCCAAAATGTCCTGTGAAAGTTCGTGGGTAATTATGTGCTGTTTTGCGTATCATTCCAACTTTGTTGGTAATTCCGTCAATGTCCATTTCGGGAAGTACACCTGAAACGCATTTGGAAATCTTTTTGATTTTTGTTTTCAGTTGGTTTCTCGTTTCGGTTTCATTTCTCAACACGACCAAATCAATATCTTCCGAAAACCGTTGTATCAATTCAAAGCATTTTGATAATGCTGTACCTCCTTTAAAAACGGTGTCTTTGCCTATATCATTTTTGAAAATATGGAATAAAGCGAATGTCACCCAATAATCCTTTTCTATATAAATTTCTTTTATGCCTAATTGCTGTGATGTGGCAATAATGGCATCTTGGAACAGCTCCTTATTTTCTTGTAATTTCATTTTATATTCCAATTTTCTGCGGTTGCTAATTGTCTTTCGCTAATTCCGTATTCATATTCAGAAAGCGGGTTTAAACTTGTTTTTAATGTAGTTAAATCGCTTTCAGTGTTGATGTTTTCCAATAAAGCACCGAGAAAACTCCGTACTCGTGGCGGATAAGCCAAACCGCACTTTATCAAAAGTTTTGTTTCTGTGGAATTGAGTTCTTTCAGTTTTGTTAAAAGTATTTTGATTGCAGAACTTTTATCCAAGTCAGGAATTTTTTTGAAATCCTTTAATGAATCCAATAACTCCAACAAGTAAAAATTTTGATCGGTTACGTCCACATAACTTTTTACCGGACTTGCTTTTACGTTACCGTTTGAAACGGTAATCCGTTTATCCCGACTTGCAATTTTTATACTCTTTGGAACTTGTGTTGTTAAACCCAAACGGTTGTATAGCGAAGTTCCTGTGATGTAGGCAATACGTTTGCCTTTTTCAAAAAGGTAATGTTTTAAAATTTCTTCTTCGTTAGGTTTTAATTCGCCAAAAACAGTTTTCTTAGGCTTGTAAAACACACCTGTTGAAACTCTTTTGATAACACCTTTGGCAATCAGTCGTTCAATGGCTTTGGCTGTCGCAGAAAACTCCTGTGGCTCAATATCCAATTGCTCGTATTTGAACGTAGTTCCGTCGGCCAACTTACTGATTTGTTTCTGTATTTTTTGTGTAACACCCATTACTCTGCAAAGGTAGTGAATATTATTCTTTTGTCAAGTAAATGGAATAGAATACTTGACATTTATAAAAATATATTATCTGTTAATCAATTATTTGTAAAATATTTATTTGCTTATTTTTTTATTCTGTTTCAGAAATTATCTTGAAAATTACTTTTTTCTGTCTATCGCTTGGTCTACTCTGCTGTTTAAAATTACACCAAAACAACCATATTATCCTCAATGACTAATGTGTTTATAATACCATTAATTTTACATCTTTATCATAAAATATGGATTTCATCATGAACGAGCAAAAAGATATTAAAATTACTAGGTATGGACAGCTTTTTGGTGGAATTGCAACTTAAAATAGGAGACTTTTTTATGCTGCCACTTTTTCTCTTTTTCATCAATATCTCTTATCTGCTTAGGGATTTTATACCATAGGCAGAATGTGTTCTTTTGGTATTGTAAAATCCCTCAATATATCCTAAGATCTCCAATTTAGATGAATGTTGGTCCACGAATTTTCTATGATAGACCATTTCTGTCTTTAATGTCTTGAAAAAACTTTCAGCCACTACTTTGTCCCAGCAATTCGCTCTCCTGCTCATGCTTTGAAGTATCTTGTTTTCTACAATTACTTTCCTGAACTCATCGCTGGCATATTGGACGCCCCTATCCGAATGGAAGACAAGTCCATGCTTGACACCTCGGTCTTTGTACTTTAAACTATTATTTTTTCAGCTGCACTTTCAGCGGCTTTGATCGCAAATCAATCGAAATGTTTTCTTCATTAATAAATAAATCGGAGTACCCAAGGCTACCGCCGCTTTTCTGAACCTTAACCTTGATTGTTACATCATCATAACCTTTAATTTTTAATATGCTTTCAGCATATTGGTTATTCGCAGCCTTTAGGTTCACAAACAATCGCAGTTTTTTATCCTGTCCATCATTTGTAATTTCCATGTTCTTTGAAAGATCGAGGTTTGGGTTATTTTGCAGGATTTTTTCGCCTGAACTCGTAACGTAATAAAGATCCAGATCAGCAAGTGTTAGTTTTGAATTTAGGACATTCACGCCATTTTCATCTACTAAAGTTAACTGTACTTCACTATAGACGTTTGTATTTAACGCTTCTGTTTTCTTGCAGGCAATAATGGCAAGAAGACTTGCAAATATTAATAATAACTTTTTCATATTGATATTATTTGTAAATAGAATAGACCATATCGCGTTTATATTGATAGTTTCCGTTTCCTGAATCTGCACTTGCATAACCAAACCAACCATTATTCTGACCGCCCCATCCCCAGTTCATGTGAAACCACAAATATCCGCCTCCTCCAATTGTAGAACCATCCGGCAAAGTTTCGGGACAGTTTATATACTCGTGAACTCCATCTGCCACCCAACAATGACCACCGGAGTATGAATTTCCAGCCTTTGAACTATAGCCTGTTAATATTACTGGTCTATTCGCTTTTATTTCACTCTCAACTATTAAATAGTTAAAGCTTGTGGCAGTATAGCTAAGTATAAATAAACTTTTCTAATAATTTTGTTTGATGGTTAATGACATAAATATAAAAATTAAAAATTGTTACTCATTAAATAAAGAAAGTTATCTTCGCTCTTAAGATTAATAAAAATCAAATCAGATCCGTTGTTATCTATTTTTTTTAATCTGCAAACAGGATAAGGTTAAACACTTATATCATCTAATGTTTCCAAGTGAATCCAGGAAGAATTGCTGACCAATAAATTTTAATTTTCCCTTCTCATAGCTTGCCAGCTGATAAGTTAATGGTGTGCCAATGTTTTTAAAATGCAAATTCCGGAGTAAATTGTCTCGTCATATGATTGGAATTATTTAGTTTTGAATATAGCTAGGTAGGGGAGATTACAAAACAATAATACCGAATAGTAGTTTTATTGTTCGACGCGATTATTCGCTATACCTCTTAACAGGTTTCGAAGAGTGATTTTTTCGGTATTCTTTATAATTTCCATGTTTTTCATATTCCAAGGTTCCTTCCTCACAGTAACCGCTGAGATAAACAGAGAATTTATTGCTTTGGTCTTTGTTGGCATTCAGCTGTTGGATGATATCAGAAACACGACGGGGTATCTCAAAGAAGTTGGAATTATAAACAAGGTCATCCAGTTCTTTAGTTAGTTCGATACGGCGTTTTGACTCTGGTGGGATATTGTAGAGCGGCGTTAAATCAATCTCTTTTTTGAATATCTTATGTGGTTGGATTTTCAGCGCACGGCAGATCAGAATAAAGTTGTTCAAGGAAGAGCCTTTTCCTCTTTCAATAGCTGCTACCGTATTGGTAGTCAATCCGGTCATATTCGCCACATCTTTCAGGGTATAGTATATTTTTTCCCGTTGAATGCGCAATTCCTCACCGATTTCCACCAGTATATTCTCGTTAATATCTGCCATAGTACAAATGGAAGACTTATTTGCGCATAATTTGAATAATAATATTTGTATTTTATTTGCGCAAATAAATATTCTTATGTATATTTGTTTCAACGAAAGCCGATAAACTAAATGTGAACTGTGAACCATACCAATAATTGTGGACTCATAGTGCAAAACTATTATTGTACGATTAAAATGCAAATAATGAGAAAATTAAGTATTAAAAATATAGTAAAGTCACCGGAATAAAACTCATTACTATTTTGTAGATTTGTATCTAGTATCCTATGTTGATAACCCCTATTATTGACGTGTGCTGCCATTCAAAGCATAGGATTAAGAAAAATAAAATTATTTGAATCGTTGAAATAGACTCAGTATTGAGTTTATTCAAAAGTTGTGTTTGCGCAAAAATAAGGTAATTATTTTGCGTTGAGGATGTTCTTTGACTTGTTGGTATTGGAAAGGGAAATAAAATATTGACCGATCGGAAATTTTGTCGATCGGTTTGAATAGGATAGGAGGCATCTTGTGATTCCGTAGGGTGAGCGCAATGGCGACTCACTAAATACCTTTTTTAAGAAAATTTTGGGTTACATTCTACACTATGTTCTTGATTATTATTACTATACTAGGAGTAGGGGATGTTAATGATATTGAAATGAAGGGGTATACACAACGGTCGGTTTTTTATTTCTTTCCGAGAGGATGTTAATGATCATAAATTGTGGGGTATACACAACGTTCAGTTTAATTTCCCTCTTGATATGCGATGTTAATGATCTTAATTGTGGGTATACACAACGCTCCCAGAATGAATTAATTATGACAAATGGATGTTGATGATTTAGAGTGTAGGGTCTATGCAACGGGCGCTTTTCGGACTTTTCTTAATCCTTGAAGTTGATGATCTCAAAAAGCAGGGTATACACAACTGAGTCTTGTTTGTGAAACGTGAGAAATTTGATGTTGATTATATGCAATTAGCGTATGGGCTGCTACCGTAATTAATTCCTTTGCGTAGTACTTGAAAAGTAAGAAAATTTTCAAAATTATATATTGAGGCATCTTGTTATGCCGTAGGGTGAGCGCAATAGTGACTCACTAAATGCCCTTTTTAAGAAAATGTTGGGTTACATCCTGTGCTATGTTCTTGATTATTATTACTATAATATGTGGTAGGATGTTAACGATCTCAAAAGGTAGGTTATATACAACGGTACATTAATAATCCGATTGATAACATAGGATGTTAACGATCTCAAAATGCAGGGTTTACACAACATCTTATTTGCCCATTTATCATAGATCGCAGATGTTGACGATTTAAAAAATATAGGGTATGGACAATCACCATAAATTTAGGCAAACTTTTCGTTGAGGATGTTAATGATCTAAAATAAAGGGTATATACAACTGGACCGCGTAACGACATTATCTTCCATTCAATACAAATAAGTTTTATAACCAGATAACAATTTACACTTACCCAGCTTCGGTTTCCATAAAATCCGTCAAATTCCGCCGGAGCTGCGGTAAGTGATTTTCGCTTTAACCAAGAAAGGACGAATTATGAAACTACTTTTACGAAAACAAGAGACCATACGCGCATTGGGAAACCTCCGCCAAGGGGAAGAAAGGGGGCTTAAATTCTTCTACCAAAAATTCTATAAACATTTCCTTTTTCGTGCACACCGCGCAACAGATGACGAATGTACAGGCGAAAGTATTGCCCAAGAAGCCTTTCTACGCCTTTGGCTGTTCAGAGAAAATGTACATTCCGAAACTGAAATCTTCAACTTTCTGAAAGTTCAGGTGAAAGCCGCGGTTCAGGCTTTTTACAAAAAATCAAAAAATAAATTTCAGCGAAGCTTACTGCGGCTCGATAGCATAGAGGATTATCAGGAGTTTATGCTCGGCTATGAACTGGAAGAGGAAAACGAAGACGATGTGCTCTATATCGAGCAACTGGAATCGGAAAAGAAAAAGAGAATGGATCAGCTTAATGCTATTCTTCCAAACCTCAACCGCGATCAACAACTCTTTATTCGTCTCTGTCTCAAATATAGTTTTAACTATGAACGTATCGCGTACTATATGGGAAACATATCAGATTATGAGGTTAGTCTACAAATTGAAAATGCAATCGAATACCTACGTGCCATCGTCCATAGTGAAGAGAAAATGCAGCTTGTAGCCAAGCCGGTCGAATTTAAGTTAAATGGTGAAATGACCGAAGAGGAAGCTGAAGTATTTCGCATGCGCTACGAATTGCAATATTCCTTCGACAAAATTTCGGAAGCATTGCAGCTGGATGGGGGACAGGTAAGGACGTTGTTTATTAATGCGCACGCAAAAATTAAATCAAAAAAAATAGCATAAAAAAAATAAAAGCAATATGGCAGCTGATACAATGGTGTTGACCCGGAAAATACAGGTGTTCGTGGATTGTGACGATAAAGAAAAACGGTCGGAATATTTTAAAAAACTCTTTGAATGGCAGGATCTCGTATTCCGTGCCGCTAATATGGTCATCACCCACCAATATGTGCAGGAAAATCTGAAAGACCTGATTTATTTGCAAGATGATGTTAAAATTAAACTGGCCGATAAGGCAAAGGATCCCGAAGGTGTATTGAATACTTCACGCATGAACACTACTTACCGCGTGCTATCTAATTATTTTAAGGGACGAATTCCTACGGATATTCTATCACAGATAAACACGGCTTTAATCAAATATTTTCAGGCAGATCGTCTCTCCTATTGGAAGGGTGAAAAATCACTTCGCAATTACAAAAAGGATATGCCCATTCCCTTTCCTGGAAGACGAATTAACTTGAGTAAAGATGAGAATGCTAGAGATTTTAAATTCACATTATTCAAAATACCGTTTCGCACCTACCTCGGTAAAGACCGGTCGGATAAACGAGTGCTGCTACAACGTGCATTGGTCGGACAAATCAAAGTCTGTAGTAGCGCAATCAAAATCGTCAAAGGTAAAATCTTTTTGCTGTTGGCCCTCGAGCTCCCAAAGAAAATCCAAGAATTGAAAGATAACATTATCGCCGAAGCGTCGCTTTCAATCGAACATCCCATAGCAGTCACCATCGGAAAGGAGTCCTTTCAGATCGGTAATAAAGAAGAGTTTACTTACCGACGTATGGCCATCCAAGCAGCACGGCATCGCTTGCAAAAAGCTGCCGCATTTGATAAAGGTGGGCGTGGTCGTAAGCGGAAAATGAAAAGCTTGGAGCACTTCAACGAAAAGGAGAAAAATTATGTAGACACCAAGCTCCATCTCTATAGCCGCCGGTTAATTGAACTTTGTGTGAAAGCACAGGCAGGTACCCTCTTGTTGGTCAACCAATCCAATAAGGAGGAAATTGCCAAAGGCGATAAATTTCTGTTGCGCAACTGGGGCTACTACGGTCTTATTGAAAAAATTAAATACAAAGCTAAAATGGTCGGGATCAACATTATTATCGAGTAGATCAATCCAATTTTTTCCCTCTATAAAACTTGCTCCATGCATCCCCGGCATAGCCGTTATCCAAATATTCAAAGGTGGAAGCACTCGCCCCCTTCAACTCCTGGCCGCGATAGAAAACCGTCCAGGAGTCTTTTGCATACCCTCCCCCAAGTGCTTTAAAGGTGGATGCCGAAGCGCCGTTAACTTTTATTCCCTGATAGTAAACTGCCCAGGGGTCTACGGCATAGCCATTTCCGATTGATTTGAACGAGTTGGGGCTGCCGCCCTCGACTTTAATTCCACGGTAAAAAAGATTCCAGGCGTCTTTGGCATAGCCATCATCAAGGTATTCAAACGTTGAAGCAGAAGCCCCTTCCACTTTCTGATTTTTATAAAAAACAGACCAATTGTCCTTGGAATATTGACCGCCAAGAGGCTGTGTGGTAGGACCAGCAAAGCTCTCGTTCTTTTCGCCCCTATAATAGCTGTTCCAATGATCTTTCGCATATCCCCGACCGAGATTCTCAAAGCTCGAAGCGTTTGCTCCATTAATTTCCTTGCCTAAATAGTAGACTTTCCACGCGTCTTTGCTGTAACCATTTCCCAGTGTCTTGAAGGTGGAAGTTGTTGCGTCCAACAATGGCTTGCCATAAAAATAAACTCTCCAGGCATCACTAGCATAACCGTCGCCAAGAAATTGGAAAGTAGATGGGCTGGCATCAGTTAGAATTGACCCTCGAAAATATACCTTCCAGGTATCCTTGGCGTAACCCGAACCTAAAAACTGAAAAGAACCGGCATTGGCATTGACAATTTCTTTACCACGATAGTAAATACGACCGCCAATTTTGGCATAGCCGTCTCCCAACTGGTCTTGATGGATATAGGCACTGCTATTTTCGTATTTGCTATTATCAACATAGACATCGCTGGCAGAGCCAAGCAGAAGAAGGGCGAGCATGGTTTTGAAGGAAATAGCTAGTATCATATCGCGTTTGGACTAAAATAGAAGAATTCTTGTTTGTGTACGTGTTAATGAGACCGCAATATAAGGTAAAAGTTTAGTTGTCGATTGATTTTTTGCAGATAATACGCAGTGTTTTTTCCTGCGTTCTTTGGTATTTCTTTGCCTATTCTTTGGCACTTCTTCGCTCCTGCTAGGAGATTAGCTTGGCATTGGTTTGCTCTTTCTCTGCTTATTCCTTGCTGTTTCTTTGCCGTTTCTCTGCTGTTTGATTGGTGTTTTTTCGCTGTTTGATTGGTGTTTTTTCGCTGTTTCTCTGCTAAAATGGTAACTAAATAGCAATCAGTCGGCAAAGAATAGGCAAACAAGGGGGCTAGTAAGCCCTTAGGATACCTTAAGCGAATACGACCAATCACCCTAGAGAAGGCAAATGCGATCGCAAAAATGCGGTCTATGGGATACAAGGTTGAATAGGTAACACTTATTTTGTTGGCTGCAAATGTATTTCAGGAAAAGAGTAGGTTGAATCCTGTACGGTGGTAAAAAGTGAATAATCGGTGTAATCCGGAACGGCTATCTTTAGAAGATAGCTCCCCTTTTTTAACACCTTGATCTTAAATTCGCCATTGCTATTTCTAACGGTATCCCGACTTAATAAGGCCAAGGGTTCCCTTTCCTTATTGGACACAAAGGTTTCAATAATAAAATATCCAACGGGATTGTACTGATGGTCAACCAAACGGCCGGTAATACGGTAAGATGAAGTAAACAGTCCGTAAAGTGAACAAGAGAGTAGTAGTAGTTTTAGCATATTTTTTCAAGTGTGTAGCGCGATAACATACGCGTATCCAGCTGATGAATCTTAAAATGGAGACCGCCACCTCACGAATTGAACGACGATCTACACAAAGTTAAGCCCCTTGCTTTATTGAATAGCTATCACAAGTTTATGAAAAACTATCATTTTGCATGTTCTGCTTGTAGGTAGAAGGAGAACAGCCGGTCATCTTTTTAAAAAATCGGGAAAGATTATTAGGGTCACTAAAATGAAGTTCAACGGCAATTTGTGCGATAGACTGCTCGTCTAGCAGAAGCCGCTGTTTAATCTCCTGTATTTTTCGGTGTTGGATTAGGTTGATTGGACTGTGGCCTGTGTAAGCTTTAATTTGACGATTCAGTTCATTTCGGTGTATTTTCAGTAAGTCCGCGTATTGATTGCAGTTGAGGTTGGAATTGACGTGCTCCTCCATGAGCATTTTGAATCTGGTGAGTAAATTATTGTTGCAACTGTCATTAGCGATATGGTGAAATGCACGAAATCGCCGGTCCAGGCGGAGCAAGATACTCGCAAGAAACGATCGGGTCATGTTGAGGCTATCGGATCGAAATGTCCCGATTTCAAAAACAATTTCGGAGAGCAGGATTTTAAATACCTCGAAATCATGAGTTGCTGCGACAATATAGGGCGCAAATGAATAGTTGTAAAAATAGGGTAGTTTATATACAAGTGTCTTATCCTGAAAGAACGATTCCAAAAACTCAGGTTTGAAGATTAAATGGAATCCTTTGACGCTATTTTTATCAAATTCATATTGCTTGATCTGATTGGGAAAAGCGAATAAAATGGTTCCTGGGCATAGATCAATACGTTTTTCATTGGTATATGCCACCCCGCTTCCCTGTTCAAAAAACATGATCTCAAAAAAGTTGATGGTGTGTGGTTCGGCTTCAAAAATCAGGTCGGTATTGTCCTCAAACCGATGGGCATCCATCGCTAAGGGAAAGCCGTATTTACTGTTTTCAAAATCAAAATATCGCATACTCATGTATTCAACTAAATTGCAGCCGTTTAAACGCTCAGGCTGCAGTGAATAAAGATAACAGTTTTTATGAATTTCTATCAACCCCGACAAATAGAGGGTTGACCTGTCAGATCTTGGTCAATACGCAAGGTAAAAATCGGGAATATTTGGTCAAGTCGTATTTTTTTTATATATTGCTGGTTATGAGTTTTAAAGAAAAATTAGAGAACTGGCGCACGTCAATCAATCGCGCCGGTAGTGGTGAGGAATTGTATATTTTGCTTTTGAACTACAAAAAGTTTATCAACAAAAATTGGATGGACGATTTTGGCGATCCAGGCAACTGGAAATCGGAATTAAATCAGGTCATCAGCAAAGTAAGAAAGAAAGTGGATGTGGCAGAAATTCAAAATTGCGACGATCTCTCGTCCTACAAAGACGACGCTCGGCAAACAGCCCATTCGCTCAATCATACATTAAGATATCACCACTCATTGACAAAAGAGTAGGCTAGGCCTACTCTTTTTGAGTTTATAGGGCTTTACTGTAAAGGAATCAAAACATTTTGTTCCAGACGGACAGGCACCTGCTTCACCGACGTAAAGCCGTCTTCCTTGGAAATAATATTAGAAAGATCAAGCCCCCTTTTGGAGAATGTACTGATCAAAGCTGTTCTGAAGGTAGCTTTCGATGATCCCCAGCCTTGTCCTAAAATGGTGTCGTTGTTGAGCTGGATCAGTTCATCTGTTGAATAATAACTGAATTTTTCCAGTAAGTGTTGGTAAAGATTTGTTGTTGTAGCCATACAATTTAAAAATTTAAAGGATTAAACCATAAACTGTATCCAGATTACTTTGGGAAAATAACCGTTGTGTAACGTTTATTTTGGTCGAAACCCGTATTAATTTACCACCGCGGTGCCTTCACTCGGTTGGTATTGCATCATGCAATTCTGAATACTCTACAAATATAGTAGATTATTTTTTATAATAAAATTTTTTTTGTCTTTACTGCTATTAAACGCTGATAATCGAAAACAGCAGCAAAACAAGCTGGTCGCTTTGACTTTGATTTGGGTATAAAGCGGTTAGCTGATTGGGAAATTTATCATGTTACTGTAATCTCATCGAAAATACTTTAAAAAGCAGAGAGAACACAATACTTTTGCGGCATGAATAGAATTGCGGAAATTAACGAATACATTGCTACCGAACGCGAAGTATTATTGCAACACCCTTTATACCGTAAAATCAAAACGATCAAAAATTTACGTTCTTTTACCGAAGGGCATGTGTATGCTGTATGGGATTTTATGTCTTTATTAAAAGCTTTACAGATCAAATTAACCTGTACCACACTTCCATGGTTCGCCAGTGAACATCCTTCAACGCGCTATTTGATTAATGAAATTGTATTGGCAGAGGAGTCGGATGAATATATCGATGGACGTCGATTAAGCCATTTTGAGATGTATCTCGACGCAATGTCTGCTATGGGAGCCGACCTCCATTTGATCAATAAATTTATTGCCAATGCCAAAAAATCGGATAATATATTCGATGCTATAGCATTGACAACATTGGACAAGCGAATCAAAGATTTTCTGAATTTTACATTCGAAGTAATAGCTGAGGGTGAAGTGCATAAAATTGCGGCGGCATTTACCTTTGGACGTGAAGACCTCATCCCCGGAATGTTTACGTCTATTTTGGAAGAAATTAAAGGGAATTTCCCTACAGCCAATTTAGACAGTTTTATTTATTATTTTCAACGGCATATTGATTTAGATGGCGACGAACACGGTCCATTGGCCATGCAGATGATAACAGATCTTGCGAAGGACGATGAGGTTAAATGGGCCGAAATGAAAGAGATTAGTAAAATTGCGCTACAAAAAAGAATCCAGCTGTGGAATGCAATAGAAGATTCCTTATACGGATAATCTATTATTATACCATCGAGAAAGGCCTTTCAAATCACGATTTGAAAGGCCTTTTTTATGTGCTGTGCAACAAGTCTTATTTATCCGTTACCTTGCAATATCATGCACCAGCTGTTTATTGAAGTCGCGTTCTTTTGAAAGCCAGTCAACTACTTCAAAAAGTCTGGCGATTGATAGGCTGGATTGGGATAGGTATAGAATCCTTCACCGGTAGCGACGCCTAGTTTGTTCTTGTCTATAAAATGTTCTTTGAGAAAGGCCACAGTTTTGATTTTTACGGGGTCATTGGTAGCCTCAGCGTTTATTTTATTGATGTTATAAGCTGTCGTAATACCGACGATATCCAGTATACCGAAAGGACCTGTTGGGGCTCCAGTGGCGACCATCCAAGTTTTGTCTATCGTTTCGGCATCAGCTATCTCGTTGACCAAAAGATCCGTTGCCGCCGAAAGTAATGGGACAAGTAAGGAGTTTACAATATAGCCAGGCTGCTCCTTATGCAGTGGCAGGGCAACCATGCCAATGGATTTTGCAAAGTTGACCACCTGCTCAAATACGGTTTTGTCTGTGCCTGGATGGCCCATAATTTCTGCTGTATTGTGCTTCCAGATCTCATTGGCAAAGTGTAAGGCCAAGAACTGTTTGGGGCGGCCGGTCTCCTCAGCAAACTGACTTGGTAGCAGCGTTGAGGAGTTTGTCGCAAAAATGGTTTTTACAGGAGCGACCTTTGCCAGCTCGTTATAGAAACTAATTTTAATCGCCGGATTTTCGGGAATTGCTTCGATCAGAAAATCTGCGTTCGCTACTGCCGAAGTGAGGTTTGAATCGTAACTGAGTCTGTCGAAGGTTGAAGCCAATTGTTCTTGACTGGCATGAAGATCATGTGCGAAGGCCTTCGCCATAAGATCAAATTTAGCTTTCGCTTTGTCAAGTACCTCATCGTTGATATCATAAACGGTGACATCGTAGCCATGAAAAGCAGCTTGGAAAGCAATTTGATAACCTAAAACTCCGCTGCCTGCTATCGTAATATTTTTAAAGTCCATGATGTTATTATTTTTTTTCAATTCGTAAAAACATACGCCGCGAAACCATGGCGCATGCTGTGATCCTTATCCTTTAATTCCTTTTAACCAATCTTTGAATTTGCTGATCTGTTCTGTGAGAAAGGATTCCTGCTCTTCCTCGTCCGCGGAACCAAGCGGTAGGATATGTTCAAAGTAAGTGCCTTTCAAAAGTTTACGCAGTAAACCTTCTCCTACAAATGGTTTGTCGTCATTTAACGTTTTGGCCGCTTTTAAGAGATGACGGATGTCGTATTGAAGGGGATTGATATCTGGAACCTGTTTATTTAGATTTAAAAGTTCATATACGGCAATCCGTGCAGTACGTACCGAGCTTTCCATGGTAAAGACCACATCGTTATTAGTTTCGACAAACTGGCCTACTAAACCTAGATTTTTACATCCTTCTGGTACCACTCTCGGACGGTCACCCTTCGCTCTAGGCATAAACATAGACGTAATGTAGGGCATAAACGCCGTACGCACAATGGTATTTGTGATGACATCGTCCAGTCGCTCAATAATGCCTAGATGGTAACATAACTCGGCTAGAATTTCATCTCCCGTACATTGGGGCATTGGCTTTTTAATGTAATTTCCTTCTTTATCCATAAATAAGGCATATACCCACAAGACAAGGACATCGTCTGGCTGAGCTGGAAAGTGAGGCTGCCTATTACAAGTGAAACTCACCAACCAGTTGGAATCAGTAATGGTGATAATACCGCCAGTAACTGTTTTGCCCGAATAGGGGTCATTGACCGAATATTCTTTGAGTTTTTCAACCAAAGCCGAAGGCTTACAAGTCAGCGTTGCAGACTCCCAGGCTGATTTTTCGATGTTACTGCAAAATTTTTCGGGCCTACCAAATATAGCTGATTTGGCGGCAAGGTTTTTCCAGAGCTTCCAGCCTGCGCTTTGACCGCTGCTGCTATTGTCTATACCAATGATCGGTGCGTTTTTGTTATCTCCATAAAAGGTGTCTTCGGTCATTGATCCGGTGGTAACAATGACGAAATCGTCTTTTCCAATTGGAATTTTCACCGCTTTACCATCTTGTTCTGTGATAAGCGCCTCTACGACTTTTCCTTCGGTATTGCTTTGGATATCGAGGTCTTTGACCAGCACATTAAACTGAATGTTTACGCCTTTGCTTTGGAGTACTTTGCGCAATGGGGTTACAAAAGTATCGTATTGATTGTATTTAGGGAATACCAATGACGAAAGGTCGTTCAGTCCATCGATCGCATGTAAAAAACGATGCATGTACAATTTCAGCTCAAGTAAACTATGCCAGTTTTCGAAAGCGAACATGGTACGCCAGAAGGTCCAGAAATTGCTGGATAAAAATGATTCGCTGAAGTAGTCTTCGATGGTTAAGTCATCTAAGTCTTCTTTATTTTTGAGCAGCAGGCGAATGATGGCCAGCTGATCCATTTTGCTCAATTCAAATTTACTGAAATCTTTTATTTCACCCAGTTTATGAATGAGCCTGGCTTTCGAGTAATTGGGATCATTATCATTGATCAAACGGTACTCGTCCAAAACACTGTACGGGGCAGGCATCTCCAATGCAGGGATATCCTGAAACATGTCCCAAAGATTTTCATAGGTCATATCCATTTCCCTGCCACCGCGGATGATATAACCATCGGCTGCATTACCGGCACCATCTAACGAGCCACCTTCCACATGGAGCTGTTCAAGAAAGGTGATGTTCTCCGCAGGAACATGTCCATCGCGGATAAAATAATAAGCCGCGGACATCCCTGCGATACCACTTCCGACGATGTAGATTTTACTGTCTTTATATGATTTTGGGGGAATGCCTTTATTGCGCTGATAATTACCGATCTGATCAGAAAAAGGCATCGATTTCTTTGGTGTATTACGTTGAACCTCTTTGCTCGAATCAGGTTCATGATTAACGTTTCTATATTCGGCAGATGCATTCAATACGTTGTCGAATTTGGAGGTGTTTTCTTTCATGATACGTATGGTTTTTAATCCTTGACTAAAGTTACCGATACCGTCTGAAACATTTGTGCCCTCAAATTCGCTATTGTTCTACCGAATTTCCGATTCCTACATATTTTGTTGCTTTCGGTATTCAGATGGCGATAAAGTGGAGTATTTTTTGAAAAAGCGACCGAATGCCGAAATGGAATGGAAGCCGATTTCATACGAAATTTGTGAAATTGTTTTTTCGGGGTTCCCCAGCAGCACATAGGCTTCTTTAAGTACATACTCGTCAATAATTTCATGCGGCGTTTTACCAGAGGCTCTCTTTACAACATGAATAAGGTATTTGTTTGAAATAAACAACTTATCGGCATAATACTGTACTTCTTTGTATCGACTTCCATAGCGTTGAACTAAGTTCGTAAACTTATAGAACAGATGATTTGTTTCTTGGGTACTGTCTGCAGGAATTTGGTGTTCGGTAGCCAATTCGTCGGCGATTTCCAATAATAAATTAAAGATGATTGTCCGAATGATGTCTGCTGTAAAACGTGTCGTCCGTAAAGTAACATCCTTAAGGTAATCTATTAATTTTATTAATTTGTCGACAAGATTATCTTTAGCATTAACGATTGTAAAGGTCGAATTCTTAAAAAATCCCAGTTGCTCAATAAAAAATGGATTGACAATATGTTTAAGAAGAAATGCTTTATCAAAGAAAATAAGCTTCATTCTAAAGTTAGGACTGACCTTTGAAAATCGGATAATTGTTGTCGGTGCGGATACGAGAATCTTATGCTTTGAGAAATGGTATTCCTGATTATCGATTTCAATATTGATATCCCCTTCGGTACAGATACAGATCGCATAAAAGTCGATACGAAAAGCATTACTGGGGTATTCAAAAATCGGATTGCCAGAAGAAATGTAATAGGGGCGATGACAATTTACGCCAAAGAATGATAAGGTATCCTGAAGGCTTTCGTGTGCGTTACAGTTTGTTTTTACCTTAAGCTTCATGGATTTTTTGTTTGACTCGGGCATGGGCTGAGAAGATTGTTTCTAATAAACGAATGGGCTTTGTTTATTTGGCTGCGGTTCGTTTAAGGATCAGTTTTTCGGTCGCAATAGCCTCTTCGATCCCGACGAAAAAACTCTTGAATCCGAATTTGCTTAACAGGCGTTTCGAAGCGGTGTTATCGGGATCAATAATGCCGATGACATCCTTATTTGGATCCAATGCTGTCGCTAGTGCGAGCATTGACTTACAAATCTGCGTCCCTAAACCTTTGCCCCAGTGTTCCTTGCGGAGCAAATAGCCTATTTCAAATACGGTTGCATCTTTTTTGTAGTTAACGAGCTTACAGTCCCCTAAAAGTTTTTGCGTATCTGCTTCAATTACTTTGAAATAACCTAAATCCGGATCTTGGTTGAGTTCGAGAATCGACTCGAATTTTTTTCGCGCCTGCGCGTTGGACAAGCCTTTGCCAGTAATATATTTCATGACATCATCCTCCTTCACCAAGTCGTGGAAGTCGGTGAAATCACCAGACACATATTTTTGAAAGAGAAGGGTATCAGACATAGCTTAATGTGTTTAGTTACAAGATAAGGTTGTTTTCCCTTAAATCAAATTGTGAGATCATAAATCATCATCTTTCTGTCTTATTTAGCTTTTTTACTGGTTTTAGTTTTGCAATTGAGTTAAATTGCGGTTACGAAAGGCGAAAGTTACGGCCAATATAAGTACACGGCATGCTTCATACCCATCCGATCTTATATTGACATCGCGAGACAACTACACATGAATGCGAATAATTTAAAATGATATAACTTATGATACAAGGTTTATATGAAACCCATATTCAAGTGCGGGATTTAACTAAATCTGTCGCATTTTATACAGAGGTATTGGGATTACGTGTGGCACATCGCGATCCGACGCGTCCCATTGTTTTCCTATGGATTGGCCCCGGAAAAGACAATATGTTAGGCTTATGGCAGGAAGAAACAAATTTTCAGCCGAGACATTTTGCTTTTAGAGCGGATAAAGAAGATATACTGAATTACGCCGTGGACTATCTGAAAACTCGTGACCTGACCCCTTATAATTTTTTAAAAGATGGGATCGAAGCACCGATGGTCTTTGCATGGATGCCGGCATTGGCCATTTACTTTAATGATCCGGATGGCAATCAATTGGAGTTTATTGCAGTTTTGGAAGGAGAGGGTAGACCCGAATTAGGGGTGCTTTCCTATGAAGATTGGCTCAAACATACCGCATTATAATGCGCTTTTTGGCAAATCACAGTGCGGTACTCCATTCTTCGGCGAGGATAGCAAATACCACATCATCTTCCCATTGACCGTTATGGAAATAGCTTTTTACAAAATGAGCTTCCTTTCGGAACCCGAGACTTGTTAAAAGCTGAATGGAAACCTTGTTTTCCGGCGCTACTGAGGCAATGATCCGGTGTTTATTGTACTGACTAAAGAGTGCTTGCATGACCACTTTCAGGCCTTCTTTGGCGTAACCTTGTTGCTGGAATTCCTTTTTTATCGTACAGCCCAGTTCGACCTGCAGATTTTCATTGCCAAAAAAATGCACACCGATATCTCCGATTACAGCGTTTGCTATTTTGTCGGTCATAACGAGCTGAAACCAGGACTCTGGAAGATTGAAGGTGTTTGGGTTTTTTGCTATAAATTCATCGACTTCTGCCAAAGAACTTGGAATCCAGCCTTGGTATTTATTGGTTTCTTTATCCGAACGGTAACCGAATACTGCCCGACTGTCTTCCGGCATGATGGGCCGAATCAATAATCTTTCTGAGTCAATCTTCATGGCTTAACTTTTTGAAAATCTGGTTATAGCTTCTTCACGCGTACCTGCAAAATTGATTTTTTTTGATTTATTGCTTTCGTAGATAAAATCGTTTAAACTTTTGCTGTTGTATCTGGAGAAATCGCCAACGATGGCAATGTCAAAGCCGTATTGAGTATATTTTTGAAGGATTTCACCGGCAAGTTTTGTTTTAAGTTCGAAAAAATCGTCTGTGATGTTCTCCTGATAAATAATTGCTTTGTATGCTTCTTGCGCGCCACAGTCGACCATAATCTGTAGACCATCATCGAGATTATGTATAAAGACGCCTGAACCTTTAACTTCAGCAATGTTTTCGTCACCTAGCTGAATAATAGTGATTTCCATTTTTTTTGTTGTGTCGTTTTAAAAATAAATTTGTGGGACCATACTCCATGATCCATAGCACTTCGTTGGGATATCCTGTTGAAAATGATCCGTAAGATAAGTTGTTGTGAGTGCTGTATAGCCTTGCTAATCTACAAATAAAATCCGTGGTGAGGATAGACTTTCTCGTTACTTAACTGCGGTCTGCTGATATAATCTGACGATTTCATCAATGACCAGATTCGGTTCATCGTAAAAGACATGATGCTCCGCATGTTGAGCCAAAAGGTAACTGCGGTTGCTTTTTTGATCGGCAAATTTTTTAAGGGCAGCAATAAATAAACTCCGGTCGGGTTCTTCAAAAGGTGATTTTCCGGAGCCAATGATGGTCGTCGGTACATTGATTTTATCTGCAACCTCATGTAAAAGAGCTGTGGACGCTTCGTAGTTTAAAACGAGGTGATAGAACCCTAAGCTTTCTTTCTTGATGTTATCAAGCTCACTTGCATATTCCCTCTTCAATGATTTGGATCGCCCCATTGTCATGAAATAAGGGGATACAATATCGATCATTACTGTTCCAACAACCTGACCTGGATTGGTTGTTATAAATTTCATCGTATAATTACCACCAAAAGAATGGGCGACGAAGAAGTACCGATCTCGGTACCCCAATCGCTGCAATGCAGTTTTGAGATCCTTGACTTCATTTGCTAGGCTAATGTTCACCGTGTCAATTTCACTTTTCCCAAAGCCCGCCCGGTCGTAGGTAATCAAAGGAGCGCCCAGTTTGTTGGAAAGTGGTTCCAATAAGCTTCGCCAAACAGAACCGTCATTTCCCGCTCCGGACTCAAAGACTATAGGGATTCCTTTCCCTTTCATTAGAGTAAAATGGAGATTATGCTTTCCCAAATTGATCAGTGTATCCCTAAGCTGGGCTTTTAAGGCGAGTCCGAACGCCGTTAGCCACACGATAATAAATAGACGGAGTTTATACATAAGCCCTCACATCATTCATTTTAAGTGTCATGCATGTCGCTTCTGTTTCTATCCATCTTGTATATTCCTCCATAGCCTGCAAGCGAAGTTCGTCTGTAATATAACCTTCGATGACCATTTGTCTCGATTGGGCCACTTTGTTCCAGATGGCTAAGTTTACTTCAAAATTGTCTTCGCCTCTTTTATAAACTTGATCAGCATTGATCACCTCAATTGCTTTGAACCCTGCTTCTTGTAGAAGTGCGGCTATTGTATCGGCAACCCGATTATTCATGCCTGCATCTTCTCGCCATCTAAGGAAAGTACGATAAAATTCAAGCATGCTCTCTGGTGGAGCAGGATTCCACTCGATCGTGGTATGGTTGTAATCTAAAATAGAAATTTGCCCAGCAGGCTTTAGCCAGGATTTGAAAAAATCCAGTGCTTTAGGAATATCGCTTAACCACTGCATGGTGCGCGCTGTAATAATCAAGTCAAACTCATGCGGCGGCTGGTAATCAAAAATATTACAGCAGACAAGACTTAAATTTCTAGTGCTAGCATACAGCTCCTTTCCACTGTCTATAAAATCAGCAGTGTTATCCAGACCGATTATTGTCCCGTCACCGATATGTGCCGCAACCTCATTGGTCAGTGTACCTGTACCGCAGCCTACATCCAATATTTTCATTCCAGGAGACAGTATTGGAAGTAGAGTTCTGTAATCGGAGCATAAAGTTCGTCTTTCGAATACTTTATGAGCTTGCTGATCTTTTCTGTCAATAAATTTCTGTTTCATTAGCGTTGGTTTAGGTTTCTGTAAATATAGCTTTTGCTTTCGTGTTAAAAAAGGCCCTATCGATCCTTAAAATCCCATGATTTCTAAGTGATACAAAAAGCACCCTATTATTTACTTAATACCAAAGCTATACCAAGGCCTACATTAACCGTGATATAACACTAAGACAACAGGGGTATAGCAGGGGGTTAACAGGGATATACCCCTGTTAACCCCCTGCTAACCCCCTGTTAACCCCCTGTAAATACCTTGTTAGTTTACCAGTTGGTATAGTTTAAGTGTCAATTTGTGCACAAAACAATAGCACCCCTATAAATACAGATCAATGCCCTTTTAAGAGAGAAATAGTCACATTTTTTTTATATTATTTCACTGTATTCTTTAGAATAATCTTTATCTTGTTGAACAACGATTCTATTACCGTTAATAGTTGCACTAAAATATCCTGATGTTATGCGAAAAGTATTTAAAATGCTCATGCCAATTTATTGTGCTGTTTTTCTTTCAGCCTGTTCTTCTAACTACCTCATGACATTCAACGGCGAGAATGTAAAAAAAGATGAAGACAAAGGAACATTTTCTTTTAATAATGATACGCTGCAAATCGATTATTCCTTTGCCGACGGGGATGGTAGAATTTATCTGCGGATAGAAAACAAAATTGATAAGCCGATCTTATGGGATCTTAAAAGTTCGGCCTTGATTATTAACGGTAAAGCGGTAGGCTATTCCGCCGAAAAAGCCGATTTTGACGGAAAGGTGAACGCCTCTGTTTCCAATATAGATACTCGGAATACAACGTTATTCAACGACGCATGGGTTAATGGTTATATTACGGGATCGGTAAGTTTGCCTAAAGATGTGGTACTTATCCCGCCACATGCCTATGTAGATGGGCATTATTTTGATTTTAAAAATGATGTGAAAACCATTGTACGATCATCTCCAAAAGAGAAAGTGTATATGTATGATATGAATGGGGAGAGTTATGCGGTAAAACTTGCTCGATTTGAAGGTGCTGCATCACCTTACAGCTTAAGGAGCTATCTAAGTTATTCTATTTTGGAAGATGGTAAAGCGGTCGCTAAAACGACGGAGCAAAGATTTTATGCTGCCCAGCTTTGGCAGACGGGAGCCGTAGCGCTTAACAATATTATTGAATTATATAATAAGCGTGGGGATGTGATGGCTGTTAAAGAGAAAAAAGGACAAGGAGCGATGATTGTTGGGGGAGCTTTGGCGCTCACCGCAGTGGCTGCCGCAATTGACCCCAAAGAAGGGCAATAGCAATCCAAGCTTAACAAGGATAGCTAGACTGATCAATAAGAAAGGCAATGTATGGGAATTTAAGAAATTTTAAGAACCGAACCCGTCTCAATCGGGTTCGGTTTTTGTTAGTTATGGTAACTTCAATTTCATAAGCATCTTATTTGACCGGGGTACCATCTGTAATCTCTTCATCTGCTTTGCTGACCAGTGTAACGCCCTCCTTCAAGTCACCAAAAATTTCGATCTGACCATCTACGCTGCGCCCTTTCTGGACCGGGAGACGTTGTGTTTTGCTACCGACTACAGCGATCACAAAACTTCCTTCTCCCGAGGTAAATACGGCGGATTTCGGTACAACGAAAGTACTGTCTTTGGAGGTTAAAGGCAATTCGACCTCGGCGACCATGCCCGGCAATAGTTTGTTGTCCGTATTGATAATGTCAATTTCTACTCGTTCAGCCCTTAACCTGCTGTCTAAGGTACCCGATTTACGTGCAATCTTACCGGAGAAGGTTTGTCCGGGCAATGATTTGACCGTAAATTGCAAAGATTGGCTTTCCACTAAAAAACCGGAGTATTGCTCTGGTACCGCTACAGCTAGTCTGAGCTTACGTTGTTGTTGAATGGTCATGATCGGCATCTCCGAGCCACGGCCAGCAGGTCCGACGTAAGCACCCTGATTGACATTTCTTGTAGCGATTACACCGTCAAAGGGCGCCCTGATTTCTAAATAATTCAATAGATTTTGAACTTCTGCGTAGGCGGATTTAGCGGCTTGATATTGTGCAAAGTCGGCATTCTTCTTTGCTTCGGCCACCTCTAGATCCAATCTCGCCACAGTTCCCTCGACTTTACTGGTTTCAAAGAGCCTGTCGTAAGTGCTTTTGGTCGCCATATAGATGGCCTCCTGGGATTTGAAACGCGATTTTGCTGCTGACAGTTGTGAACTTAATTCGGGAGCCTCCAATACAGCTAATAGCTGACCGGCATGCACTTTACTTCCGATGTCTACATTCAAGCTCTTGACATAACTGCTCACCTTGGCATAAATCTCCACCTGCTGAAACCCGCTGATTTCTCCAGGAATCTGCATTTTATTTGTTAATTTCTGTTTTAAGGGTACAAAGGTCTCCATTGCCGGAGCTGCAGCTTCGGGACTTTCTTTTTTTGCATTTTCCTCACCTGCCGAATGACATCCGGCTAAGGATGCGATCAGACCGGCGATAGCTACTATTTTGAACAAATTATTTTTCATATTTTATAGATGATACTGCTTTTACGATAAAGGTTTTAATGCGGCAATATAGTGCTTGCTGTCTTTGTCTTCAGGATCTAATGAGATCGATTTTGTGCTGCTTTTTTCTTGCGCCCAGGCAAATATGAGCGGTAAGATGACGAGTACGGCAAAAGTCGAAAACAATAAGCCTCCAATGACGGCCCTGCCGAGTGGTGAAACCTGCTCGCCACCTTCGCCATGACCAATGGCCATAGGTAGCATACCTACAATCATGGCCAAACTGGTCATGATAATAGGCCGAAGCCGTAAGGAGGCTGCCTCACGGGCTGCAGCCAGCGCATCGCCGTTATGCCGACGTATTTGCTCGGCATTGGTGATGAGCAGAACGGCGTTCGCTATGGATACACCCACCGACATGATGATCCCCATGTAGGATTGTAAGTTGAGGGTCGAGCCTGTCAACAACAGCAGAATCAATGAGCCCAGCACAACGGCAGGTACAGTGGTGAGCACGACCATAGAAACTTTGAACGATTGAAAATTAGCCGATAACATCAAAAATATGACGATAATGGCTACGGCGAGCCCAGATTCGAGGCTACTCATGGTCTCTGACAAGACTTTTCCGAGACCTATCTGTTCCATAGACAGTCCCCGGGGAAGATCACCAAGGGCTTTGATGCTACGTTGTACATCTTTAGATGCTGTTTTTAAATCAGTATGGTCAATATTTGCAGTAACAGATACGTAAGGCATTGCCCCTAAGTTGTCGTTCTCGCCATAAGTAAAAGACGGTGTGATCGTCGCAACGTCGCTCAGAATAGGACGCGCTGAATTTTTCAATAAAGGGATTTCACCGATTTCTTTCTCATCTTTCATTTTATCGATAGGAACCTGAACCTGGACGTTGTAGGAAAGCCCGGCTTTTTCATCGATCCAGGTATTCTTTTCCGTATAGCGTGAAGAAGAAGTGGAAGCGATGAGCGATCGTGTCACTTCACTCAGGTCGACGCCCAATTGTGCGGCCCTGATTCGGTCTATCTTAATGTCGTACGAAGGATATTTGATGGATTGTGCCAGTTGCACATCTCTAAAGTAAGGGATTGTTTTTAATTGTGCAATCAATTTATCTGCGTACTTCTCGTTGTTTTTTTTGTTTTTTCCTGCAATCCGAACTTCAATTGGTGTGGGCGATCCCTGACTTAACACTTTATCGGTAAGTTCGATCGGTTCAAAAGATACTTGTACATCTGGCAATGCAGCCTGAAGCCGCTTGCGGTATTCATCACGGAAACTATCCATATCGTGATGGTAGTCTTTCAGTGCAATCTGGAAAACAGCTTCATGTGGACCAGCCATAAAAAGATAGATTGGCGAAACGGAAAATTGCCCCGGATGTTGCCCGATGTAAACAGATGATATACTGATATGATCTTTCCCAACCAGCTTTTCGAGTTCGGCCAGTGCCAATTTTGCTTTCTCTTCGGTGCGTTCGATCCGTGTGCCTTCCGCTGCGCGAAGACGCATTTGGAACTGTCCCGAGTTGACCCTCGGAAATACATCCTGGCCGATTGTGGAAAGTAAAATGCCAACGAGACTAATGGCGCCAAGAAGATAAACTACAGTAATGGTCTTTTTCCTTTTGAAAAGGCGATCAATCATTTTCATGAATCTGTTTCTGAACCGTTCAAAAATACTCACCTTCCCATCGTTGTTAAAGTCTTCTCGCTCAACCAGGAGTTTCTTCTGATCCAGGGTGTCCTGTTCGGATGCCACGGTTAGTCCAGTTGCGGCAAATTGAGCTTCATCTGCATTTAAGCCCGCTGGTTCGGTCGCGTGTGGCGCTTTATGCGCATGATCTTTCATAAGCCAGTTGGCCATGATGGGAACGAATGTCTGCGAAAGGAGAAAGGATATGATCATTGAAAATCCGATGGACAATGCCAAGGGAAGAAACAATGACCCTGGAATTCCTGTCATTGTAAATGCCGGAGCAAACACGGCCAGTATACAGAGCAAAATCAATAATTTTGGTAAAGCGATTTCCTTACAGGCATCCCAGATCGCCAAGGCTTTGGGTTTGCCCATGTCCAGATGCTGGTGTATATTTTCTATCGTTACGGTACTTTCGTCGACCAGGATACCTATGGCTAAGGCCAGTCCACTCAGGGACATGAGGTTGATGGTCTGCCCGAAAAGTTTGAGGAAGAGTACGCCCGAAATCACGGATATCGGAATGGTGAGGATGACGATAAGGGCTGCTCTTCGATCTCCTAAAAATAACAGGACCATTAACCCGGTGAGAATCGCACCGATCGCCCCTTCGGTAATCAAGCTCTTTACCGAGTTGATGACATAAACGGATTGATCAAATTCATAGGATAGTTTGACGTCGTCGGGTAAATTTTCCTGAATCTTTGGTAAGGCTGCTTTTAAATTCTGCACGACCTCCCAGGTTGAGGCATCGCTGGCTTTGGCAATGCTGACATATACGGATCGTTTGCCGTTGACAAGTGCGTAGCCCGCAGTAACATCGGCTCCGTCCTTTACAGTAGCAATATCACCTAAATAAAGATTTTGTACGCCACCTTTAAACAATGGAATTTTTTCAAAATCTTTGACATCTTTGATGGTATTGTTGGTTGGCGTAATATAGTTTTTATCCTGAATGCGGACGTTTCCTGCGGGCGCTGTTTGATTATTGAGTTTTAAGACTTCTACAACCTGATCGGGTGTTATCTGGTGACTGCGCATTAAATCGGGATCAACGTTGATCTCGATGGTACGTGGACTCCCACCAAAGGGTGGGGGGGATAATAATCCTGGTATGGACGTAAACGATGCTCGGACGTAGACGTTGGCCAGATCTTGGAGTTCATTGTTTGAACGCTTGCTACTGCTCAACACCAGCTGACCTACAGGAAGCGACGAGGCGTCAAACCGGATAATGAAAGGCGGTTGTGAGCCCGGAGGAAAAGAAGCCTGGATCCGATTAGCAAGGGCACTTAGCTCGGCAGCAGCCTGGGCCATGTTGGTGTCTTCGTAATAGGATACTTTCATCAACGTCAGACCTTGAATATTCTTGGTCTCAATCGATTTGACCCCATTGGCGAAAAGAAGAATATTGACGTAGTTTTTGGCAAAATAAGCTTCCATCTGATCTGGTGAATAGCCACCAAAGGGATGGGCGATATAAATAACCGGAAGATTCATTTTGGGCAGGATATCCACCTTGATCGATCGAACGGCACCTATGCCAAAGACAATAAGTCCCAATACGAGTACGAGGACAGCTATCGGCTTGCGTAAGGCAAAACGTATTAAATTCATGTAATGTTATTTATAGTTCGTTGTTAAAAATATCAAAATCTCCCGCGGCTGCGGCTTTGAGTAACAGTGACTGCCAGAGATTAATGTGGACGATCTCACGATCGGTTTCGGCTCGATTTAATGTATAAAAGGTCTGCGTAACGTCTACAAGTGTCGCCAGCCCGTTTTTATACATTGTCATTTTTTGGAGGTAAGCCTGTCTGGCCGCTGAGACTTGTCTGGGAGCTTCTAGATCACTTTTCAGAGCCAGTTGGATCTTTACGTCTGCGGCATCGAGCTGTGCTGTCAATTGGGCCTCTATAGTTTGGTATTCTTCTCTTAGGGCATCGTTCGTAAAGCGCTGTGCACTGATTTTTTTATTAATACGCGCAATCGAAGTCAGGTTCCAGCTGATGCCCAATCCCAAAAGATAGTTTTGCCGACTAGGACGAACCCCTTGCCAATAATTTGTGCTGTAGGCTTGTAAATCGGTGATGTAGTCACTCTTAAAACCAGATCCCCTGGTCTGAAAGACACCGAATGCGCTTACCGTAGGAAGATACTCTTTGGTGGATAGTTTTAATTGTTGTTCGCCAAGTTTAATGTTGCTTTGATAAAATTGCAGCAAAGGATTGTTTTCAATCAAATTGTCGGAAAGAGGAGTCCGCTGCACAGGTGTTTTCTCCACCAGGGCAGTATCTAGTTGCAGGTCCTTGGCTGGAATCCCCATTAATACGGTCAACTTATTGTTTTGCTCCTTCACATTTTCACGGGCCTGATTGAGACTGATTTTGGCACGCGATACTTCCGCCGAAGCGAGGGTAGAATCTACGCCGGGCAATAGTCCGTTTTTTACTTTAGTGGCAGCAATATTTAAAAAGACCAGTGCGCGTTCCAGATTCATCTGTTGATTTTTTTCTAATCGTTGGCTGGCCAATACATTGAGGTAAGCTGCGGCAATCTTGATTTTATGCTGGAACTTTTCCTGACCGAGATCCGCTTGTCGTCTTTTAGCATCAGATTTAGCCAATTCGATACGTTCTTTTTTCCGTCCAAAGGTGTAAATGTCCCAATTGACATTGGCTAGATAAAGAGCACCAAATGCGGCATTCCAATTTTGTTCCGGAAGGGCGACTCCCGACGAAGCCACACCAAGTCCACCAAATCCATACAGCGGGCCATTTTGTCCGTTAATAGTCCCAAAATCCTGTTGAGCGACGATGTTCAGGTTGGGCCAAAAGTCGCGTTTGACTTGTTCATTGGTCTGTAGGGAAGACTGGAGATAATATTCCTTTGCCTTAATCATTCCATAATTTGCAATGCCTTTTTCCACCGCGTCTCGGAGCGTAAGCTTCTGAGCGAAGGAAGAGCATGTCGCAAGTGATACAGCCAGTGATAGTACTAAATTTAATTTCAGCATAGGTTATCTATCATTTATGGACACGAAGATAGTAAGCACAGCAACCCCGATGTCCCTTTAAAATGATCTATGGCATTTAAAAGTGACCAGTTGAATTCATCATTTATTTTTCTCCTCTTTTGAACTTAAAGCTTTTACTTTGTAACAGAATCTTAACAAAATAAGGATGATGAGAAAGGTTTTGGAGAACAAGATAATACAGGAGATCGTTCTATTGATCTTTTCATTTATTCTTTTTACGTTGAACGACTGGATTTTGATCCTGAGCTGGAAGGGATTTCTGATGGGCGTGTTCTATTTCATGATCCTGTATGCGCACGCACAGTTAAATCGCTTTTTTCTATTACCGCTGCTACTTAAGAAAAATAAACCCTTGTTGTATGTTTTCGCGTCGGTAGCAACCCTGCTCATTTTTGCACTCCTATTAAAAGAGCTAACAGATAACGTGATCTACAAGAATTGTTTTCTCTACAAGAATCTTGTTCAGAAAACGTTCCATTATCAGTTTGGTGTATTATTGGGGTCCTTGATCTGCATATTGGGCAGTATTCAATTTATTGAATTTTACCGCTTTCAGCGTGTGAAGACGCGACGTGAACTGCTTTCGAATCAGACGCAGTTATCGCATTTAAAAAAGCAACTCAATCCACATTTTCTATTCAACACCTTAAATACTATTTATGGTATTAATCTAAAGTATCCGGAACGTACGTCCGAATTGATTATCAAAGTGTCGCAGCTGCTTCGTTATCAGATGGAGAGCGGTGAACGGGAGTATGTAGCTATGGATGATGAAATTGATTTTATTTCAAGTTATATTGAACTGGAACGCGAGCGACTAGGCTATCGAACGAAAATTGAATTTGATTATCAAAAAGAAGAAGATATCAATTATCAGATCGCACCTATGCTGTTGATTACGTTCGTAGAGAATGCTTTTAAACACGGAACCTGCAGTATTGAAGATTGTTTTGTTGATATCTCGATTAAGATTGAAAAAGGGAACTTATATTTGCATATACGGAATTCTGTACCTGTCAAGAAGAGGAATGTGTTCTCAGCAAAAATAGGTTTGGAAAATACGATCGCTCGATTAAAGCTCTTGTATCCTAATCGCTACGTATTGACCGCAGATTCCAGGAAAGAAGAGTATGAGGTGTCATTGGTTATCAATCTTTAAACAATGAGTAAAAGCAACTGTATTATAGTTGATGATGAGCCCGCAGCACATTATGTACTGGTAAATTATATTGAAAGAAGTACGGATCTGCAGTTGGTCGCTCAGTGTTATAATGCTTTTGAGGCATTGGAGTTTCTTCGGCAGAACAGTGTGGATTTAATCTTTCTGGATATTGAAATGCCCGAAATTAATGGCATGGAATTTCTTAAAATGCTGGATCATCCACCCAAGACAATTTTGACAACAGCGTATTCCGAATACGCACTGGAAAGCTATGATTATGGCGTTGTTGATTATTTATTAAAACCCATCTCGTTCCCCCGTTTTTTTAAGGCTGTTCAACGCTTTTTATCGTATAAGACGACGTTGTTGCCTCAAGAAGAAGAACCGAAATCGATTACTATACGCATGGATGGACGTGTCATTGATGTCAAATTAGCTCAGATCGATTTCATCCAAAGCTTTGGCAATTATGTGAAAATTGTCACTCCAAGCCAGACTTTTTTAACAGCAAGCACCACCCAACAAATACTTACACAGGTGCCGGCATCAAAATTTATCCGTATCCACAAATCCTACATTGCTTCGATCAATAAGGTGATCAAATATGAGCATGGAATGGTACAGATCAATAATACCTCCCTACCGGTCGGTATTACTTTCCGTCGGGAGTTACAGGAGCGGCTAGCCAATAAATAGGTCTGAGCGAATAGAGGTCTTATTGCTATAAGAGAGTCAGGTGACTACCATTTCTCTTTTAGCAGTTTTTCCAATTGACCAATTTCCGCTTGGTACATGGTTTTCTTTCTCGTTCCGAAGTAAAGTATATTTTCGACGGGAGAAGTCCCTTCCCAGATCAGTTTTATTTTCCCGGAAGCAAGTGCTTCGGCACATAGGAAGTCGGGAACAATGGAAAAGCCCGTGTTGTTACTCAAGCAGCGTATAATTGAACTAATATTTGGAACGATATAATTGGGACTGAAGTCTGGATGCTCTCCAAAGTGTGTGGACCAGTAGTTTTTTAGATGATCCATATCGGCAGCCGTGCTGTACCACAATTGTTTTTTTAGCAAGCGGGCAGCTTCTTTAATTTTGTCTTCTGCCAAGAGTTTCTCTAGTTCGGATGTATCTGTTTGACAACCCGCAATCAAGACAATACGCTCTTTTGAGAAAGCTTCATATTGCAGATTCTGCTGGTTTCCTTTCTGAGGCGTAATAATAAGATCCAATAGGCCATTGTCAAGGTCGTGCTGCATCTGAGGATATTCTCCAAATTTGATAATTAAATTAAAGGGTAGTTGCGCAATATGTTCCTCCAGGGTGTATTGAAAGGTCTCAAAACACATTCCGATACTAATTGTAACGCGTTCATCCAATGCGCGTTTGTGAAAATGCTGTTCGCCAGTTTCTAGTTTTTTAAGCGGGTCAATCACATAGTTGTACAAGATTTTGCCCTTTTCGGTCGGCACCATTCTTCGCGCAGATCGATCAAAAAGCTTGTGCCCAGTAAACGCTTCCAGGGAATTCAGATGTAGGCTGACACCAGGCTGAGAAATAAACAATTCCTGTGCTGCAGCAGATAATGTTCCGGTTTCATAGATTGCCTTAAATGTACGAAGCCATTCTAAGTTCCATTTCATAGTTATTATTTTTATGATACAAATATACAATTTAAGTTATTTGTGTGATTTAAAAATATTATAGAAATTTGTGTTATCAATAAGAAAAATGATAGAAATGAACATATTTATTATCAACGGCGGACAGAAATTCGCACACTCGGGTGGTTCTTTCAATACCACAATAACAAATTGGACTGTCGAAACACTGGCAGGAAATGGATTCGAGACTCGGGTTACCAATATCAACGATGATTTTGATCCAATGGTTGAAGTTGAAAACTTTAAATGGGCAGACATTATTGTTTACCATTTCCCTGTATGGTGGTTTCAGGTTCCGAACCGTCTGAAGCGCTATATCGATGAAGTTTTTACGGCGGGTCACAACAACGGTATCTATAAAAATGATGGTCGTTCACGTAAAAACCCAGCCATTAACTATGGTACAGGAGGTTTAATGCAGGGTAAAAAATACATGGTGACTTCGAGCTGGAATGCTCCTGAGACAGCCTTTACGATGGAAAATGAGTTTTTTGATCAGCATTCCGTTGATGCAGGTGTTTTATTCGGTTTTCACAAGATGAATCAGTTTGCAGGATTAGAACATCTGGGAAGCTTCCATTTTCATGATATGGAGAAGGGTGCGTCTCAAGAACGTATTGACAATTACGAAAAGGAATATAAACAATATTTGGAAGAGGTGTTCCATTTGGAAACGACGTTGAACTAAAAATTTATTGAGCGATAAATCGCTTTATCCGTGGCGTTATTACGATGAAAAGAGTAAATTACCAAAATAAAAATCAATAACATGAAGGTATATTTAACCGCAATTTTAAAGGCAGTTCCTGCACATCGGGAAGAAGTATTGGCATTATTGTTTGAAATGGTCGAAGCAAGTAGAAAGGAAGAAGCTTGTATACAGTACGATCTGCACCAGGTGAACAGTGATGAAAACCAGTTTATATTTTATGAAATATGGGAAGATCAGGCGGGCTTGGATGCGCATAATCAACAACCTTATATTGTAGCATTCGGAAAAGTTGCCGGTGAAAAATTGCAGGAAGCGCCTCAAATTATATTAATGAATAAAATCGCTTAATTTACAATGTGGCCTGTAAAGACCGTATTGAAAAGATAGCAAGGAATATCATGTAGTGGATGATGTATACAGGCGGAAGATATTAACTATAATTGAAGTATTGGTGGGTACCAAAATCATTTGCGTTGCCTTGAATAAGCTTGTTTTATTCTGATTTAGTGACGCGAATGATTTTGTTTGTACCTTGCTGAACAGCAACATCGACTTTACTTCGTTGCGTGTAGCTCTGTTGCAGGAGGTTCAATTTTTTGGACAGCTGGCCATCTTGATTGTCTAGCCAGAAGGTCGCAGCCATAATACCAATTTGAACTCTATAACTGGAATCAGTTTCCGGAACAAGCTGCTCGATAAGCTGATGTTGATACCAAGTGAGGTCTTTGTTTTCTTTTTGGGAAACACAGGCGTGTAGGAGAAATGCCAGAAGGGCTAGATAGCCGATTTTTAAAAGTTGACTGCGTCTTAGGTTCATCAATAGTTTTTTTGTGTTGCACCAAATCTACTATTTTTGCCCAAATAATAACTTAACTTTGTAAGTTTTTACGCTCCCGTTGAGACAGATACGCTTCATTTATTTATTAGACTTCTCGTGTATGCATATTCTAGTAAATCTAAAAATGTATGAAGTATGCTGTTTATCTGGCTGTAATCATAAGCCTGAATTTTCTCAGGTTAAATAGGCCCCGGGTGCTTCAAAAACTTCGTGTTGTGTAAAATGTATCCGCATCGTTTTTTTTGTTAGTTGTGTTCGTTCCAGTAATAACTATCTGGTGTAGGACGTTGTCCAAAAATTGCCGTGCCCACCCTGACTATGGTAGCCCCTTCTGCTATTGCTATTTCTAAATCTCCGCTCATGCCCATCGACAATTCTTGCATCGATACACCTGGAATAGCTAGGGCTATAATTTGTCGTTGAATTTGTTTGAGCAATTTAAAACAGGCACGTACCTGTTCGGCCTCGGCACTCAGTATACCGATAGTCATCAGTCCTTTAATCTTTAGTGTGCTTAATGTTGCTATTTGCTGAACCAGGCCGATCACTTCCCCTGGGGCAGCGCCGTACTTGCTCTCTTCGAAGGAGGTATTTACCTGGATGAGCACTTCCATGATTTTCTCTTCCTTTAAAAGGCGCTGATGCAATTTTTCGGCAAGATCGAAACGGTCTATCGAATGGATGCAGGTTACGTTGCATTTGAGGATATCTTTGATTTTATTGGTTTGCAGATGTCCAATAAAATGATTGACATGCGGAATGGTCTTTAAATACTCAAATTTGTCTTTCAATTCCTGTACTTTATTCTCTGCTATCAACGTTTGTCCTGCACGTAGTGCAATTTCAATACGTTCGGCGGGAACAGTTTTGGTTGCCAGCAATAATTTTACGTCCAGTGGATTTCGGTTAGTTGACTGGCAGGCTTTTTCTATACGCTGTTGAATAATGTGTATGTTTTCTGTAATAAGCTCATCCATGTTGCGGTTGTATTGTTTGTTATTGAAGTCAAAATTACAGCCAATTATTAGGAAAGAGCTAGTCCAATTTAGCTAATAGAAGCTGGTCCAGTCCGAACGTCTTTACACGAGTGCTTTTAGGTAAACTGCTCGATAGGCAGGGCGGCAATTGCTGAGATCAGTTTTCTTGCGTTTTGCCAGGCATATTTGGATTATATTGCTGTACATGTTCTGCCTTCGCATAGATATGAGGTCCATTCATATCAATTCCTTCGGCTAAAAAGTCGTCAAGAATTAACTGAAAAATTTCAGATTTTGCCTGGTCAATTTCCCCAGATTTGCCGATGTAAACATTCAGCTCATAGAGTACATAAAAATCATCTAACTTTTTTTGTAGCACAAATGGCGCGGGATTCACTTTAACTCTTTTTACGCGCGGTGGTATGTTTAAAAGCAACTCATGGATCCGTTGCCAAGGCTCTTCATAACCGACTGTCAATTCCACCTGAAAGCAGATTCCCTCTGCAGAAAAGGTCGAGTAATTAACTGTATTTCCGGAAAGAACCGAGGAATTGGGGATCGTAATCTCTTCATTTTTTATGGTTCGAAGCCGCGTTACCAAAGGCGATTTTTCGATAACAACACCTGTTTTGTCGGCAATTGTGATGCGGTCTCCGATCCGGAAAGGACGCATATAGGTGATCACAAGACCTGCAATGATATTAGAAATCGCAGATGATGATCCTAAAGAAAACAGGATACCAATAAATACGGATATTCCTTTAAAGATATCTGAATTGGCTCCGGGTAAGTAAGGGAATATGAGCACCAGCGTAAATGCTTGAAGCAGGAAGCGAACGATGGTAAAGGTGGGCATGGCAAAATCACGGTGAAAGCCGTTAATTTCTAATTTGCCCTTGTCAATTTCGCTAAAAATATATTTTATGAATCGAACAGCATAGCGCATGACGACAAGAATAACAAATATTGTAATCAGATTTGGAATATAATCCCAAATGGCCAACACTGCCGTTTTAAGCGGTTTTGTGAAAAGTCCGATCAGATTGGAAGCCCAGCTCTGTGTAAATGGAAAAACACTGAAAACAATAGGCAGCATGATAAAGGCGATTAGGATGATCAATCCCCAACGTAAGATACTAATCGCATGAATAAACATCCGTGTTTTTTGTACCGAAGTAACGAGTACGTAATTTTTGATCTTAATGTCTTTAATCCGCTGCGTTCGTTCCGTTAGTATGCGTCGTGTACCGTATGCTTTTAATCGATTAATCAATAAGATCAGAATAGAAAAAACAACGAGAATAAGGAATACAAGTCCAATACGTATAAGAAGTTTTGTGATGCTGTTCGCGGCGCGTTCAGCTGTGATGGTATCTTGAATCTTTTTTAAATAGTTTGCCGCAATTTCTTCTTTGCTTTTTCCTTCAAGAAGTGCATCGAGTTCGGTGATAGAGGTGATCACCAGATCTTTGTAAACGATGTCGGCGCTGATTTCGTTGTTTTCGATTTTAAATGAATCTACGTTCACAAAATCATCTTCATAGAGATTGTGGATTCTGCTCACCACGTTGGAAGCGCGATCTTTGGCTAACGACGATCCAAGCTTATTGTAGATATAGAATAAAGTGTCTTGAAACGGAGCGACGGCGTATCTTTTTGTGTTTTTTTTGATGGAGTCTACTTTGACTTTCAGTTGCTGCTGCCGAATGGTATTTTCTTCGTCAAAATCATTGAGCTGCTGTTTTAAGTTCTCCTTTTTCGGACTATTTTGACTTTTAAGGTCGGCAATTTCATGCTGAAGCTTTACCCGTTCGAGCGAATCATTGATTTGCTGTTGCCTAATTCCATTCAGTAGGGAACTCAGATCCAGCTCTTTTTTATTGACGGAATCTATTTCTTGTGCATAGAGCTGTAAGCTTGTTGACAAAAGATAAGATAGGGTCATTAAGAAATAAACGTAAATACTTCTCATCGTGTTGTTGGTAAAAATGAAAGCCGATGTGTATAGGTCATTTTGCACATAACGATCGGACAGGTTCTCAAAGATAATAATTATCTTGATTAGATGGCAGATTGTCAAATATGATATAAATTGGAGCTAAAATGATACGATGCGACAGCTCAATTTCAATTATTCCGACTTTCTTTGTTAAAACGATTGGGCATACATCCAATGCACAAATGTTTGCAGCTAATTTTATCCAATAAATATGATTAAACCTTTTAAAAAATCTATTCATGCAACCAACAACCTTGGGAAGATAGGCCTCTGCCTTATAGTAGCCTGTATATCCTCGGTTTTAGCGGGACAAGCCCAAGAACGGAAAGCTCCAGCTTATCCATTGATTACGCATAATCCGAATTTTAGTATATGGTCAATGACCGATCAGCTTCACGGGTCGACAACAAAACACTGGACAGATGCGGATCACTCGCTGTTGGGCCTAATTGATGTGGATGGCAAGATCTATCGTTTTCTTGGCCAGGAAGAACCTAATTATGCAGTTATTCTCCCGACTGCGGAAGATAAATCTTATACGGTACAGTATACTGAGTCGAAGCCTCAAGGTGGTTGGGAGTCTTCCTCTTATAATACGAATACTTGGAAATCGGGGCATGCACCTTTTGGTGATGATGAGAAGCAGGTAAAAACGCTTTGGAAGTCGGATGATCTCTGGGTGAGACGTGACTTTGTCGTAGCCGACCCAAAGGGTATCAATGAGTTATTTTTAAAACTCAATCATGATGATAATATAGAAGTATTTTTGAACGGGAAGAAGGTTTACGAAAAGATAGGTTGGACCAATAGTTTTCACTATTTACCGATTGACAAGACGAATTTGAAAGCCGGGAAAAATAATATGGCCATCCATTTGAAGAATAGTGCTGGTGGTCGTTACTTGGATTTTGGTTTGGTTGACAGGCTTAAAGAGCGTGGCCCACGGGTTCAGGAAGCCGTGCAAAAAGAGGTGGAAATAACAGCTACACGTACAGTTTACAATTTTCAGGCTGGTAAAGTGGATCTAAAATTAACCTTTACTTCGCCGCTGCTTATGGATGATCTGAATGTGTTGGCCAGACCGGTAAGCTACATCACTTATCATGTAAAGGCAAACGATGGAAAGCAGCATGCTGTTAAAGTTTTTTTGAGTGCGTCAACAAATATTGCGGTGTTTAAGCCTTCGCAGGAAGTAACCGCCGAAAAATATGAAACGGCAAAATTGTCGGTACTAAAAGCTGGAACGGTTGAACAGCCTATTTTGCAGAAAGGTGCCGATGATATGCGGATAGACTGGGGGTATTTTTATGTTGCTTCACCAAAGCGAGATAAGACGCAACAGTTTATTAGTCCGGTGGGCGGGGCCGTCGACGCTTTCAGAAAGGGAACAACGACCGCTGCAAAAACTGTTAAGGGTACATCACTTGCGCTGAACACGGTCATTCCATTTGGCAATGTGGGTGCGAAAGCAGAGGAGCGTTTTGTTGAGGTAGGCTACGATGAAATTTATGCGATTCAGTATTTCAACAATAACCTAAGACCGTGGTGGAACAATTCAGGGAAAGAAACGATGGAAAATCAGCTGACTTTGGCTGCAGACCAGTATCGTAGCGTGGTCGATAAATGTACGGCATTTGACAAGTCTGTTTATGCAGATGCGCTCAAATCGGGCGGAAAAGAGTATGCACATCTTAGCATACTGGCTTATCGTCAAAGTATCGCAGCTCATACCTTGGTGAAAAGTCCTCAAAATGAACTATTATGGCTTTCGAAAGAAAATAATAGTGGTGGATTTATTAATACGGTGGATGTAACTTATCCTTCAGCCCCTTTGTATTTGATCTACAATGCGGAGTTATTGAAGGGAATGTTGAGCGGAATATTTTATTTTAGTGAAAGCGGGAAATATCCATACCCTTGGGCCGCGCATGATTTGGGTACTTATCCACTGGCCAATGGTCAGACATATGGCGAACCGATGCCGGTGGAAGAGTCAGGAAATATGATTATCCTCACTGCAGCGATCGCGAAAGTGCAGGGGAACAGTGATTATGCTAGAAAGCATTGGAAAACTCTTACTACTTGGGTAGATTATCTTGTTAAAGATGGTTTTGATCCTAAAACGCAGCTTTGTACAGACGATTTTGCCGGTCACCTTGCACGCAATACGAACTTATCTGTCAAAGCAATTGTTGGTATCGCTTGTTATGCGCAGCTCGCTGAAGCAATAGGTGAATCAGCTATTGCAAAAAAATACCGTGCAATTGCGGAGGAAATGGTTCCAAGATGGATGGAAATGGCAGATGCTGGCGACCATTATGCGCTGACATTTGATGATAAAAATACTTGGAGTCAGAAATATAATTTGATCTGGGACAAAGTATTGGGGTTAAATCTATTTCCTCAAAACGTGTATGACACTGAAATCAAGTATTACCTCACGAAACAGAATAGATTCGGTATTCCGTTGGATAGCCGCAAAGCATACACCAAAAACGACTGGATTCTTTGGACAGCATCATTTGCACCATCAAGAGAAACATTTGAAGCATTGGTGAAGCCTGTATACCAGCATGCGATTCAAACGGAATCTCGTGTCCCTTTGAATGATTTTTATGATTCCAATACCGGAATTCGTGAAAATTTTAAGGCACGTAGTGTCGTTGGAGGGTTTTATATGAAAATTTTAGCGGATAAGCTGCAACAACAATAAACCAATGACCCAGGAGTAGCTGTCTCAATGAACGAAGAATACAGATCATCAATAGGTCACCGGTATGTGAAGGATCACTGTGGTGCCAGCATTCGGGCTTTTGTAGATCTGTATACTTGCTTTTTTTCCGAGCAATTGCATGCGTTCTCGGCAGATGGCTCCAGAAAGCGACCGATGTGACAATTCAGGAATGTCGCTATTGATTTTACCACTATCTTGAATCTTCACGCGCAGGATATCTCCTGATACTGCAAATTGGATGTCAATGCTGCCATTGCCTGTATGGAGGTCTATACCATGAAGAATAGCATTTTCAACATAGGGTTGTATCAGCATGGGGGGTAGCATCACCGCACTGAGGTCTTGATCTTGCGGAGGTGTAATATGGTAGTGAAAAGTGTCATCAAAACGCATTTGCTGTAAAATGAGATAGTTTCCTAAGGTCTCAAGTTCCTCACTTAGTGGGACAACATTCTCGCGGCTTAATTCGAGATTGCTACGTAATAAGCGACTGAAAAGAGTTAAATATTTAATGGCATCTTCTTTTTTATCAAGGCGCATAAAGCTTTGAACAGCCGAAAGAGTATTGAAAATAAAGTGTGGTTCCATCTGTGTGCGTAGTAATTGCTGCTGCAATAAGACCTTTTCTTTTTCTTGCCTGGAACGTCGCTGGCGAAAAATGTAATATAGAAAGAAAAGGATGATGATCAATAAAATGACCGCCAAAGAGGTTGTCATGAGCCAGAGACGATTTTGCTGCAGTTGAAGTTTATTGATTTCAATATTTTCATTCAGCATACGAATAGATTGATCTTTCGCCTGAAGCTGGTATAGAGCATTCATTTCTGCAATTGCCTGTGTATTCTCTGACTGGTAAATACTCCTTTGTAACTGAACAAGGTGATTCAATACATCTATTGATGCTTTATTTTTCCCTTGCAAGCTGTATAGCGCGGCGAGGTTGTTCTGAAAGGTAATTTCGTTGGTGGGAAAAATTAATTTTGGAAACTGTGCTTTCAGCCTATTGGCCTTTTGGATGAATTTTTCTCCCAAAGCGGGCTTATTTAATGTAACATAAATTGCAGCTACATTGCTGTAATCAACAAATAAATTATTCATCAATGTTGGAGATGATGTCTGTTGATGCAAATGTTCGTCTATTGCAATTTTTCGCAGTTCATAGTGTAAAATGGAATCAGTTTTTCTCGCAGTTTCGTAGTATTGGATCTTCGAATCGTACAAAAAGCTGATGTTGTATTTGTCTGGGTGCTTAGCGTGTAATTCTTCGAGTTTATGGAGGTAGGGAGCAATTTCAGCTGCAGTTCTCTGCAAGGTATTCAGTGTCTGGATAATTTGTACCAAAACGCGTTGTCGATTGATATGTCCTTCAGGCAATGAATCTACTAGGGGTAATGCCGCTCGATTCATCTTTTCGGCAAGATTATACTGAAAGGAAGTGAGGTTGTTTTGCGCTGCAGACAGTAATATTGCTGATTTTGCTTCGTTTGACAGTCCTGATGCGGTGTCCGACAAAACAATTGTAGCAGCTTTATTATAATAATAGCCTGCTTCTCGTTCCTTTGCTTCGAGACTGCGGATGTTTCCTATGCCGTTATAAATAAGCGCCTTGTATTTTGCATTCCCCGTGGTTGGTTCAATCAGCTCAAGAGCCTTTTCAACAAAGAAAAGCGCTGAATCCTGCCTGCTCCTGGCATATTGTCGAGCCAAGTAATATTTTACGCGGGCAGCCAGTACGGTATCTTTTTTCACATTCAAATTCTGATCTAATTCTAACCAGGCCTGTTTTAAAGAATCCGCGTTTGCGCCATTCATTTTTTGGTCCTCGAGCGATTGAATTTGTGCGGCAAGAGCTTTACCTTCAGGTGAGTATGTGCCTTTCTTTTCCGTACAGGCTATGAACAATAGCGAGATTAGTAACCAAGGTAAAATGCGGTTCAGTGCGCTCATTTTTCTGGAAACAGCTGATTTAAAATCGAGTTTTTTCTGCGCGAGGAGATGGGAATTTCCTCTTTGTTTTTTAAGACAATATATTCTGAGCGATTGACGCCTGAAATATGCGACCTATTAACAAGATAGGACTGATGGGTGCGCAAAAAGTAGGGCTGGGGCAATAATTCTTCATAATATTTGAGCGGTTTGGATATTAACTCTTTTGTGCCATCATTTAAAAAGAAAAATGTATAGGGGCCATCCCCTTTGCAATATACGATGTTATGAACAGGAACGATGCGTACTTGCTGTAGGGATGATAACGCGATACTTTCGGGTAATTCCCGGGCATAAAACGCCTCTTGTGCCATGGATAGACGTTGCATCCATTGTGGATTGTTTTCTCTTTTGCGTCGAAAGCGTTCTAAAGCTTCGTTTAATTCGGTTTGATCTACAGGTTTTAAGAGGTAATCTAGCGCACCATATTTAATGGCTTTGATTGCAAAATGATTGTAAGCAGTAATGAAAATAATATTCTGTGGAATTACAGTCAACTTCTTTAAGATATCAAATGCTGTTCCGTCGCGGAGCTGAATATCCATAAGAACAACATCAGGTTTTTTGTCTTCAATCAGTTTAACAGCATTTGTCACAGTATCACTCCAGCCAACAAGTTCAACGTCAGTCTCCTGTTGCACCAAATAGCTGATTTCTTTGCGTATGGCGGGCTCATCTTCAATAATGGCTATTCTTATCATCTATTCATAATGCTTTATATCGGATAAAAATAATAATAGTAAGTCAGTAATCTCACTCCATTTACAAATCTTTGCTATTATTTATTATCCAGATTCAAATTCAAACGCCGGAAAGCTGAATTTATCATTTAATTTCAAATAGTGTTTAAAATCTTTATATTTAGTAGGGGTAAGGCTAATTGGATATGGAGATTCGAAAGTCATTAAAATCGGTTTTTGCTGGAGGCATTGGTTTAGTCACTCTATTGGCCCTTGTTGGGCAATTTACATTAAGTGCTCTTGTCTCGAAGCTTGGTACAACCGATTATGTAATACAGTTTTTTAGTTATTTCACGATTTTAAGTAATGTCTTGGTGCTATTATGTTGTTTTTTTACTGTTTTCTTGGCAAAAAGCCGATTGGGCATATTCTTCACTAACTCCCAAACAATTACTGCCGTCACACTTTACATACTTATTGTCGCACTGATCTATAATAGCTTACTTCGTTTTTTGTTAAACACAAGAGGGATGCTGAGTTTGGTAGACGAGTTACTGCATGTTGTCACGCCTTTAAGTTTTTTCCTCTTCTGGTGGCTATTTTGTAACAAAAAAGTGCTCCGTTGGCGCCAGATTTTCTATTGGTTGATTTTCCCGTTAGGCTATCTGTTGTACACATTGTGGCATGGTTCGGTTTCTGGATTTTATCCTTATCCTTTTATAAATGTTTCTGAGTTGGGTATAGAAAGCGTTATTTTGAACAGTTTGGCAATGACTTTGGTTTTCGTCCTAATCGCGGTGGTATTGATTGGATTGGGAAAGTGGCAAAATAAACAGCGTACTCAACGTATTGAAAAATAACAAAACTCAAAGCTGTTCGATATTGTTATATGACAGAACAGTTTCTATTTTATACTTTAATTGAATTGAAAATGGTTATACGATTTTTTGTCTGTGTCTCTTTGGTATTATGTACGATATGTTGTTTTGGTCAAGTTGATGTTGATAAAATGAGGGCCGAGTACGCTACCGCCGTTCAAAATAAGAAGCTCTGCGAAACGAATCTGAAACTATTGGAAAAATCCGCCAATTCCGCAACGGAGAAAGGGTACCTCGCTGCTTATGAAATTTTATGGGCCAAACATATGGGCAACCCTTTTTCGAAATTGGGTCAATTCAAAAAAGGAAAGAAGCTTTTAGAAGAAATGATCATGAAATATCCGGACAATATCGATTTACGGTTTATTCGATGGAGTGTACAGACGCATGCACCGTCTTTTTTAAGCTATGGTAAAGATCGATTGCGAGACAAGGAATATTTGGTAAAAAATTTGCATAAATTGCCCAACCCAAAGGGTAGAGAAGTGATCTACAAGTATTTAAAAGAAGCAAATAGTTATCTTAAAGGCGATCATGCCTTTTCACAGGCCGAACTGAATCAGCTCGCCAAATAGAAAGTATACTGTCTATCGTTAAGGAATGTATTGTATGTATAGGTTCTAAATGGTATATTATACCATATACTGTATCACAATGTATACGAGCGCAAAATGTTCAACAAAATGATTGAACACAAAATTAGAAAGACCCCGTCATTTTCCTCATGTCGGGGTTCTGTTTTAAGAGACCGCTATGGATAGCCCCTTTTCCTTTATTATGATTGTTTTAAATCAGCATGCTTAGTCTCAATATAGTCGATTTCAATGGCCGATCGCGCGAATATTAAACGATGCGATGCGAATAATAACTAGCGGTTGTCAAAAGCTGGAGTACACTTATTTTTGTCTACATATCCCTTTGTAGTTTAATACAGGAATGGTTACTAAATCATAAATATTGACAGATGTTTAAAAATACGAGACTCAGCAAAAATCCGCTTCATTATGCATATGCGGTATTATGGATTGTTTTATTTGGTTCAATCGCTTACTATATTTATTCGGGAGCAGCATTTAAACCCGACAATGGCAAAATTCATTTGGTAGCTATTCTTATCGCTTGGGTGGTAGAGTATCTAGGACTTACAATGACAAGTCTACTATTCTTAATTTATGGAATCTATCGAGCTATGACTACCGTGTTTGACAAAACAAATATGAGCACTGACAATTAACACGTTGCTGCAAAACCGCGTTTACATTCAATAATATACTTGATTTTAACTCGCTATACGTGTTTTGACGGCGATGAAGGTTTTTCAAGATATTAGCTGGAGGTTTTTAAGACATTATATGCGCGATGGGCTGGAGGCTTTAGCAAAGCGGTTTTTTAAATGCTGCCTCCTTGAACGGCGCAGGCGTGATTTTTTTACAGGGTAATGTCTGTTCTTGGTAATATTGTTAAAAATTAAGGCTACTAGCAATAGAATGGTGCAGCCTGATAGAACCGGGCTTAATACATACCAGTATCCCATAGATGCAATTTTCGTTCCGCTGCTGACTGCAATCAGCGCTGTTGCTCCACCCGGAGGATGCAAGGTACGGGTATACTGCATACACACAATTGACAAGGCAACAGCAGAAGGGGCTGTAAGCCAAATAATATCAGGAAGGAGCTGTGCCACTGTGACGCCAGCGATGGCAGAGACAACATGTCCACCGATTAGGTTGCGAGGCTGTGCTAGTGGGCTTTGTATCGCTCCGTAAACCAAAACTGAAGAAGCTCCAAAAGAGCCTATCAAAAAGACATTTTCTATTGAGGGTAAGTGAAGTGATTGGATATAAGCGATAATGAATATCCCGACAAAGGCACCAATGAAGGACCAAAAATGTTCCCAAGGATCGACTAATGTCTCCCTATAGACCACGTATCGGTATATCCGTAATTTTCTTTGAAGATGCTGTTTCATTTTATGTGCAAATATAGATAGAACTGGCGTTCAAATTTTGTGCATTCTATCTCGATTTTTGAAGATTTTATACCATGCAATAGCGATTAATAAGCTTTGCAGGTATACGCTATTTGTCGGTATACGCTATTTGTCCCCCAAAGCTGTCCACCTGCTTTTTTTGAAGCAGGTGGCGGAATGTGGGTACCAATAGGTTATACGTTTAACAAGAGTTCTATTTAAGTAAGCTGCATATACATATGATAATATGCGCTACCTGCAACGTACGCTTTCTTCCCAACGTTAAAACCAATCCTTTCATAGAGCTTTCGCGCATTTGGATTCGCGAGGTCAACAAGTAAGCCAACCTGATTAAAGTGATTTTCTTTAGCATGTGTAATGGCATGGTGTAAAAGTTTGGTTCCGATACCTTTACCTCTTACAGTGGGGGCAACAGCGATGGAATCGATATAAAATTCGCCACCGGCCGTTTCAGTTTCTGGAATCAAATTATTTGCGTAGTGCTCCGTTATAAGATCCAGGATAGGCTGTCTTAATTCAATAAACCGGTCACCATCGTAACCTGTCAATGAACCTATAATCCGGTCATCGACGTTAACGACCACGAAAGTGTTTTCATAGCTGTAGAGATTTCCTTTTTGTTGGAAAAGCTGCGTTAAAAAATGTACGGCTGCATGTTGATCTTCTTGTCGGATCAAGCGGAATATCATCTCTTCCATTGCCTGAAGCATAATTTCAGGAACACGGTGCGAATCGCTTGCTGTGGCTTGTCTAATTTTATAGTGGGTATCCATGATGGCAACAATAAAAACGAAGTTAGTAAACTTGATCGACTTTACTTAGACGATTTGATTTCCCTGCTTTGGGTCGAATATTTGATCAGGACAGTTGAATATCGATCTGCTTGTGTTCCTAAAATATTTCTTACTATTTTTAAAACGTGTTGTTGTATCTTAATAGAGGACGACAGCTTTTTGGATTAAAACAAAATATAATGATTGTAAGAGTTACAGTTTCTGCTTTTTTGGTTGCTATTTTTAGTCTCATCGCGACCCTACTTGTACATGAAGCAGATTTAAATATGATTTATGCGGCTTTCTGCTGTTCGCCGTATTTTATTATTCTCGCGTTGGTTTATTTTCATTTCGATGTTTTTAGGAAGAAATTTAGTAGGGTAGTGAAGCAAAAAATCGTTTTTGAATTTGGTTACGGATTTCTATTTTATTGCTTTTTTTCTTTCTTGCTTCCAGTATTACTTTATTTATTTACGTTAGATAATGCGTACGAACATCGTTATTATGCGGATTTAGTTGGGGTAATTAAGGAAATGCTGCCTTGGATGTTAACAATCAGTGCATTCCTCTCCTTATCGAGCGGCGTGATGATAATCTGGGCAGTAACATCCTGGAAATATGTGGTGTTCACGCTATTCGGACTTCTGGTTTCACTCCCGGTTATATTTGCATTATCAACGACTATAAGCGCATTTAATGAACGACGGGAGGCACGTCTCAGGCAGGAAGATCATGTTAAGAACGGACGCTATACATGGTCCTGCTCGATGAGTAACCCAACAGCTTATCCGGTTCAGTTATATAATGGACGTTTTATCTTTCCAAAAGATGAGGATTACGAATTTACGTTTAGTGAGGGCAATATTGTGAACTATGATGGCGTGTGGGGACAAGCAGGAGGCGGTTCGTATGAACAAATGATGTCATTACCTAAAGCATTGGATGTGACTTGGTATTCATTCGTTGAAGATGCTTTTTATCGGATGGAGGGTGCGATTGATTACAATAAATTACGGACACTTTTCAGCACGTCATTTCAAGAAAAAGGAGCGAACAAAACTGTCGACGAACATTATAATAAGATTATTTTGGGTTTTGCTCCGGGGGGCGTACTGGTGATATGGGTGACGGGCACAGGACGTCGTCAAATTGAAATCGGCCGATATCAAGCTAAGAAAGTAGTGATCAAAGCTACGGATCAATACAAAGGAAATGGGACGTATGGAAATATCTTTAATAAGGAATGGCGAGAAACGGTATTGTCCGACACTTCAATTATTCCTTCGGAGATTCAGCAAGCAATTGCAAATAAACCTATTCCGTATGGTTATTGGGATAAATTGCGTATGCGCTATCAGTTGCAGCCAAAATTTATTTTTTCTTCCGACATTAAAGCTTTCGATGCAGATTTTGAGTTTTTTAATGCAGAGCGTTTTGTCTTTGATGAGAGCGGCCGGTATATGGATATGGAGGCTCGAGGCCTTCCGAAGGACATTTACATCAAATGGTATGATCAGCATAATAACCGCTGCGCCGCCCGGTTTATTTTTGATGAAGATGAAACTTTTAAAAACTTTGCTTCATTTTTCAGTGATAAAAGGGGGGATAGCGCCGAACTGGCGATCAGTGTCGATACAAAGACTAAAATAGCAACAGCGACATTGAGTAATCATAGCGCGAAAAAGATGCTTTTAAAAACCGAGGTAATCGAGTATGGAGCCCATTTTTAGCACGTTAAGCTACCTCAGCAGTATCTTTACGGCATCCCATAAATCTCAACAGATTAGGTTTTCGCCTAAGTACTTTTTACAATGAGTGCTGGAGTTAAGGAATGTTAAAACTGATATACAATCTTTTTATTTCGCTATATTCATGACAGCGTTTACATGTTATCGATAACGATAACGCCAATTTAAATCTCTTTTCCAATCCTTATTGAGTCATAAGCAAATGGTACGATTGAGTTTAAAATTTTTTAGATTCATAATTCTTTTTAATCTATGGGTGACCGTCTGTATTCTTTGGCAGTCGCAACGTTTTATGTTGAGATCCATTGATACAGCGTCGTTCTTCATGTTCATATTCTGGTTGAAGGTTTTCGGTACTATTCTATCTGTTGCCGTCGAATATCTCTTTCACCTTTCTAAAAAGAAAATATTTCTTAAAAACCTCCACCTTTCGCCGAGTCGGATGCTAATAAGGCTTACTGGAATAGATTTGTTGTTATTTATAATACTATGTCTGATATTGAAATGCTTTATGATCGCAATTTATACCTAGATAGTCTATCGTTTAGCCGTGGTGGAAGAAAGATCATTTCAAATATTTTTTTGACTTTTGGACCGAACGAGGTGATTGGAATATTGGGAAAAAATGGAAGCGGAAAGTCTACGCTGATGAATATCATATTTGGAGAGACCAAACCTGATTTTGCATTTATGCGTTGCCAAGGTGTAAAATTTGAAAAGGGATACCAAACGAAGGAGATTGTATATCTGTCCCAAGAAGGCTTTTTACCTCGAGAATTGCGGCTTTCTGAAGCAATTCGTTTTTTTGAAATAGATGATTCTCATTTACTGGAACTTTCATTTATTCATGAAAATTTAAATAGGTATCTGGGTAACCTCTCGTTAGGAATGATCCGCTTTATTGAAACCTTAATACTATTGCATACCAAACATTCTTTTGTTTTACTTGATGAACCCTTTGTCGGACTTAGTCCTATTTTTATTGAGGTGATTAGCGCGCACATTGAACGTGTCAGACATCGCAAAGGAATATTGATAGCTGATCACTATTTTAGGCAAGTAATGGATGTAAGCGATCGCTTATATCTTCTAAAGGATTCCCATTTGATCCATGTCTCGAATCAGGAGGATCTCGTATTTGAAGGGTATATAAAACAAATAGATTAATCAGGTAAGTTGTACTTGATTAATCTATTTGATGCCATGAATGACTTATTGCTATAAAAAATTATTTAGCATTTTTTGCGGTAACATTAAGCTCGATGTCAACGTTTTGTGCAATCATCCAATCTTGTGGGTTACCTTCTGTACCGTAAGTAAGTCCCCAATCTTGTCTTTGGATCGTAAATTTAGAGTAGAATGTTACCTCGTCACCATTGAAGGTAATTTTTGCAGGGAACGTTACATTTACCGTTTTATCTTTGATCGTCAAATTACCACTAACTGTATTTGTTGCGTCAGCAACAACACTTTTTCCTTGTGCCGCATCGAATGGACCGACTTTGGTGATTTCAAATTTCGCAGTTGGATATTTGGCTACGTCAAAGAAATCAGCACTTTTTAAATGCGCATCCAAATCTGATGATTTTTTACCACCTGAAGTTGTAGGATCCACCGAAGCAGAATCGGTAAGAATAGAATTCACATCGATGGTGAAAGTACCACCGGTGACAGCATTATTTTCGACGGATAGCGTACCCTCGCTTTTCAGAACACCATATCTTGGATTTAAACCACCTTTGTGGTATCCAGTCCATTTTAACGAACTTTTATCTGCTTCAACAGTGTAAGTTTGTCCTTTTTGTTCAGTTACTTCCTGTGCAGTTGTTGTTGTTGCTTTATCACCATTTGTGTTTTGACAAGAAGCTAACAAGAGGATAAGGGCTAAACCCGAAATTAATTGCTTTTTCATTTTTTTATCGTTTTATTGTTATATGTTATATACGATTTAAACTTTGACAGCATCAACGCTGCCAATCTGAGCTTTTGATGCTGCTGGTACAAAGGTAGAATATAGATAGTTTATTTTTGGTATTAGTTTCCTTAAGGAAACTACTTTCCAAAAAGATAGTGCCTTATCACTTTATAAATCTGTATTTTTGTTGGAAATTTAGGTCAACGAAACGGAGACGCTCTAGTCAACTGATCTAAGAATGATCGTCTATGGAATTAAAAATACCACTGGCGGCCGGCAATAGAAGAATAAAAAATAGCGAAATGAAAAAGGAAGCAACTTTAACGTCGTCGGGTGTATGTAAAACGCGCATGTTAGCCATCAATGATAGCATGGAAATTTTGGCAGGAAAATGGAAATTCCATATCATCGGTACTTTATTGTTAGTGGAGAAATTACGTTTTATGGAACTATTGCGCGAAGTTGATGGGATTGGAGCCAAAATGTTATCTAAGGAACTTCAGGATCTGGAAATGAATCAATTGATCAGAAGAACGGTGCTTAACACTAAGCCTTTGACTGTTGAATACGAATTGACTGAATGTGGTAAAACTTTGGGACCCATCATCGACGAAATTGCCAAATGGGGGATTACCTACCGCAGCAAGCTGCACACAAAACAGGAGGATGTTGTGTCTGAAATTTAGTGCTTGAAATCAAAACCGCGATAGAAATGTGCTTTTTTAAAGAAAACTGCTGTCGGATAGCGCATACTAAAGTCTACAGGCATGTTCTAAGCGGGGAAGGGTTTTCAAGCAGTTCAGCTATGCGATTTTCTAGGTCTTCTAGATCGAAAGGCTTGGCAAGGTAGCTATCGGCTCCAGCCCGCTTTGCAAGCGTTTCAATATCGGTATTTGCAGATAGATAAATCACCGGGATATCTCGATATAAAGGATGATTTTTGAGTAGCCGGGTGGCTTCAACACCGCCTATTTTTGGAATCCAATTGTCCATCAGAATTAAATCTGGACGTACTTCCTCCACTTTTTCAATGATGTCATGAGAGGTTTGTGAAACGGCTATATTATAACCATTTGTTTCAAGAATTATTGTACATATCTCAAGGACATGCTTATCATCGTCCAACATCAGTATAGTTTTGCTTCCCATGGTATCGCTTAAAAAAGTGGTGCTAAATTAAATAAAAAGCGTTAGGGAAAGCATAGGGTAAAATACCGATTCGAATAAGTAGAAATCCGCTTTTTTTGGCATAAGTTGACGGTAAAGTTACGCATGAGTTTAAACTGCCAAATCGTGCAGTTTACAGGCCGTCTTGCCCGTCATTTATAAAGGAAGATTTTTTTTTCTTTTTTCTGATGCTATTTCATTTGATACGCGTTTATTGATATTAATTTTAGCGTTAATAAAAGAGAAGACCGTTGTTCCATGTTCACGCGCATAGCTGTTTGTGACGGAGTCTGCTACCATGGATTTTTTAAAGAAAGGGCCCGTTGTTTCCAACTCTATCCCGCGCTCCCAATAGTTCTTGACACGGATCAAATTGGTGTATTTTTTACTCAGATCAAACCAATTGATATAATCTGCATTGAACGAAACAGCTTTAATTCCCAGTTTCGAGTAGTAATTTATAGCACCAGCCTGCCCATAATTGTCGCAAAGAACAAGTGTATTTTCTGGATCAGGCATCTGGCGATAAATACTGTCTACTTTGTGGGCAAGTTCCTTCCAACCTAACATATCGGCAAAGTCTTGCGGAAGAGCGTGTTCTTTGCCATCTTCCCAGGTTAACATGCCGTAGTTCCTATACTTCTCGGGATGGTCAACAATGTAAGCTGGATTCCGATTGGGAAATGCTATGTTATAGACGGGGAGAAATAAAACGACCGTTAGAGCGATCAAGACTGGCTTTAGAATTTTACCTGTTTTGTTTTCCAAAAGTGATGAAATATAAACTGCACCAAAAGCAAAATAGACTGGATAAATGCCTATCGCATAATAATCCTTCGCTCTGAGAAATAAGAAAATACCAATGGTAACAAAAAACGACCAGAAGAACAGGCGATAAGGTTTAAATATTGGATATTTTACAAGAGCATATAAAGCGAAAATTAAAACGGGAAAAGTACCGAAGAAAAACAGAAATTGAGAACGTAAAAAGCTCCAGCGATTCACATTGACAAGCTGCGTGGCCTGAAGCTCTTTAAAATGAGCGAATACCGGGAAATTATTTTGATATTGCCATATTAAATTCGGTAAGATAATCACTATAGCGAGGAGTAGGCTACCATATAATTTTCGTTCCATAAAAACTTTCCGTTCGGGTACGAGCGCAAGAGCAGGAATTAAGCCTAAGATCAGAAATACGATGTTATATTTATTCAAAAAACCGAAGGCGAATACGATGGCAATATAAAACAGCCATTTAGGTTGCCGGTTGTTCAAGTACTGTATGATGAGGTAGTATATGGCGGTCCAGCACAAAACATCCAAAGAATTTGGCTGGTACAAACCATTCAGGCGGAAGAGTACGGAAAACATGATGCAGCAGCTGCCAAATAGGAGCGCAAAGAGATTTCCTTTCAGTGCCGCTATTGTTTTCCAAACAACTAGCACTGTTAAGGCTCCGTACAATGCTGGAAAGAATTTGATCAAGAATTCTGAATTCCCGGCTATTTTAATGAGGTATGAGGTCCAGGAGGTCAGTGGGGGTACAGAGAGGTAACCCCAGGCTAAATGGTTTGCCTGATCAAGATGTAAAAATTCGTCACGCTGTAATTCGTATACCGGACTAATCAAGTGATATTGAATGACGAATTTTAAAAGGATAAGGCTAATTAGGATAATTCGATGTTTTAGTGCCATCTAAAATTTGATTATGGTTATCTTTTGCTAAATTACGATTAAATGCTATTCACATCGAGGTGTTTCATTGTTAACTGATAGCATTTATGTGGGAGTAAGTATATTTGCTGCTGCGTTTTTTTGAAATTCACTTGGAGTTAGCCCAAAAGCTGCTTTAAAGCAGGTGGCAAAATAACGGGGATCGGAGAAGCCTGTTTCAAAGGCGACTTCACTAACAGCAATGGATCTGTCTTTTTCCATGATCTGACACGCATGTTTTAGCCGTATATTTTTAATAAATTCACTGGGAGATACATTCAGCAGAACTTTGGTCTTTCGATATAGCGTTGATTTGGATAGGCCCAATATATCTCCCAGCTTGATCACGTCAAATTGATCGTCGGCAAGATGTTCTTCGACAACTTGAATCATCTTCTGAACAAATTTTTCATCTAAAGGTGTATGATCGAGTGTCGAAATATTAATCTGCGTGTTATGCTGAAAAACGAGTTGACGACAACGTTTATTAATAATAAAACTTTGGATTTTGGCTTCCAGAACCTTAATCTCAAAAGGCTTGCTAATGTAACCGTCTGCACCAGCTTGATAGCATTCTATACGATCTTCAATACTATTTTTGGCAGTCAGTAGTAAAATAGGGATATGATTGAACTCTGCATTGGATTTGATCGTCTTGCATAACTGGAGTCCATCGAGTTCAGGCATCATAATATCGCTCACAATGATATCTATTTCAGTATGTTCGAGTACTTCCAGACCTTTTAGTCCATTGTGAGCAATATGTACCTGATAATTTTGAGCTAAAATTCGCGCCATAGTCGAACGAAGTTCTTCATTGTCTTCCACCAATAGGAGGTTGAGCTTGGATTGTGTTGCATTTTTGGGTGTACTATCATCAACGGTATTCGATTCCATAATGGTAGCCTTAATTTCTTCAACAAAAGGTTGTTCCATGACAGCGATCCCTTGGTTATGGTAATACAATTTATCTACCGGAACCGTGATTTGGAAGTTACTTCCGATATGGCGTTGGCTTTCTACATGAATTTTGCCATGATGCGCCTCTATCAGCTGTTTGGTCACGGATAGTCCTATACCATTACTTTCAAGATGTTTTGTGGATGTATTGGTGTAGAAAGCTGTGAAAATTTTCTCCATGTCTTCGGGATAAATTCCTATACCAGTATCGCGAACATAGATGAATAGTCTGTTGCAGCCCATGCTTTCCTCTACATGATAGGAGAGTGTAATCTTTCCACCTTGCTCCGTATATTTAAATGCATTGGATAAGAGATTGAACAAAATTTTGTCAATTTTGTCAACGTCATAGAAAAGGATTTCAGGACAGTCTCCATGCTGAATTTCAAAGTCGATTTTTTTCTTTTTGGCAATGGGGCCAAAATGCATGTCACCCAATTGGGTAACAAAAGAAGGGAAATTAGACGCGCTGATTTGCAGTTTCATGCTGTTATTTTCCATTCTTCGGAAGTCTAGGATTTGTTGGAGGAGCCGTTTTAGACGACTGAGGTTAAGACGCATTTTATCGAATTGCTCCAAATTATTCTTTGTAGTCATCTGCACATCGTCAACTAAACAAGAGATAATTGTAAGAGGCGTCAGCAGGTCATGTGAAATATTGGTAAAATAACTGAGCTTGGACTGCGCAAGTTCTTTCGTCTTTTCCTTTTCGATCTGCGCTATCTTTAAATCACCGCTCAATTTAAGACGTTTGACAGAATAGCTAATAAAAAAGAAAGCAATGCCGATAAACGCACAGGCGTATAGAAAATACGCTAAATTACTCTCATAGAAGGCAGGCTTTTTTATGATTTCAATTTGAGTAGAAGCTGTATTCCACTTATTGTACAAATCGGTTGACTTGACTAAAAACCTGTACTTTCCTTTACTTAAATTGTTGTATGTCGCAAAAATACGATCTCGCGGAGCGTAGATCCATTCTTTATCTACCCCTTCTAATTTATAAGCGTAACGTATTTTTCCTTTCTGGTTAAAAGGTAGGGCAGAAAACGATATTTCGATATTTTGGTCTTGGGGATTCAGTGTTAAACTAGCAATATCATCGCTAAATAGCTCCTTTTCGGATTCCAAAACAATGGATCTATTGTTTATTTTTATATCTGAAATAAGGACTTTTTCGTTAAAATCCGGTAAGATGCTGTTATCATCCAGTTGAACAATTCCATTGTACCCGCCAAAGTAAATGGTATTGGAGCTCCTGTCTACAGCAAAAGCCCGTTTTGAGAACATGTTGACTTGGAGGCTGTCAGCTGTAGAAAATTCACTTATATGCTTGTTCGCCTGGTTGATCTTGTATAAATTTCGTGTCGTAGACAGCCAGGTGTAGCGATCGAGACAGACAACATCGAGCAGTTGGTTTTTCTCAAATAATGTACTGTTGGCGATTTCTGATACTTTTTGGCCTGCGAGTTGATAATTCAGTAACCTATTATCTTTGGTGCCAATCCACAGATTACCGCCCCGATCAGCATCCATCGTTTCAATCTGATCCGTTCGTAATCCTGGCGTCTCCTTTCCAATGTGTCTGATTATGGACTGTAAATTGCGGTTATCGATACAATAGATTCCGTTTTCTTTGGTTGCGATCCAGATAAGGTTTCCCTTCCCTTGGGCAATCGCTACGGGCTGATCCTTTATCTTAGCAATCATCGTGATAGGTTCCGATTCCGATTTTTTTATGAGGAGGCCCTGCGTCGTTGCAATCCAGAGTCGTTTTTGCGAATCCGTAAAGAAAAATGAAGGTTTACCTTGATGTCTGATCTGTTGAACTAAATCGATCTTCCGTAAGAATTTGATCGTATTGTTTTTCTTCTGAAAAACATTGATCGAAGCTTCATAGGCAGAGCCGACCCACAGTTCCTGTCCAAAATCTGTGGCACAGGTAACAGCACGGATCGAAATTAGATCCCTGAAATTGGAATTGCTGTATGTATTGAGTTGATTTGTTTTCGGAGATAGGCTACCAAATCCAAAACGTTCCAGATTGAACCAAAAGATTCCGGTTTGATCGCGATAGAGCATATTTAGATTTGGGGAAATACTATATAATGCCTTAATCTGTTTGAAACTATAGTTTTTAACGATTGGTTTGTCAAAGCTAAACATGAACACCCCTTTACCACCTACAGCGAGCCATAATGTGCCGTGTTTATCTTGGTAGATATCATTAAAAATATTTGTCGTGTTGTTGAAGTGGCTCGAAAGATCAATTTCTTGTAATTGACCATTTCGATATTGAAGTGTCGATATGCCCGAGAAAGACAACACCCAAATATAATGGCGGCTTCTATCCTGAAGAATGTTGTAGAAAAGATCCTCTTTACCGCCATGTCGGCGCTTATTTTTTATTTCAATTTCTCTGTAGGGATTAGTCGCCTGCAGCGGATCGAATAAATAAATTCCATCTCCCCAAGTACATAACCATAGTTGTCCATGGTCGTCTTCCATGAGTTTGAACGGATTGTTGCGTTGGCCTAGTCTAGGATAAGACTTTAATTTGTTGGTACCCTGACTTAACATAAATAAGCCGTCTCCCCAGACACCCAGCCAAATCCGAGCCTGGCTATCCTGAAAGATCGTATTAACGGTTTTGCCTCGCATGCTATTATTTAGAATCGATGCACTTTGGGCGTTCGTCAAAGGCTTCAATGCGCTATCATAGATATAAATACCATCATCTGTGCCAATCCAAAGCCGTTTTGAACCGTCAACCAACAGGGTATTGACGCGAACGTTGGCTACCCGTGGATCATTCAGTGGGACAACCTTATAATTGCGCTTATCTAATACATAAACACCTTTTTCTCCCCCTAAAATTAGTTTGTTTTCGAATTCTATAAGCGTGCGGATCGCTTGTTGACTGGTGGCTTTTCCGGCGGCATCCTTCAATTTAAAATTTAGGATATTATAAGCATCATAACGACTTAAACCCTGTGTGGAGGCATACCAGATGTATCCTTCGCGATCCTGTATCGTCTGATTGATCGTGAGGGAGGGAAGCTCATAATTTTTTGTTACGGGATCAAGCCCCATCTGTTGGCTATAAACAACAGTAGTCAAGGATAGATATAGATGCAAAAATGCAATAATCTGTCGAATACGTGCGCTCATCTTGATAATCTTTTAATCCACCTCTTTCAACATCCAGTTTAGTTAGCATTCTTATCCATCAATAGCTGCTGTGCTTCATTGACAGAAGCGGGCGGCAGTATGTCCTTTCGCTCCTAGATAGCTGTGTCACTGGACGAAAGCGGGAATCCAACTGAAAATTTTTAGGTTTATACGGATTAAAGATACAAATGTTTTTTAAATAAGTGTATATTGTACGTTTATTGAATCTGAAGCTACTCTACGCGATTTTTAGACCTTCTAGACGCAAAATGATCCCATTTTAGGTCATGATTAGTCTTTATTCAAACATCTACAAAATCGATTTGTGGTAGCTTTGTTTATCCCGGTTGGGGATCAAATTTATAAATCTCAAGACATGCGTATCAACTTTATTTTATGCCTATTACTTATAGGACATTTTTCTTTTGGACAGAAACTAAAAAAAGAAGTTGTCCTTTCTCAACTCAAAAGTGCAAACGATTATTGGCAATCTCATCACAAGCCACAAGTTTGGGCATTTTGGGATCAGGCAGCTTACCATACTGGAAATATGGAATTCTATAAGATTTCCAATTCAAAAAGTGATCTGAAATATTCTGAGGACTGGGCCAAATTCAATGATTGGAAAGGTGCGAAATCAACCAACAAACAAGAGTGGAAATATAGTTATGGTGAAACGGATGATTATGTTCTTTTTGGAGATTGGCAGATTTGTTTCCAGACCTATATTGATCTTTATAATTTGTCGCCAAGTCCCGAAAAGATAGCGCGTGCTAAAGAAGTTATGCACTATCAGATTCATACACCCAATACAGATTATTGGTGGTGGGCTGATGGTTTGTATATGGTCATGCCGGTGATGACCAAGATGTATAAATTGACGCAAGATCCACGCTATCTTGATAAAATGTATACCTATTTGCGCTACGCAGATAGTATTATGTTCGATCAGGATGAGCATTTATATTATCGCGATGCCAAATATGTCTATCCCAAACACCAGAGCCTCCACGGCAAGAAAGATTTTTGGGCGCGGGGTGATGGTTGGGTGTTTGCAGCCTTGGCAAAGGTTCTGCAAGATTTACCCAAAGCGGATAAGCATTACCATTATTACCATGAAAGGTTCAAAAAAATGGCACATGCAATCGTGAGCTGCCAGCAAGAGGAAGGGTTTTGGACGCGAAGTATGCTGGATCCTGAACATGCTCCTGGGCGGGAGACAAGCGGTACGGCTTTTTTTACCTATGGTTTACTTTGGGGACTCAACCAGGGAATACTCATTGATCCGAAGTTTTCTAAAGCGGCGCTTAAGGGATGGAACTACCTCAGTGAAATTTCGCTGCAAGCTGACGGAAGAATTGGATATGTACAGCCTATCGGTGAGAAAGCTATTCCCGGACAGGTTGTGGATGCTAATTCTACTGCTCCATTTGGTGTCGGTGCATTCTTATTGGCCGGAACAGAGATGTACCGTTATCTGAATAAAAAATAAGTGATGTATGAAGATGATAAATCAAGTTGTATTTTTCTTCCTTTTGCTGTGGGCAGGTCAATCTGTTCAGGGGCAAACTGTAAAAAAAACGTCTACTGTGCCTGATGAGGCAAGTAGAACGTTCTGGCTCCAAGAAATGGATCGCATGCTGCGGCCCGTATTAAGGAGTTTAGCACATGACAGTCTTCGATTAAATATGCCTCAGATGACATCCACGCAGGTGGATAACAGAGCGCATCGGATTAAAGTGCAGTACGTTGAGGTTTTGGGAAGGGTATTGTCCGGTATTGGTCCGTGGCTTTCATTGGATGGAGGGTCCAAAGCAGAAAGAAAGCTCCGCGATCAATACAGAGCATGGACTGTTCAGGGACTAAAAAATGCGTTGGATAGTAATGCGCGAGATTTTATGCGTTTTGATCTGGGCGGACAACAGCTTGTAGATGCATCTTTCATTGCTTTAGGTTTTATCCGGAGTCCATGGCTGTGGGATCACATTGATGAGCAAACTAGAAAAAATTTGATTGCATCGATCAAGATAACGCGTCAATTTCGGCCTGCCTATTCGAATTGGCTGCTATTTTCGGCGATGAACGAAGCTTTTTTAGCTCAATATTCTACCGATTGGGATGTAATGCGTGTGGACTATGCCCTGCAGCAATTAGAGCAATGGTATGTCGGAGATGGTATGTATATGGATGGTCCGCATTATGCTTTTGATTACTACAATAGTTATGTCATTCATCCTTTTTTGGCCGGCATCATGGACATCATTCAATTGAAGACCAAACATTACGATAGCATGTTTGCTAAAATCAGCCTTCGTAATGAGCGATATGCCATCATCCAAGAGCGCTTAATCAATGCAGATGGTAGTTTTCCACCAACAGGAAGATCCGTAATTTATCGTGCTGCAGCCTTTCATCACTTAGCCGACATGGCATTCAAGAAACGACTTCCTCAAGAACTAACCAACGGGCAGGTGCGGGGTGCGCTGTCTGCTGTGTTGAAAAAGACAACAGAAAATCCAAGTACCTACCAAAATGGCTGGTTGACATTGGGCCTGTATGGTAGCCAGCCTGGCCTGGCAGATTCGTATAATAATCAGGGTAGCCCTTATCTCTGTTCGGTTATTTTCTTGCCTTTAGGCTTGTCTGATGAAGATCCTTTCTGGACAAGTGAAGTTGAGGACTGGAGTGCCAAGCGAATTTGGTCGGGTCAGGATTGGAGTAAGGACTATAGTAAAGCTATTCACTAAGATAGTGGCTGTTAATGAAAAGATATCGGATTCAAATATGTAGAATAGGAATGATGTGCGCTTCATTCCTCTTGATTCTTTGTGCAGTGCAAGGACAAGAAATTAAGGAAACAATAGCCGGAAACGGATGGGCTAAGAATACGGTCAACACCGCTGTATTTCGGAAAAATTCCCTAACCAGCAACGGCAAATATCAATATATAGCCTATTACGATGGGCAGGGATATGTTGTATTAGGGCGACGCCTACTATCCGGTAAACTTTGGCAGCTGCGTCGCTCAGGTTATACCGGCAATGCCAAAGATGCGCATAATGTGATCAGCATCATGGTGGATCAGGAAGGATATCTGCACGTGTGCTGGGATCAGCATAATAGTCGATTGCGCTATGCGCGATCTATCCATCCGAATAGTCTTGTACTCGGTGATGAGCAGATTATGGTCGGTCAAAATGAAAGCCGGGTGACTTATCCCGAATTCTTAAAACTGCCCAATGGTGAGCTGTTATTTTTATATCGGGATGGTGGATCCGGGAATGGCAACCTTGTGGTGAATACGTACGATAGTAAACAGCAGCAATGGAAACGTATCCATAGCAATTTGATTGATGGGGAGGGAAAGAGAAATGCTTATTGGCAAAGTTATGTCGATAACCACGGAACGATACACCTCTCTTGGGTTTGGCGTGAAAGTCCAAATGTAGCGAGCAATCATGATATGGCTTATGCTTGTTCAAAGGATGGCGGATTGACATGGGAGCGAAGCGACGGAATAAGATATGACCTGCCCATGAAAGCATCTACAGCAGAGTATGCTGCCCGGATTCCGGAACGGCACGAATTAATCAATCAAACATCAATCGCTGCTGACGATAGCGGGAATCCTTTCATTGCTACTTACTGGCGTGCTCCAGCATCTGACATTCCGCAATATAAAGTTATTTATTTACAGGATGGTCAATGGAAGGTTCGATCTTTTGATTTTAGAAAAACCCCATTTAGCTTAAGTGGTGGTGGTACAAAGGAGATTCCTATTGCAAGACCACAGCTATTGGTTCGGGGTAAGGATAAGAAGATTGCATTAACATTGATCTTTCGTGATCAGGAAAGGGGCAGCCGGCCTTCGATTTTGACGTTACAGGGTATGCAGCAAGAATCGCCGAGGATTACTGATCTTTGTCAAGAATCTGTAGGAGCGTGGGAACCAACTTACGATACTGAGTTGTGGCGAAAGAAACGGAAAATTGCGCTATTCGTACAGGCTACGGTACAAAAAGATGGGGAGGGGTTAGCAGAAACGGATCCGACAGCAGTAAAAGTGCTGGAATGGCGCGACAAAGGGAGAAGAAAATGATAACATTAAGCAACATGAAAATAAAACAGGGCCTACTTAGACTGCTGGTGTTTAGCTGCGTTTTTCTTGGATTCGCAGCAACTGCTCTGAGCCAGAATAGTTCAGTTTTCGAACTGAAAAATCCAGATTTTAAAAAAAGTCCTTACACTGGACTAACACGCCAACATTGGATGGATGCTGCATCCTATCTGTTGGAAGGGGCATTTTCTGTCGTTAGCGACTTAAATAGCCCGATGTTATTTCCCAAGCAGCCTGGACGTAGCTACCCTAGAGATGGCGTGCACAATGAAACAGAACGATTAGAGGGGCTTTGCCGTACGCTTTTCATCGCTGTGCCGCTTTTAAAGAAAAATGCCGACTACGAGATCCGTGGTATTCGCGTAGCAGATTATTATAGGCATCAACTGGAACTGCTATTACATAAGGGCTCCGAAAGCTATATTGCCCCACTTCCAGAAAAAGGCGGGCCGAGTCAAAAGCTGGTCGAATTTGGAGGTTTGGCTGTGGCGCTAATGGCAGCGCCTGAAGTGCTTTGGGATCCGTTGCCACAACATACTAAAAATGAACTCGCACAAACCATGCTGAGTTATGGTAATGGACCAACGATACAGATGAATTGGCGATTTTTCAATATTATGATTTTAAGCTTTTTTAAAAGTAGAGGTTACCCTGTTCGGGAGGATTACCTGAAGGATTTATTGGAAAAATGTCTTCAAGATTATAGGGGCGATGGCTGGTATAATGACAGTCCTTACTACGATTACTACAGTATGTGGGCTTTTCAGCTGTATGGATCGCTTTGGGCCGCTAATTATGGTGCGACGATGTACCCTGAACTTGCTGCAAAATTCAAATCGAATTTGCATGATGTGGTGAAAAGTTATCCCTATTTATTTAGCCGTAATGGTGAAATGATTATGTGGGGCCGTAGTATTTCGTATCGTATGGGGGCCGCAGTACCCTTTCCATTATTGGGGTTATTGGATGATCCTTCCATCAATTATGGTTGGATGCGGAGAATTGCTTCGGGTACTTTGTTGCAATTTTTAGAGCATCCGGATTTTCTTTCGGATGGTATTCCCAACCTGGGCTTTTATGGCGCTTTTGATCCTGCGGTACAGGAGTATAGTTGCCGGGGAAGTGCATATTGGCTGGGGAAATTCTTTTTAGGTCTTTTGGTTCCGGAAAATAGCAGTTTTTGGACTGCTTCAGAAAATCAGGGTGCCTGGAATCGTCAGATTCCAAATGCGAAGGTGCTGAATACCTATATAGAGGGGGCACAAATGTTGATCACTGATTATGATAGCATCGGTGCCTCCGAAATCCGATCTTGGAATACCAGTAGGGACATCGGCTATTATCAAGGGACGGAAAATTACAATAAGCTTTCCTATAATAGTGCTTTTCCTTGGCAGGCCGATGGGAAGAACGGGGAAATTTCAATGAATTATACTTTTCAGACCCAACCTGCCCAGTGGGAATCACTTCGGATGTATCAATTTAGCGGGTACGAGGAGGGAGTTTATCGCCGTACGGCGACCTTGGCTTCGGATACGAGTATACATCTATTCTTGGCAGAACGGACAATAGCAAATGGAATTTTGAGATGTGATCAATTACTTTCCGAAAAGCCTTTGGCCTTGCGGCTGGGGCATTATGCCCTCCCAAAATGGAAGGATCATCCTATCCATTCAGAAAAAATGGAGTATAACGGCAATGAGGCGATGATTTTAGATAATGGGCAATACCAATTGGCTATGGTAAGGCTCATGGGTTGGGAGGGGATGGAAAGCTTAAGTTGTCAAGGACTTCATCCTGTAGCGCAAGAGAGTGCTGTATTGAATTGTTTTGTAGGTGGAGAAAAGCCGCTAGGACAATGGTATGTCACCTTACAGCTGTGGAAGAAATCGGGAGAAAAATGGACAAATGAAGAGCTTTTTCCACAAGTGAAAGCAACGGATAAGAAAGTGGAAATTCGCTGGCGTAACGGAGAGAACTACATCTTTCCTACGCGCATTTAACAAACAGTAGCTATAAAGTGTACAAGGGTTGCCAAAAAAATGGCAACCTTTTTTTATGCTCTAAGAAGGCTACTCTTATCGCCTGTGTTTCCGATAGCCGTGGCTTTTTAAGCTTGGGTGATTAGGCTATCGCATCGTAATTGAATTGGTTTATTGTTGTTGAATATCGATTTTTCAGCATTTTGAAGCGAATTTCAACTCAATTGAACTAAAATCAAACACCAAAATCTCGCTTCAGAGCTACTTTTGTCTTGGGTCCAAAACAATGTTGGACGAATTATTCACTTGTTTCTTTCAAAAGTTAGCGCACTATTTTTCGCAGGAAACAAGGACACCAATTATAAACGACAGGCTATGAATTCAACTTGAGAAGAGTATCCATTGGACATTCTGGCATTGCTGGGTTGATTCCAGAAGCACGTAGAATATGAAAAACTAACCAAATCATTTATTAATAAATTATGTTAAAACATTATTATAACCGATATTCAAAAAAGGGCATTTTATTGAACAGCCTTTTTCTGATAGCCATGTCCAGTTACGGGCAGAGTGCAAATGTGAAAGGGGTTATTAAAGATACCTCGGGAAAGGGAATTGCAGGTGTTACCATTCGTGTAAAAGGCGGTGCGGAAACTGTGCAAACTAATGGGCAGGGGAATTTCTCAATTCAGGCATCTCCAGGTAGCACCTTGATCATCACATCCGTTGGCTTTAAAGAGAAGCAAATCACGATAGGGCAGCAGGCCAATCTGGACGTTGCACTGGTACCTGCAGAAAATGTGCTGGAAGAGCTTGTGGTGGTGGGCTATGGTAGTCAGAAACGATCGGATATAACCGGTTCGGTCGCTTCAGTTCCTAAAGACCGTCTATCAAAGATTCCTGTGAACAATGTCATGCAGGCCATTCAGGGTGCAGTGTCTAATGTGACGGTATCCCAGGCATCATCCATTCCTGGTGATGCGCCCTCGGTGTAGGTAAGAGGAAGAAATTCGCTTAGTGCAACAACGGAGCCCTTTATTGTTGTGGATGGAATTCCATTGACAAAAACAGATGGCTCTATTAATGACATCAATCCCAATGATATTGAATCTGTCGAAATCCTGAAAGATCCTTCCGCTGTGGCTATTTATGGTGTAAATGGTTCGAACGGTGTGATATTGATTACCACAAAGAGAGGAACAACCGGTAAACCGTCCATTCGTTATAGTGGCTATGGTGGGGTAGAGCATGTAGCGCATATCCTCGAACCTGTTTCTGGCGAGGAACTGTTAAAGCGTTATGCGGAATATGCCCGTATCACCAACACGAGTTTGTACAATGGCGGTCCGGTGCGCAATCAATACGAATATGACAATTATAAAAATGGCGTAACGACGGATTGGCTGGATGCGGTGATGCAGACTGGCGTCATACAAAACCACAACGTCAGTTTATCGGGCGGTAGTGAAAATGCCAAATATTTTGTGTCGGGCGATTATTTAAATGAAAAAGGAGTTTTGTTGGGTTACAATTACAAACGTTACTCTTTTCGGACAAATACCGATTTTAAGGCCACCAAATACCTTTCGGTGGGTACATCCTCCTTTATCGTTGCGCACAATAGAGATGGCGGCCGGGCTAATTTGTTGCAAGCTGCGGCAATGAGTCCGTACGCCAGAATGTATAATGAGGATGGCTCTTTAACACAATACCCGATGTACTCCGAGCAACTGTGGTCCAATCCTTTGTTGCCAACAACCTTAGATCCGCAGCGCCGTCAATTCAACATTAGCCTGAATGGCTATGCCGATTTAAATTTTGGTGAATTGTACACGCCATTAGCAGGGTTGAAATATAAGTTGAATGCAGGGTATTCCTTTGTGCCGGTTAGAAACAATGAATACGAAGGTGAGTCGGTGTATAATTTTGCTGGTCTTGGACGTATAACCAATAATGAAACACAGACTTATACCTTAGAAAATATATTGACCTATACCAAGAACTTTGGTAAGCACCATATTGACTTCACTGGACTATATGCGGCAAAAAGCAAATATTGGCAACAGGCAATTGCAACAGGCGAGGTATTTCCCAATGATGCACTTGGTTGGGGAAATCTGGGTGCGGCGTCAACACAGAAGGTTTCTTCGATTGCAGATTTATACCGTACAATTTCGCAAATGGGTCGTTTAAATTATGCGTACGATAGTCGTTATATGCTGACCTTGACCGTTCGCCGGGATGGCGCATCCGTTTTTGGCAGAAACAACAAGTATGGTGCTTTCCCATCGGCAGCAGTAGCGTGGAATTTGCATAACGAATCCTTTATGCAAAATGCCAAACAGATTGTCAGTAATTTAAAATGGCGTATTTCTTATGGTCTTTCTGGAAATGAAGCGATCCCTGTTTATCGCACCCAATTTTTAATGGATTCAAGTCCAATGGCAATGAATGGCTTGTCAAATACGGCCTTAACGATCCGAACCTTGATGGGGAATTATGATCTGCAATGGGAAAAAACAAAGGGGTTCAATACAGGTGTTGACTTTGGATTATTCAATAATCGGGTCTCAGGTAGTATTGATATGTACAAATCCAGTACCTATGATCTACTTCTTGAACAACGTCTACCCAAGCTAACTGGTTTTGCTTCAGTATATTCGAATATTGGTAAAATTGAGAATAAAGGCATCGACCTGACATTAAACACTAAAAATATCGTAAAAGATCAATTTAACTGGTCGAGTACATTGGTTTTTTCCCGTAATAAAAATAAGATCACAGAAGTATATGGCAACGGGAAAGACGACTTGGGCAATAGGTGGTTTATTGGACAGCCCATAGGAGTCATCTATGATTATACGAAAGTGGGGATCTGGCAGGCGGATGAGATTGCATCTGGAGCGAACAAGGGATGGGATGATGCTGCGCAAGCGGGCGACCTTAAATTGGCAGATCTAAATGCCGATGGAAAGATTGATGACGGTGATCGATCTGTTCTTGGGCAGACAGCACCGAAATGGACTGCAGGTTTAACCAATACGTTCACTTATAAAGCATTCACCTTAAATGTTTTTATCAATACTGTACAAGGAGCATTGCGTAATAATCCGCAAATTGGCGCCGCCTCGGACGAGATGGGACGTCGAAGCACGCCTGCGGCCCTTGGATATTGGACGCCGGAAAACAAAAGTAATGAATGGCGTTCGCTGGGGAATCACTCCAATGTTCATGGATATGGCTTCCCTTCTAATGCCAGTTTCACCCGTTTGAAAGATGTAACCTTAAGTTATACAATGCCACAACCACTTGTCGAAAAAATTGGTGTTCAGGGGCTGACAGTATATGCGAGCGGTCGAAATCTGTATACCTGGACCAATTGGCTGGGCTGGGATCCGGAGGCTCGCGATATTACAAGGGGATCCACGAATGATGCAATTAACTATCCAATGGTGAGGACGTATGTTTTAGGCATTAACCTTAGTTTTTAATGCTTAGACATTTATTTTTCAAAAATCAATTACATACACATGAAAAAGACGATTAACAATTATACCACCTTATTTTCCATATTGGCTTTGTTATCCGTAGGGGCCAGCTCTTGTGGTAAAGGCTATTTGGACGAGAAACCCTATTCTAATTACGATGCAACGAATGTTGATCCGACGACAGTGGAGAACAGGTTGCTGGGCTTACATTATAACTTTGCCCATCTTTGGGGCTACAGTGGCAGGCAAGGATTTCTTTCCTGTTGGCAGATCGGGACAGATATTACGAGTGCTGGATCGACAGAGGGCGTTGAGAATCCTTTTTACCAATATGCCGATCTCAATTCAGAAAATGGCGGCGTAAGTTTCTTGTGGGAAAAATGCTATGCATTTATTAATAATGCCAACCTCATCATTGATGGAGTAGGCGATAGCAATCCGAAGGCCGCTGCAGAAGCACGATTTTTTCGCGCATACGCCTATAATATGCTGGTTACATTGTGGGGAGATGTACCTCTGTTGACCAGCTCAATTAAAGTACCTTCATTTAACTATACACGAACCGCTGTTGCTGAAATCGACAAGGTTATCGCCGATGATTTGAATTATGCCGTTAAAGAGCTCCCTGATCTTGCTACAGCGACCACACCTAGCCGAATCAATAAAGATATCGCGAGACAGCTTGCTGCAGAAGCTTTTTTACGTATTGGTATGCGTGACGCAAGCTATTTTGCACAAGCTGAAACGATGGCAACCGCTATTATCAATGGTGGTAACTATAAGTTGATTGAGGCACGTTATGGAAAATACCTGGCCGAAGGTGGTGATTACTTTAGGGATATGTTTCGTCAGGGAAATATGCGACGCAGGCAGGGAAATACCGAGGCCATCTGGACTTTTGAGTTGGAGTATAATCGTGAAGTTAATGGCGGCACGACCGATAGTCCACAACAACGCAGGGTATGGCAACCGGCTTACCATAAATGGGATGGTATGGTCAATGCTGATTCGCTGGGTGGTAGAGGAAATGGCCGTTTACGGTTGAGTAATTTTATGAAATATACGGTATGGAAAGGGCTGAAGGGCGATATCCGCAATAGCAATTTTAATATACGAAGGACAACCAATTATAATCGTCCAAATTTTACTGCGGAAATTGGTGTTGATGCGGATGGTTATCGGGTTGCAAAAGGTGCAGGAACTAAAAACATCGTCATCAAAACCGGAGATAAGGTCGTTCCTTTCCGTACCGATAGTTTGGAAGTCTGGTATCCATTTCCAACCAAATGGGGTGGTTATGATCCACTCGATGATTTTGGCTATGCGCTGGTGAAAGATTGGCCAGTCATGAGATTTGGGGAAACCTATTTGCTGCGTGCAGAAGCTCGGTTGCGGCAGGGAAATGCAGCCGGTGCCGCAGAGGATATCAATAAGCTGCGTGATCGCTCATTTAAAGCAGCACGTGCGGAGTCTGGTAATAATCAGTTAGGCAAAGTGGCCTCAAGTGATCTAACGGTAGATTTTATCTTGGATGAACGCGCCAGAGAACTGATTTCAGAAGAGAACCGTCGGATGACTTTAGTTCGAACCAATAAACTGAAAGAGCGGATTTTACGCAATGGGGATGCAGGACCTGCAAATAAGATAACAACTGGTTTTCAAGATTATAACGCTTTATTACCTATTCCCTTAAGTGAAATTCAGCTGAATAATAAAGACGGTGACAACCTGAAACAAAATATAGGTTATAAATAGTATTTTTTTGCGGATTAAACGTTTATTGTGGGGGGGGAAAGACCCTATTTGCAGGCAATGGGCTGATTCTCGAATCAGCCCATTGCCTTTTTTTAGGATTAATGCTATTTTCGTATAAACAAAAAAGATATGAGTATAGCGTTAATCCTCAATCGAAGCAGGGCTGAGGAATGGAAGGTCGAAATCAATACGTATTTGCCAGAAGTGAAAGTGGAGATCTTCCCTGATATTGAAAATTATAGCGAGGTTGAATTTGCTCTTTGCTGGAAGCCTGAGGCGGATTATTATACTTATTTTCCCAATCTAAAAGTTGTACAGTCTGGGGGTGCCGGAATAGATCACCTATTGCCCCAAAATATTCCATCTCATCTCCATATTTGTCGGATTATTGATCCCATGTTGAAAAGCGATATGTTTGAGCATGTTTTGACCTGTGTAATGCATTCGATGAAGAACTTTTCGACGTATATCGATGAAAAAGAAAGTAAACATTGGCGTCCCTTGTTGTATAAATCAATTGGAGAAACTACTATAACGGTATTAGGATTAGGTGAGATTGGGGGGTATGTGGCTGAGCAGTTGTTGCGGTTGGGCTTCCAGGTGAAAGGGTGGTCAAACTCTACAAAGAATTTTCCCGGAGTAACGTCGCTTACAGGAGCGGCAGGACTGGGTTTGGCGGTAGAAAATGCGGATTTTCTCGTCAATATTTTACCATTAACCGATGCTACATACGGTATTTTGGATCGTAATCTTTTTAATTTGTGCGCCAAAGGAACTGTCCTTATAAATGTTGGCCGAGGTGACCATCTCGTGGAAAATGATTTGTTGCATGCAATTGCCGAGAAAAACATTGCTGAAGCTTATCTTGATGTATTTCATCAAGAGCCATTGTCGCAAGATCATCCGTTTTGGGACTGCCCCGCTATTATTATAACTCCGCATGTTGCGAGTAGAACAAATATAGGCTCGTCCGTCTTACAGGTGGTGGATAATTATTGCAGAATGGCTGATGGGCGACCTTTGCTCAATGAAGTTTCTTTGGAAAAAGGTTATTAGAAATTTGGGCTTGAAGCAAGTTCTGCGATAGCAAGCTTGGTCGAGATTTGGTGGAATACATGGGCGATCTGATTTCTGATGATTTAATAGGCAAATGGATTTTATTTTTTATATTTATATAGTTAATTAACCTTGCACTATTAACAATTTATGAACGTACAAGTATCTACAAACTTTAGAAAACATGCGCGCAAAACAATCTTATCTATTGTCGTTTTTGCCGTCTGCTATGTTGCCCTTTTGCTATTGTCAATAGGTATAACGGTTGGTTTTACCTTATTGGGGGGATTGATTTTTATTGCCAAACCTATATTTTTAACTGCAGTATTATGTTTGGGACTATTCGCTTCAGGTTTGACTATACTCTACTTTTTATTAAAATTTATTTTTGCGTCGACAAAAGTGGATACGGGGCATCTCACGCAGATAGCTGAACACGACGAACCACAATTATTTGCACTCATTCATACGGTGGTAAAAGAGGTTCACACCAACTTTCCGAAGAAGGTGTTTTTGGCGCATGATGTGAATGCTTCTGTTTTTTATGACTCTAGTTTCTGGAGTATGTTTTTGCCTATTCGCAAAAACCTGCAGATTGGTGTAGGATTGATCAATGCCGTTACGCAACAGGAATTGAAGGCTATTCTTGCCCATGAATTTGGTCACTTTTCACAGAGAAGCATGAAAGTTGGAAGTTATGTCTATCATGTCAATCAAATCATTTACAATATGCTTTATAAGAATGAATCGCTTAATAGTATGTTTGAAAAATGGGGGAATATCAGTGGATACTCGGGTATTTTTATTGGTATATCTGTTTTTATCATTCGACAGATTCAGAACATCTTGAAGCATCTTTATGAATATGTCAATATCAATTATTTGGCATTATCTAGAGAGATGGAATTCCATGCAGATGAAATAGCTGCACATGTGGCAGGGTCTCAGGCATTGGCCGATTCCCTATTGAGATTGAGTTTTGCCAATCATGCACTGACAGTTGTGCTCAACTTTTATGATATCAAATTTTCTGAAAATATAAAGAGCAATAACATTTATCCCGAGCACAGCTGTGTCATGCAGATGTTTGCGGAAAGGAATAGGTATCAGATTCGGAACGGTCTGCCTCAGATTGAAATGGCAACATTAAAAAAGTATGATAAATCAAAATTAAATCTTGAAAACCAATGGTCATCCCATCCTTCGGATGAAGATCGGGTAAAAGCATTACAGACACTCAATATTGTAAAACAGGAGACCAACAATGAGCCAGCTATTGCGTTGCTTTCTAATGAGGCTGCAGTGGCTAATCAAATCTCTGATAAATTATTCTCGGCGATCCAGTATGAGCAGATACCATCACCTTTAGCCTTAACCGAATTTACGGAGGATTTTGAAAAGCGGATAGATCGGTACGCGTTTGATCAGAAATTCAATGACTTTTACGACTATACTCATCCCGTACGAAGTGGTGCGTCCCCGCTATCCCAAAAGCAGATCCAACCATCGTTTAAAGAACTATTTGCCGAAAATAGAGTTGAAGCACTTTATGAACTCAATAGTTTGAAAAATGATCGATATGTTGTTGAAGCAATTAGTAAGGGTGAAATAAAGGTAAAAACGTTCGATTATGATGGTAAAAAATATAAAGTCTCAGACGCAATCGTATTACTTCAAAATATAACGGCTGACATCAGTAGTATGGAACAGAAAATTGCAGATTATCATCAGGAGATTCACTATTACTTTCAACAGCTCGCGGATGTTCAGGGAAAACGCTCAGAATTTGATGAAAAATATGAGGACTTTGTTGCGTTTAATAGCGATTACGAAGCTGGAGAAATCCAATATAATGAGATGGTAAAGAACACTGCCTTTTTATATCAGGCGCTTCCTTTTTCCGATATTGAATTTAAAATAAGCGATCTTAAAAGAAGTGAAGAGAAATTTAAGAAGCATCTTGTGGTATTGCTCGAACTTCCTGATAGCAAAAACAACTTAGAACAGGGTTTGTTCGATTCCTTAGTTAGCTATACAAGCAATGAACAGTTATATTTTTATGTAGATCGCTATAATGAAGAGAATTTAAAAATCCTATTGAATGCCATTTCCATGTACAAGAATTTGTTGGAAGATAATCATTTTGCGAAGAAAAAGTGCTTGTTAGATTTTATGCTTGTGCTGGAAGAAAATAGGGGAAAGGATATGACAGTTTAAGTTTGCGCTTTAATGATCCGCTTGAAAATCGGATTTTTTTGAAGAAAACCTACACTTTCCTTCAAAAGTGTAGGTTGGGTCAACGCACTTTTGGCCTATAGATTCTGCGAATCCGCAGAGGGTCCATAACTCGCTGGTAAAGGAATATCGTTGAGCCTATAATACACGCCTAATTGTGCCCTGTGATGTGTAATCTGATTTAATGCGTGACGAATCGCCTCATATTTGCTCCAACTTGCCAATACATGGCCGTCATTTTTAATTGCCCAGCTTTCACTCAAGTCTTCCTCTTGCGCTTTTTCTAAGGCATTTATCCCAGCTTCATATGCTTCGTCCAATTTTTTTAAAAGATCTTCCGATGTCGATAGGCTTGTAGGGGCGTAAGGAACTTTGGCAAAATCAAGTTCTGAGGTTTTTAAAACTGTACTAGGCCATTCAAAAACCTCGACTATGTGCGTTGCTAAACGCATCATTTTCATACTTTTCTGATGTGGTGCATACTCATTCTTTCCAACCGGAAAAAGTGCGATAAAGTTTCTTGTAATTTGATACTCATTCGCTAACTCTGCTTTTAATTGTTGTAACGTATCCATTTTTTTTTTATTATGATTTTAAATTTGATCCTACTTCCCACTGGGTTATGAACAAAGATAACTCCAATGAGTGACAAGAGTGTGTCAGCATAATCGCTGCCCCCGTTCGGGCGCTGTTGATTTTTCTTCAGACATTGAAGTTGCAGCTTCGATTAAAGAGCGGTTGATGTTGTATTTTTTCTTGATTTATGGAATAATGATATTCTCAGCATCCCTGCCCAAAAGTTGAAGTACTGAATGAAAGAATCTAGTGCTTGGCTTTAGGTAATTTTATTTATTTTTAAAAGAATTTAGCCAGTATTTATACATGAAATGGAAATCAATTGTAGTATGCTTTTTAGCTGTGTTGTATGCTTCTGTACTTTGTGGACAATCGAGCTTATTCGATAGTCCGCGCGGTTCTTCTGACTATTATATTTATAAGCTAAGCCCTGAGATTTTAAAAAAGATTCATTTGGATGGAAGAAAATTCGATGAAGCTATGCTCAGCAATTTTGTTGTAAAATATAAGGTTGGAGACCCAAATCCGGTGTTACCACCTGGTAACTATGTACAGGTCCGCGCTAATGGAGCAGATCTCATGTATCGGGAGTTGATCAGCGATAACCTGTATGTCAAAATTATTCCTGCGAAAGCTTTTGCGATTTGTCTATACGATTCTTTGGGAACGATTATAGAAGACGCGCAAGTAAAAGTGAACGGACGTCGCATGTCACTCGATAAGAAGTTCCATTATTATAAAGCTGCCAACGCAAATAGTGACGATATCGTCAGTATTGAACATAAGGGTGTCTATCATTATCTGACTGTAGAACGGGGCTGGCCCCATAAAGATAAGGTGTCATTATGGAAAAAAATCAGCAACAGCTGGCTCAGAACTCGGTTTAAAATTCAGCGGATTTTTCATAAAAAAGAAACTGGTGGTACAGAAAGTTTTATGGTTTTTAATAAACCGATGTATAAACAAAATGAGCAAGTTAAATTTAAAGCGTATCTGGAGAAAACAAAATGGAAACCTAATCGCGATTCTATTGTCGTACGTCTATCGGGAGGATATGGTTATGCGAAGGATACCGTTTTGGCGCGCCTAGCGCCTTATCGTCCGGGCATGTATAACTTTGCATTTGATTTGAAGGGACTAGGCCTTATTCTGGATAGAAATTATTGGATTTCTTTGGAATCTCCAAAAACCAAACTAGTCTTGCATCGACAGCATTTCCGATACGAAGACTATGAACTAAAAAGCCTAAGTTTTACGATGACTTCTGAAAAGACAGATTATGCCAAAGGAGACAGCGTGCGGCTGAAACTAAAAGCATTAAATGAAAATGAAATGCCCATATACGATGGGAAAGTCGCTTTACAGGTGGTGGCTAGTCCGGTTTTTATACATGGTTTAAAAGCTAATAAGGTCAATTTTATTCCAGATACCTTATGGCAAACAAGTGTTTCGCTTGCAGATGTGGCAGAGAAGGAGATTGTATTACCGGATTCAATTTTTCCGCCTGACATTGGCATTTCCTTTCGCGTTATTGGTACTTATTTAAGTTCGGATAATGAAAGAATAGAGCGAAGCCTTGATCTCAATAGACTTAACCGCGAAAAGGAAATCCGTATTATTGTCAAAGATGGACATGCAGCGCTGAGCTACTTTGAAAAGGGCGTCGAGCAGCCAGCATATGCTGAGCTCAAGATATTAGGAGAACATAATGAAGTGCTGAAGGCTGAAAATGTAAGTTTACCTAATCTGGTTTCAATACCTTGGCAGTCCAAAGAAATTGTTGTTAAGTCGAATGGTTTTAGTAAAAGTGTCGATCTGGACAGCCAGCAGCAGGTACAACTGAATTATCAATTTTACCGCACTGCGGATTCGGTGCTATTGCATGTCGATAACCCTGCTAGGATTCCATTTTGGTATCAAGTCCATCGGGCTGGTCGTATGATTGCTGCGGGCTATGACACCGAATTGAATCGTGCATTTTTAGCCGGTGGAAAAGAGGGGTATAGCTTGGAGATCACTTACCTTTTTGGAGGAAGATCTAAAGTTATTCGCGAGGAATTGCCCTATGTGGAGAAAAATTTGAATTTGGAAGTTAACACGGCTACCACAGTATATCCAGGACAGAAGGCTATGTTCGAACTTTCTGTTACGGATAAGGAGGGTAAACCCTTGAAAGATGTCGATATCACAGCCTATGGTTTTACCTCAAAGTTTAAGTCAGCCGCTGCGCCAGCGATTACTGTCGGTGGTCTGATGCGTAGGGCGGAGATCAAGCAAAATCTTCATGTTAGTTTGGATGATGATGAAAAAGTTTATCAGGGAGCGCTGCAAGATTGGGTGAAATGGTCTAAAGTAATGCAGTTGGATACGATTCCCTTTTATCAATTCTTATATCCAGATGTCTATTTTCAGGAGTCTCTTCCACTCGATGCTGTTAAGAGTCAGGTATCCCCTTACATCGTGGTAAACGGTGCTGTACAAGGGATTCATTTGGTTTGGATAGACGGTGTACTGCGCTATGCGAAGCAAGATCAGCAAAATAATCCTACTATTTTTGAGGTTACTCCAGGGCAGCATGATTTTAGGTTTAGAACCAAGGATCGTGACATTCGGGTAGAGGGGTATTACGTTGAAAAGGGGAAAAAGGTGATTGTGTCCTTTAATGCTTCACGAAATACGATTGGTTTTGATTACCCCGACAAAACATGGAGAAAAGGCCATATTTCGGTTCTTCGATTGCCAAAAGAGCAACAGAGTAAGCTTTTCGATAAAGAAGTGGCCGAATTGAAGCGACAGTTGATCACCGTGACCAACAATTTTGGAGCCTGGCAATTACCCAATAGTAATGTGCTGATCGAGCGACCAGCATATATCCAAACAGCTGGAGATCTCTATTACCTCAATCCGGTACAGCGAACCGTTTACAATAATCGGTTGCGGACACAGGTCCCCGTTCCGCTGATGGCGGGGCCATTTCCAAGAACAGAAATGTACAATGGTGTGTCCAAAATAGGTACGCTTATGGTGGATACATCGAAAATTGGCCGGTTTGAAATCGAGGGCGGCTATCAATATAGCATCTATAAAAACTATCAAAAGCAAAAAAGCTGGGATGGTAATCTTATCCGGCTGGATCTGTATGATTATAAACCAAGTTTAGATTTTCTGGAGAAAGTATGGTCGGTGGAGGATATCAAGGCAAATGTCGAGCAGCGTTTTAGGGAGACGATGCAAAACAGTACTGGACTTGCACAGTTTGCTACGGTGAAAAGAGAACGTGAAGATGCTGGTTTTAAACTTAATTTAATGTTGGGCAATGATGCTTCACAAAAAAGCATTCGACCTACATTGATCTTTATCGAGCCGACGAATGTCGAAGAGCGGATGTACTTTAGGCTCTTTTACGGTGGACATCGAACGTTTGAAGATCTTCCGGTCGGCGAGGTTACTTTGCATATTGTAAAGGATGATTCAACTTCCTTTAGTTTGCCAGTCGAGCTCAAAGCCCAGGGAATGAATTATTTGAAACTAGACGCTATCCAATGGACTAAGACATCCCAAGCAGCTCGGTTAGCTTACAAACTTGTACGCGATGAAATTATTGTACGTACCGTGGAGAATCCATTGCGGGATGCTATCCAGACTGGACAAGAAAACGATCTGCAGGGCTTAAAAATCGACCGGGAAGGCTTTAGCGCGAAAAGAAAGAATAATAAGGTCGCCAGGATCTTAGTTTATGATGGTGATACGCCATTAATTGGGGCTAAAGTGAGTGATCGGGATACGAAAAAGCAATACTTTACCAGTTTTGACGGTAGTTTGGAACTTGAGCTCTCCGATGACAAAAATACGGTACTTGAGATTGCTGCTTTAGGGTACAATACCGCTACGGTCAAAGTCTCCAGTGGCAAAGATTATTTCGTGGAATTAAAGCCAAGCGAAAATCAATTGGATGAAGTGGTTGTTGTGGGGTATGGCGTCCAAAAAAGGCAATCATTGACTGCGGCAGTGAAATCGATCAATGCTAGGATGGATGGGGTGACTACAGCTATGCTGCAGGGGGCTGTAGCAGGGATTCGTATTCGTGGCGCTGCTAGTCCGGCCCCCAATGAAAAACCATTGATTTTAGTGGACGGGGTCCCTTTTGAAGGTGATATTTCAAGTCTTGATCCATCGACTATCGCGTCATTGAATGTGATTAAAGATCAATCTATGCTGGGATTGTACGGTGCGCGGGCCGCCAATGGCGTGGTGATGGTTCAGATGAAAGCTGGAGCATCTGCGACATCGACAGGTGCTGTGGATATGCCCTATTTGGAATCTGGAAATACGATGCGCGTGAACTTCCGCGATGATGCATTCTGGCAGCCAAAGCTCACTACCGATGTCCAGGGAAAAGCCAATTTTGAAGCGACCTATCCGGATGATATCACCAATTGGCGGACATTCTTTATAGCGAAGGGAGCGAAAAATTTTGCAGACAGCAAAGAATTAAGTATAAAATCGTTTAAGGCTGTTTCAGCACATTTGGCGACTCCGCGATTTGCCATCAGAGGTGATCAGTTTACAGCCATGGGGCGGGTTGTTAATTATCTTAGCGACAGCCTACAGCTCTTGCGTACCATCAATAATGGGCTAACAACACAGGAGGCAAGGTTGAAAATTGCGAAGTCCTATCGGGATCCTATACCGGTTATTGCCGATAAGGGGGACAGCGTCCAACTTGCTTATTCGATCGGATTGTCCAACGGATATTTTGATGGTGAAAAGCGTAGCATTCCGATTTTTGAAAAGGGGCTTGAACAACATGAAGGAGATTTTAAAGTGCTCAACGGTACGGCAGAGTATGTGCTGAAAACTTCACCGTCGCTTGGTGAAGTAACCTTCCATGCTGAAGCAAATTCACTGGAATTTTTACAACGGGAAATCGAATTCATTGATCGTTACAAATTTCTCTGCAATGAGCAGATGGCTTCCAAATTAAGTGCATTACTTTCGAAAAAGGAGCTAGCTAAATTAATCCGTAAACCTTTTACTGAGGATAAGAAAATAAAGGAGCTCCTGAAGGAGCTACAGAAAAACAAAAATTCCAATCAGGGCTGGGGCTGGTGGAACAAGAGTGAAACTGTAACTTGGATCAGCAACTATGTGGTCGGGGTACTGTTGGATGCCCGCGAAGCAGGATACCAGGTTGAAATTGATACGGAGATCTATGCAGAACGTGAAAAGACCCTATTGAAAAGCAGCTTGGCTTCGCTGGATCTTCTAGTGGATAAAGATAAGCTTCACGGGGCCAAAGAGAATTTGTTTAGCTCCTTGATATATCTGCTCCGGTTGGATCCTAAAACAGATTACAAAAGCTATTTCTTCGAAATTGATACTAAACTGAAAAGTAAAACCATTAAGGACAAACTGTTGAAATATCTATTGATCTCAAAACTGGGGCTTAAGGATTCACATGCGGCAGATACTGTGCTTAAATATTCCTCAAAGGCTATCTTAGGGGGAATTTATTGGACTTCTGGAGCTACAACGAATCAGAAAGGGGGATTTTTTATGCGACCTACGGAAACCAATACTGAGAATACACTGTTGGCTTATAATGTCTTAAAATCAATTGGTGGTCATGATTCGGATTTAGAAAATATCCGTAATTACTTTTTCGCGCAGCGGCAGCAAAATCAATGGTATAATATCTACGAATCTTCCCGTATCATACGAAGCATTCTCCCTGATTTGCTAAAGGCGGGAGAAACTTTTCAACCACCAGTAATGATTGTCAATGGCAAACGTATCACGACATTTCCGTATACGCAAAGCTTTAAGCCGGATGAACAGATTAAAGTGCGGAAAGAAGGGACGGAGCCGGCTTTTGTGACAGCCTATCAAAATTTCTGGAATCCAGATCCTGCCGTAGAAAAGGAAAAGGGCCTCGCTGTGGCAACACGATTTAAGGACAATGGTGCTACGGTAGCGGCGCTCAAGGAAGGGAAGCCTGTAAAACTTGAAGCAAGCGTAACATTAACTGGTGAAGCGGAGTATGTGCAGATTGAAGTTCCGATACCGGCGGGATGTTCTTATGAAACCAAAACCAATGGATACTATCAAACCGAGGCGCATAGAGAGCATTTCAAGGATCGTGTTGTCATTTTCTGCAATAAATTAGGTAAAGGTACGCATACCTTTGAGATCGAGCTTTTACCTCGGTATAGCGGAACTTATACAGTTAACCCCGCGAAGGCTGAATTGATGTATTTCCCGATGTACTATGGGAACGAGAAAATGAAAGAAGTGGTAGTGGAATAAAGTTATGACTTAGAAAAAAGGGGACCTACCACACGGTAAGTCCCCAACATATAAAAACAAAAATTAAAAAGTGTACTATCGATAGTCCCATCCGCCACCCAGGGATCTGTATATCGCTACGCTTGCTTTGAGTTGGTTGACCTTTTTTTCCACGAGCTCGAATTTAGATTCCAGCGCATCACGTTGGGTCAGTAGAACCTCCATATAATCTGCGCGGGCGTATTTAAAGAGGTCGTTGGAAATACCAATAGACTCATTTAATGCATCAACCTCCTTGGTCTTGATCTGTAGGCCACTCTCCAGATTTTTAATTTTGGAGAGCTGATTAGCAACTTCGATGTAGGCAGCCAGAATCGTCTGCTCATAATGGTAAACAGCCTGAACCTGCCGCGCATTTGCGCTGTAATAAGCGGCTTTAATTGCCCTTTTGTTGATTAAAGGAGCCGTGATTTCACCAACGAGGGAAGAAAGAAAAGATTCTGGTTTAATAAGATAAGTCGGATCAAAGGCTTGAAATCCAACTCCAGCAGCGATGTCCAAAGAAGGATAGAACCGCGCTTTGGCCGATTTAATATCCAGTTTGGATGCAGCAAGTTCAAACTCCGCCTGCTTGATATCTGGCCTGTTCTCCAATAGGTCAGCGGGGACACCTGCATAAACAGTTTGCGGAACGAGTTGGTCGAATGCGCCTTGATCTCTTTGAACTGGCTGAGGAAACCTTCCGACGAGATAATTTATTCTATTCTCGGTCTCGGTGATCTTCTGTTTGATGTCATACTGCATACCTTGTGTCTTCAAAATCTGCGCTTCAAATCTTTTGACAGCAAGCTTATTGGATCGTGCATTTTTCTTCAAGTCATTGACGACAGCCAGTGCATCGTTTTGAATCTTAACATTCTCATTAATAACTAGGAGTTCATTGTCCAGTGCAAGAAGTTCATAGTAGGAATCTGCAATTTCAGCGATCAGATGAGTGACCATAAAATTTTTGCCTTCCACACTTGCAAAATACCGCTGTAACTGAGCTTTCGTTGCATTATGGAGTTTACCCCAGATATCTGTTTCCCATTGTGCCTGTACACCAACTCCAAAATCAAATAGTGGTTCAGGCATTTCGCGGCCGGGTTCGATTTCTGTATTCTTTTCCATCGCTCCAATATTCGTATACCGACTTACTTTGTCGACGCCTGCACCAACTTTTACACCAACAGAAGGCAGATATTCACCTTTTTTGGCACTTACTTCGTTTTGGGCAATTTGAATTTCCTGAAGCATAATATGTAGCTCTTGGTTGTTTGCCAATGCCTGGCTGATAAGTCCTTGTAGATTGGGGTCCTTAAAATAGTTTTTCCATTTAATTTTCCCAATATTCAAGGTGTCGCTGTCAGCATTCTCATATGTTTCAGGGACTTTTTTATTTTCGGTACGTTGTTTGATTTCGAGTGGTTTGCAAGCCCCAAGACTAAGCAAGAAAAGCGCGAAACCTATATAGTGATATAATTTATTCTTATTCATAATGTATCATGTCTTCGCTTAATGGTGAATCGTCTTCGGCTTGAATCATTTTTCTTCCGTCAGCCAATTTTGCAAAAATATAGTAGAGTCCAGGGATAACGATAACGCCAAAGATTGTTCCGACGAGCATACCCCCGAGTGCGGATGCACCTATGGTATGGTTACCTATGGCACCGGCACCGCTGGCAAAGACTAGTGGAACGAGTCCAGCGATAAAGGCAAAGGAGGTCATGAGAATAGGTCTAAAACGTGCTCGTGATCCCTCAATTGCTGCCTCTAATATACTGTCGCCGGCTTGTCGCCTTTTCACGGCAAATTCTACGATAAGCACCGCATTTTTACCCAACAAACCAATAATCATGATCAGCCCGACCTGTGCATAAATGTCATTTTCAAGTCCCATAGCTTTTAAGAGGAAGAAGGAACCAAATACACCGACAGGTAGTGACAAGAGAACCGCAAATGGAATGATGAAGCTCTCATACTGCGCGGCAAGTACAAGATAAACGAAAACTAAGACGACTAGAAAGACATAAATAGCTTCGTTTCCACGTTGCGCCTCATCGTAGGAGAGACCTTCCCAAGCCACCTTGTAGCCGTGCGGTAAAGTCTGAACTGCGGTTTCGTTGATTGCCTGAATAGCATCGGCCGTTGTATATCCATTGGCCGGAAGTCCACGGATGGCGGCAGAATTGTACATATTGTAACGTGTGATCTCATTTGGCCCCTGTGTTTTTTTTAAGGTCATAAAGGCCGAATAGGGAACCATCTGATCATGATCGTTTTTGACGTAAAGGTTAATGATATCAGAAGGTAATCTTCTGAATTCTGGCGAAGATTGTACATATACCTTGAAAAATTGACCAAAACGGATAAACCCCTGTTCATATGTACTGCCGATAAGGATATTGAGGTTATCCATGGCTTTACCTATAGAGACGCCCTTCTGCATAGCCGCATTATTGTCAAAAACCAATTCGTATTGCGGGTAGTTGGCAGCGAAAAAGGTAAAGACTCCAGTAAGTTCCTTACGTTTCTTAAGATTGGCGATAAATGCTTTATTCACTTTATCGAAATCTTGATAATCCGTAGTCCGATTGAGGTCGAGCAGGCGCATGGAGAAACCTCCTGAGGAACCGAAACCCGGAACTGCCGGAGGTTCGAAGAACTCTACTGTGGCGCCTAAATTTTTAGATTTTTCTTCCAGTTCTTCCATGATCTCCTTAACAGAATGTTCACGTTCACCCCAGGTTTTGAGGTTGATAAGACAGGTTCCGGCATTCGATCCTCGTCCTTCCGTCATGATCTCATATCCTGCTAGTGATGAAACGGATTCTACACCATCTACGCCTTGACAGATCTTTTGGAGTTCTCTGGAAAGCTTGTTGGTCTGTTCCAGTGTTGATCCTGGAGGCGTTTGAATAATGGCATAAATCGTACCTTGATCTTCACTAGGTATGAAACCTCCCGGAAGCGTTTTGTTAATGACGAAAATACCGACACAGAAAGCGATTAAGATCCCCCACGTCACGACTCTTCGGCTGGCAATTTTGCGCAGTAACGTGGCATATTTGCCGGTTATTTTATCGAAGGTACGGTTAAAAACGTCAAGAGATTTGGTGAATATGTTCGATTTTTTTGGTTTACCATGGTTGTTTTTTAATAACATCGCGGCAAGCACAGGAGTGAGGGTTAACGCTACAACTGCCGATATTACGATGGAACTTGCCATAGTAATTGAAAACTGCCGATAAAATGTTCCGACAGGACCCGTCATAAACGAAATAGGAATAAAAACCGCTACCATAACAGCTGTAATGGCGATAATAGCACCCGCGATTTCAGCCATAACCTCCTTTACGGCCTTATATGGGGAGATCGAACTTTCTTCCATTTTGGCATGTACTGCTTCGATGACGACAATGGCATTGTCTACGACAATCCCGATGGCGAGGACTAAAGCAAATAGGGTGACCAAGTTGATCGACATACCGAACCATTGAATGACGAAGAATGTACCTATGAGTGAAACGGGTACAGCGATGATCGGAATTAAAGTCGAACGCCAGTCGCCAAGGAAAATAAAAACCACGATGGCAACTAAAATAAAAGCATCCCGCAGCGTATGCATCACCTGTTCGATAGAAGCATCCAAGAATTGGGATACGTCATAGCTGATTTTATAGTCTATACCCGGCGGAAAGTTTCCTTTCATTTCTGCAAGTTTGGCTTTTACATCTTTGATTACGTCATTGGCATTGCTGCCATAATTTTGTTTCAATACAATCGATGCTGACGGATGCCCGTCCAAATTGGAATAGATATCAAAAAATTCACTTCCCAGTTCGACTTTAGCCACGTCTTTTAACTTGATGTTTTCTCCATCGCCATTCGCACGAACAATAATATTTTCGTATTCTTCAGGTGTATTGTATTGCCCTTTGTAAGTCAGCACATATTCGAGCGATTGCGCGGCGATACCTGAACTTTGTCCCAGTCGGCCGGGGCGGCCAATGATACTTTGTTCTCCTATTGCTTTCATCACTTCATCAACCGACAAGCTATAGGCGCGCATGCGATCAGGATTTAACCAGACGCGCATAGCATATCTACGGCTACCGAGAATTTGCGATTTGGCGATGCCGTGGATACGATTGATTTCGGGAATAATATTTACCGTTGCATAATTGTATAGGAACTTTTCGTCCATACTTTTATTGGTACTGTAAAGATTCACGTACATCAGCATACTGGGCTGAATTGGATTAACGACGACCCCTTCCTTTTGGACAAGTTCGGGCAAAAGTGGCATGACTTGATCCACCCGGGTTTTTACCAATACGACGGCATCGTTGGGGTCTGTGCCGGGGTCAAACACGACGTTTACGGTCGCTTCACCTGCACTGGTTGCATCGGTGGCGATATAGCGCATTCCTTGCACCCCGTTGATGGCATTCTCAAGAGTGATCAGTGAGGATTTTACAAGTACATCCGCGCTTGCTCCGGGGTAGGCTATGGATACCGCAACAGTGGTTGGTGCGATTTTCGGAAATTGTTCGGTAGGAAGTTGCTTGATAGCCAGACCTCCAATAAATAGGATGACAACCGATATGACAATAGCAAATACCGGTCGATGTATTACTTTTTTAAACATGATGCTGCTTTTTTAATTACTCTGCATATAAATCTAAGTTTGACATGACTTTCTCCGGAGTCTGATATTTGGATTCAATAGTCTGGTTTTCTTGTACCATTCGAAGTCCATTCAGCAGAATCTTTTCGTCCTTGCCCAATCCGGAAGAAACAACATAGATATGCGGCAGTTCGGCAGCAACTTTTATTTCTCTAGCTTTTACTTTATTATCTTTTGTAATAACATATACATATTTTTTTTCAAGCTCCTCGAATGTCGCTTTTTGGGGGATCATAAGCGCATTGTTATAGGGCGATGTAATGACAATATTCCCCGTCTCGCCATAACGTAATAAGCCTTTTGGATTAGGAAAAGTCGCTCTGTAGGCAATATTTCCGGTTTCATTATTGAAGTCTGATTCGATGGTCTCGACAATCCCCTTATGACCGAATTCTTTTCCATTGGCCATGTTTAACCGTACATGCAGCGGGCTATTGTCTTTTTTTTCGTCCATTTGATTGAGGTATTCCACTTCGGGGACATTAAAGTAAACCCACATCTTACTATTGTCGGACAATTCTGTGATCAACTCGCCCTCATCGACAAGACTTCCTTTACGGACATGAAGCTTACCCACGATTCCTGAGAATGGTGCTACGATGTCCGTAAATTTGAGATGCGTATTCATAGCGGCTAATTCAGCTTTGGCTTTTTCATATTTTGCTTTTGCCATTTCAGTTTCTTGCGGCGCTACAATATCTTTTTCAGACAGATTTTTGGTATTCTGATATTCGATTTCAGCATATTTTACCTCGGCTTTGGCGCGATTAACATCGGACTCATAAAGGTTGGGCATGATTTTAAAGAGGGGTTGTCCTTTTTGTACAAATTGACCCTCGTCGACAAATATCGATTGAATGTAACCTTTCTCCTGCGCGCGGAGTTCAATATGGTTAATGGAACGGATTTGAGCCACATATTCTTTATGGACGATGGTGTCTTTGACTAAAGGGGTGGTAACGTTGAAAACTGCAGCTTCTTTTTTCTCTTTTTTTTCTGACTGGCAGCTTGTCGATAGAATAATAAGGCACAGGCTTGTATACATGAAGGTTCTCATGAACATGATGATAGTTTTTAATTATTTTCGAAAAATTGAACAATAGTGTGACCTGCTTTCAGGTGATTTTGAAAGCTATTTTTATGTTTTTTAAGAAAGTATTAAAGAATCACAGCCTGAATACACTGTAATGGATATATAGTGCGTTTTTGCGGAGAGTAAAAGGTGTTGTATTTGCAAGCGAAACCGCGGTGAGCGTATTATGAAATTGAGGGAGGAAATCGTTTATTATATTGCCAAAACTGTCTCCTGCGAGTGCGAATAAATTTGGGCTATTGGAATCGTTTCCTGTGTCATCGTTTTCATTTTCATTTTCTGAAAAGTAAGCTCTTAATTTTTCGTGCCGATGACGTTTAGTTTTGCGAATGACTTTGGTTCCAAAACCTCCGCTTTCTACCTGATGACTGTGGTGATTGGCAGCATGCAGATGGAAGGCAGATGAATATTTTGGTGTGGAAATAGCATACCAGCCAAAACTGATAAGTATTGCGTAAAATACGCTGAACACATATTGATGGAATTTTCCTTGCATCGCTGGAAGCAAATGTAATTAAACTTTAAAAATGATACAAGTGATTTTGGTATGCAAATTTTAAAGTTTAAGCGAATTGTTACAAAGTTTTTAAATCGTATGCTAACTGGTTTAAAACGCCTTATTTTCGAAACAGCTCATTTGATGATTTATTAAAAATCTGATGTCTTTTTATATGATCTTAATCCTTTCGATTTGAATTAATGTATTCGTATTTTTGGCTAGTTTTTATCACTTGTTGGCTAAGATAACAACATGATGCGCCTTTGGCGAATGCTGATGACGGACAACGTTTTGTAAATCCCATTCAGAGGCATGTGGGTAAAATGAAGGATAATGTAGGACATAAAGTTTAATTCAAATGTTTAGACACCAAGGAAGAGGAAGGAATTACATCCACAATTTGAAGTTAGCCTCTATTTTATCCTGTGTTGCAGGGTTGGTTAATATTACAGGAGTTCTTTCACTTAACACGTTGACCACAAATGTCACGGGGCACTTTGCTTTTTTTTCTGAGCAATTGATTTTGACGAATTATAAAATGGCCTTGATTTATCTATGGTATATCGGCTTCTTCTTATTCGGGGCTTCTGTTTCAGGTTTTATTGTTGAATTGGCCGCAAAAAAGAAATCCCATAATGCCTATATCATCCCAATTTGTATAGAATCCATTATTTTGATTTCTGCAGGACTTCTCCCAGTTTCCGTCCAAATAGAACCATCGTTTATAACGGTCATTTCATTCGCCCTGCTTTTTGCGATGGGACTTCAAAATGCCTTGGTAACGAAAGTGTCCAAGTCCGTTGTCAGAACGACACATTTGACCGGATTGTTTACTGATTTGGGCATCGAAATTTCACAGCTGTTTTTTTATAAAGAAGCTGGTGAACGAGTGAAACTACACAGAAGTATTTTTCTTAAACTAATGATTATTGCAGGTTTTTTTATTGGAGGGATAGTCGGAGGTTTTATGTTTCAATTTTTTAAACTGCAAACATTACTACTACCAGCAGTAATGCTTTTGTTTGCTTTGTGGTACGATCATATACTGCTTCAGTTTTATCATCTCAAACGAAGTTTAAGGCACGATGAATAGCCTCGATTAATCGAAGTTTTCTGCAATCAGGTCATTATCTTTTGAGCCATCGGTATTTTGGCAGTATCTTTGTGTCTCGTCGTTAAACGATATTGAGTTTTACTGTGAACGATATGAAAATAACACTAACGACCCTTCCATTTTTACTATTTAGTTTCCTCTTTTTGGTTGGATGCAACAATAACCAACCGATCAGAATGATTGATAAAGATGGAAATACGCATTTATTGACAAGGGAAGGTGATCGAAAAAGTGAATTAGGACTTGAGCGCATTATCGCACGTGGTAACGACACCGTAATCACAATTGATGGTACAGGTCGTAAAATGATCTGGACAGCTTCCGATGTAACTAATATAGACACAACAAAGATTCAATACTATCTCAAAAAGAGAAATGGAAACAGTGTCCATATTTATACGCCGGTCGATGTCAATCAAAATTTTATACATGCGGAGGATAGTCAAAATGTTCTGTCAGATCCTTATGATGATAAAGAAGAGAAAAAATCGCTACTATAGCTTTTTATGTAAACAGCTTAATTTGATTAAAAAGAAATCCTAGTATACATGCTAGGATTTCTTTTTAGGGACTTTGGCGCCTTCCTTCCGGGCTTCGGATAAGCCAATAGCAACAGCCTGTTTTTTGGAGGTCACTTTTTTTCCACTGCCGGATTTCAATTTTCCTTCCTTCATTTCATGCATCGTCTTTTCAACTTTTTCGGATGCTTTTTCTGAATATTTTGCCATAAGAGTGTTTTATTTAATAGTCATTTAACACTTATTGCAAAAAGAACAGCAGTTTAAGTCGAATCGTTTGGATATTTTTAATCCTACTCATTCAATTCATTTCCCGCTTTAATCACGGCTTTGTTTGCCGCTTTAATTTTCTCAAGATCCATTTTTTGTATTTTACGGTCGTAAGTCAATAGTCCATTGACTTCGTGTTCGACATCGGTCGTTTGCGTATAAATTGCGACGCTAAGACCTTTGTATCGGAGCAATTGCTCGATATTATCCATGAGGAATATATAGCGGTCTGTAAGGGCACCTATCGTGGGCTCGTAGGCATAGGCATTATTTTCGACAGGCCACATATGACCACGGACAAATAGACCTACACCGCCAAATTCACCAAGCGAGGCTGCTCTTTTCTCGTCGGGTTGGGAAGCACCTTGAGGACCAACGTATATATGCGTATCAACAAAATCACCATTTCCAGGGTCGCCATAGGCTTTTTGATAGGACGGATTGTTATTAAATCCCGAGTTCCCGTTTACTAATCGAGAAGGGTCGTATTGTTTGGTCCACGCTGTAATATTGCGCACATCGAAAGCTCCCCAATTCTCGTTAAACGGAACCCAGGCGATGATGGATGGCGAATTGTAATGGTCGTCAATAATGGCTTTGTATTCATCACGGAAAGCTTTGCGATAAATCGTTGTATCTTCTTCCGGATACCAGAGGCAGGGCATATCCTGCCATACGAGCAGCCCCATTTTATCTGCCCAGTAATAGAACCGTTGGGGCTCAGTTTTCATATGCTTACGAATGAGATTATACCCAGCTTTTTTTGTGAATTCGATATCGTATTTTAGGGCATCTTCGGTAGGAGCTGTTAGAATTCCGTCAGGCCAGTATCCTTGATCTAGCAAACCAAGCTGCATAATAAATTTGTTATTCAATAAAGGCCTTACAATTCCGTTTACCTGACCAAGTTTAATATCACGCATGCCAAAATAGCTCTTAACTTCATCGACAATTTCTCCATTCTCCCCGTGGATACTTAATTTTAAATCGTATAAAAAAGGAGAGTCAGGAGACCAAAGTTGAGGATTATCTATAGGAATATTAGACGCAACACCGGCTTGTAGTACCATTTTTGAAATTTCTTTTCCGTCTACCGAAACAATGGCTGTAACTTTTGACTTTTGGGAGGTATTGACCTGCAGTTTTAGCTGACTTTCGGCTACTTTAGGCAACAATTTGATTCCCTGTATGTGGCTTTTATTGACTGGCTCAATCCATACCGTTTGCCATATTCCAGAGGAAAACGTATAGTCGCCGCGAGGTCCATTTTTGCCCGAAGGGTATTTACCGTCGTTCCTATCATGCGCGGCTACAACAATATTATTGGTGCCAGGCTTTAGAAATTCAGTGATATTGATCCGAAAGGAATCGTAACCACCTGAATGATTACCCGCTTTTTTTCCATTTACAAATACGGTCGCATCGTGATCCACTGCGCCAAAGTGAAGTATAATATCTTTCCTTTTCCAATGTTTAGGTAGTTCGAAATTCCTGTGGTACCAGAGGTTGATTTCTTGTTTGCGCTGTATTCCAGATAAATAGGATTCTGGGCAATAGGGGACAAGAATACTTTCCCGACTCTTATCAAAAGAAATCGGCACCACAGGGTTCAGCGCATTTGGAGCATCCTTACCTCCGATATAATCCCATTTACCATTTAGACATAGCCACTCGTTCCTTTCCATTTGAGGACGGGGATATTCGGAAAGTGGAATCTGTGTTTTCTGGGCTGTTTCGGTCCATGGGGTAGAAAGCTGGGGATATTGTGCCAAAGCATTCATCCAACTGAAGAACGATAGTACTAGTGCAAAAATTGAGGTTCGGGTTTTTATCATGGTATACTTAATTGGTATTTCTATTATGAATATAAGTATACTAAAATGATTTAGTGCATTATAAAAGAAATGTTACTAGTGGGGCTTTCGATATTGGGCTTGGTTGGTGCACAATTGGTTGGTGCACAAAAGTAATCGCTGTTGGATTAAACAAAACGACAGGAGCTGCCTTTTATGAGACAGCTCCTGTATATTGCTTATTACCAGATTTTGATTCTTTCTTGTGGAGACTTGTAGAGTTTGTCGCCCTGTTTAATGTCAAATGCTTTGTAGAAAGCATCCACATTGATCAGTGGGGCAAAACTTCTGAAATATCCAGGGGAGTGTGGATCAGTCTTAACTTGGTTGATCATATATTTTTCGCTGGATAGGGTTCTCCATACAGTTGCCCAACTGAGGAAAAATCGCTGATCTTGCGTATATCCACTTATTTCGCCTGGATTTCCCTTATCTTTTAAATACATTTGAAGCGCATCATAGGCGATGTTGACCCCGCCTAAATCTGCGATATTTTCGCCGTTTGTAAACGTACCGTTAACGAACGTACCTTTTACAGGTTCATATTTATCGTATTGAGCAGCCAGTGTTTTTGTAGCTTTTTCGAAATTCGCTTTATCTTCTGGTGTCCACCAGTCTACCAAGTTTCCGTCCGCATCAAATTGTGCTCCCGAATCGTCAAATCCATGGCTCATTTCATGGCCAATCACAGCTCCTATACCGCCGAAATTGACCGCTGCATCAGCTTGAGCGTTGAAAAATGGAGGCTGCAGAATAGCTGCTGGAAACACAATCTCATTGTTTACCGGATTGTAGTAGGCGTTTACGGTTTGCGGAGTCATGCCCCATTCTGATTTATCAACTGCTTTTCCAATTTTAGCCAGATCCTTTTCATATCGCCAAGTGGTAATATGTTGAAGGTTCGTATACAGGTTACCCCCTTTGTTTTCAGATAGAATATTTAATTTAGAATAATCTTTCCATTTGTCCGGATAGGCGACTTTTACGGTAAATTTGTTTAGTTTGTCAAGCGCTTTGCCTTTTGTGACGGAAGACATCCAAGTCAAATCGTTGATATGGACAGCAAAGCTTTTCTTTAGGTAGTCGATCAATTCTACCATTTGGGCTTTAGCTTCTGCTGGAAAATATTTATCCACATAGAGTTTGCCGAAAGCCTCACCCAATGTGGAATTGATCAGTTCAAATCCTCTTTTATTTAATGCGCGTTGTTCTTGTTGACCTCTTAAATATTTGCCATAAAAAGCAAAGCGCATATCGCCTAATTTTTCACTTAAATAAGAAGCACTGCCGTTGATCATATGGAATTTTAAGTAATCCTTGATGATAGGAAGGTTTTGAGCATTGACCAACTTGTCGAAGTTTTTGTAATAACCTAACTCTCCAATAATTACTTTTTCTGTGTTGACACCTACTTTTTTAAGGTACTCAGGTAAATTGACATTTTTAACCAATGCCGTTAGTTCATCCATAGTCTGCGGATTGTACTGCAGCGTATTATCTCGGCTCTGTTCATTGGTCAAGTAGGTTTTAGCAATACTTTTCTCGTAGTCAACGATGCCTTTTGCGGCAGCATCACCATTTTTATAGCCCAATTCTTTTAACATTGAAGCTACATATTTTTGGTATTCTGCAATAGCTTCTGTATTTTTCTCATTCTCTTTTTGATAATAATCTCTTCCTAATCCTAAAGTCGCATCGCCTAAATAGACCGCATTCATTTTGGAATCTTTCAAGTCAGCGTATACACCCCAACCATAAAAGTTGTTTTCACCTTCTTTTGTTACCGATATTAAATAATTCTGAAGATCTTTTAAGTTTTTGATGGCGTCGATTTTGCTTAAATTCCCCTGAATGGGTTTAATACCTTCGGCATTTCTTTTCTCTAAGTTCATATAGGAAGCATACAAATCCTGTATTTTTTGGCCCTCACTGCCTTCAGGAAATTTATCTTTTAATAGAGAGTTCAGAATTTTCATCGAATTGTTGTCCGTATCTTCTGCCAATTTATTGAAGCTTCCCCAAGTAGGTTTATCGGAAGGGATTTTAGCGGTTTTCATCCAGGTCCCGCTCACATAATTGTAAAAGTCATCTTGTGGACGTACCGATTTGTCCATTAAGCTCAAATCAAGACCTTTGTCCGAACTTGTATCTCCTATTTGCGCTTCTGCATGCTGAGAGTAGATTCCAGCCAAGAAAATTAAGGCAAGTGTTAGTTTTTTCATTGTTTTTTAATGTTGTATGATTTCAATAATTCAATCTGGCGATACGCGCAAAGTACGAATAAAATAGGGTATATTATTTGCTTCGATTAATTGAATCTGTATCAATCCTATCACGAATAATGAGCTGCGATTTTTTAAGCTAATAAATCGACGACACAAATGACGGTAAATTCTAATTCAGCAGCAAGTAAATTTGATCATTATCGCTAATTTTACAAAATATTAGGCAATGAGAAGCCGTTTTTTAATGATAGGCTATATCGCAGCGATGTTTGGCGCATCGGCTGCTGAGCGGATTCGTCACACAACAAAAGGTCGGCAGATTAAAATTAATTGGCAAGAAGATTTTGTCGAGTGCTCATAAAATATTATATTTTAGTAATTTTAAAATTAAGAAACATAAATAAAAATGTCGTTAATAGATTTATCAAGACGCGTGGCGTTGGGAATAGATATTGGGGGGACCAATACGAAGTTTGGCGTGGTCAATCATCGCGGTGAAGTGCTTGAAAAAGGAAGCATAAAAACAGATGATTATGAGACAGTAGAAGAGTTTATTGATGCGCTGTATGAAAAAGCACTTCCTTTAATTGAAAATTTTGGTGGCAAAGACAGTTTCGATGGAATTGGGGTTGGAGCGCCAGACGCAAATTATTATACTGGAACAATAGATCATGCGCCCAATCTTCCGTGGAAGGGCGTCATTCATTTCAGTGATTTAATGACTACCAAGTTTAGTATTCCTTGTACCATCACCAATGATGCCAATGCCGCGGCTTATGGTGAAATGCTTTTTGGCGCAGCTCGAGGAATGAAAGATTTTATTATGATTACCTTGGGTACAGGTGTCGGGAGTGGTATTGTGGCTGGAGGGAAGCTTATTTATGGGCATGACGGATTTGCGGGGGAGTTAGGTCATACGATTGTGAAACCCGGGGGGAGAAAACATTGGAGCACAGGTTCTGAGGGAAGTTTAGAAGCCTATGCTTCCGCTACTGGAATAACCATCACGGCAAAGAAAATGCGGGCTGAATTTCCCGAATCGATGTTAAATCAATATCCTGAAGATGCTATAAATTCCAAAACTGTTCATGAATGTGCGTTGAAGGGTGACGCAATTGCCATCGAAGTATTCCGATATACAGGGCAGAAGCTTGGTGAGGCGTTGGCTAATTTTGTGATGTTTTCATCTCCTGAAGCAATTCTTTTATTTGGCGGTGTCATTAAAGCCGGAGATTTTATATTGAAGCCCGCTAAATTGCATATGGAAAGAAATCTTTTTCCTTTGTTTAGGAATAAAGTGAAACTTGTCTTTAGTGAATTGGAAGAAGCCGATGCAGCAATTCTCGGGGCAAGTGCATTGGTTTGGGAAAAATAGGCAGACCTTTCTTCGCAACATAGACTACAATTAGCTTTTAGTAGCTAAAGGCATAGTCTTTGCGGATAGATTCTTTTAAACTCAAAAAATATATGAAAAAGATCGTATTTCTTTCCCTGTTGCTATGCGCAGCTTTATTCTCGAAAGCGGACCAACTGCAGGCCCTTACACAGAAGCAGGCCGAAGCCGCTGTTGTTTACCTCAAGAAAGAGCCTGTTATTATTTTGTGGTGCAGCTGCTGCGATAACCAAATTCCCAAAAAGATCTCGGTGAATGAAGTTTTTTATAAGAAAGATTCCGACGGAAAATATTATTCTGTTATCGTAAAAGGCAGAGATGAAAGTGGGATGGAAGTAGAAGAATATGTTGATTTGGCTTATGTATTTGTAAAAAAAGGTAAAAAAGCCAAAAGTCTAGGGAAGGTCTTAAAATTTGAATGCGATCCTTGTACCAAACCATTCGAATGGTCTGTCTAATTGATGGAGCGAAGATGTAATTTTAAATAAAATCCCGAGCTGATAAGTTCGGGATTTTTTTGTGCGGAAGAAGGGACTCGAACCCCCACGCCTTGCGGCGCCAGATCCTAAGTCTGGTGCGGCTACCAATTACGCCACTTCCGCATTAGGATTTCTTATGGGACAAATATAGAAACCAAAGTAATATCTTGCAAATATGGAAGATATATTCTCTGCTTTAAATACGGATCATCCTGTTTATGAACACAATATTTTTCACCATAACGCTATTTTTTTTTATCATCTAGTTTTTAAGCAACCTTTTCAGGCTATCTCTCCATTAAAATACGTGCTGATTGATGAGAATCTTATTGGATAAGGAACGTTTAAATTTGATAAGGAACGTTTAAAAAATTACAGTTATCATAAAGCCATTTACGTAACCATTTGTTGTTCTAAGGAATATGCTACGTATTTTTACTCGTTTTACAGGAACTTTAACTTATTTTATTTTAGCTCTTTTTTTTTATAATTTTTAATGATCATCTTTAGGCTATTATAAACGTAAAATTTGAGTCCATTACACAATCTTTCTGAAGAGACATTGATTCTTTTATTGAAGAAAAAGAATCAACAGGCTTTTAGTTATCTTTATGATCACTATGCCGATGCGCTCTTTGGGGTGGTTTGTCGTATCGTCATATCAACTGAGCATGCAGAAGAAGTAATACAAGACGTCTTCGTCAAAATTTGGCGGTATATCGATGTCTTTGATGAGTCAAAAGGCCGTCTTTATACCTGGATGATTAACATCGCCCGTAATACAGCACTCGATCATCGAAAATCAAAAGCAATTGTTAACGAGCAGAAAAACCAACCACTTTCAAATATCGTAAATAGGGAAGAAGAACAGGATCAAAGTCAGGGTGGGCTACATATAAAGTCAGATTTTATTGGTTTTAGCACTATTTTAGATAAATTAAAGCCAGAATGGCGTATCTTGATTGAAATGGCTTACTATGAAGGGTATACACAACAAGAGATTGCCGAACAACTTGATGTTCCGCTTGGTACGGTAAAAACCCGTACCAGAGCAGCATTTATACAGTTACAACAACTACTAAAAGAGTACCGTTAATTTTGGATATTAAAGCATACATATCATCGGGGATTATTGAATCGTACGTTTTGGGGCTCGCATCCGAAGAGGAAGTGAGTATCTTAAACTGTATTCGAAAAAATAATGTCGAAGTGGAACAGGCCATCGCAGAAGCAGAGATAGCACTCGAACAGCTGGCCGATAACCAAGCGATTGAAATGCCTATGCAGTTGAAACAAAATATTTGGAATAGGCTCGTTACGGAAAATCTCGTACCAAGCGAAGGTGAGGAAGTGATCGAAACACAATCGGACTCTTCGGCCGGCCCTCATGAAGTAGTTGTTATGAATGCCGACAAGAAAGCATTTGTCAAACGATCTTACACCTGGGCCATTGCAGCAAGCCTATTGTTGGCTGTTAGTATTGGTACAAATATATTCTTATATCAACGTAAACAAGAGTCCGTAAATAAATTGAATCAGACAGCGATCTTATTCGATGCTCAACAAGAAAAGCTTGCGATATTGCAGGATAAATGGACACTTGTTCAAAATCCTACGATCAAGACCATCCTACTTAAGGGAGTAGAGAATAAAATGGATTATCGGGCCTTGGTATTTTGGGATCAGTCCTCAAAGACAGTCTATCTGAGCATTGAACATTTGCCTCCGGCACCCAAAGGAAAGCAATATCAGTTGTGGGCAATGGTTGATGGTAAACCCGTTAGTGCAGGAGTTTTCCCACTCGACGTAAAGGCAGACATTGCGAGTAAGATGCTGGACATTCCTCATGCCCAGGCTTTTGCTATTACACTGGAGGATGAAGGCGGAAAAGATGTGCCTACACTCAGTGCATTATGTGTAATGGGTACTATATAAAAAATAACCCTGGGCAATAACTTATTGACCACACCACTATTATTGCTGATAAGAATCTAAGCTTTTTTGATTGAATGCGCGGTTCGGTGGGCACAGTATTCGTAAATTGCAGCTGATAAATTTCGGTAAATTCATTGCAGAAGTTAGTTTTAGTTTATCTTTAAAAAAACTTTTTTGAAGTAGCGATGTTCATGTCTATATTTACAATGCTATTCTCTCTGTTGGTCTGCCTTTTTTTATAGAGCAACATAAGCTAAATTAAAATCTATGTGGGCGGAAAAGGATGATTGAACCAAGCTATACCTGAGGACCTATAAATGCGTAGAAGAAATAATTGATAACCAATACGGGCTTTTGAATGAATGCTAAATTATCTCCCGCAAACGAATCAGATCGAATACGTGTTTTGCACGCATACGAAATTCTACATACAGCACCAGAGGAAGAATTCGACCGTATAACTAAAATTGCATCGCTTGTATGTGGTACGCCTATTTCACTGATTTCATTAGTTGATAAAGATAAGCAATGGTTTAAATCGCGCCTAGGCCTGGATAACGAAGAAACAAAAAGAGAGGTTTCATTTTGCCAGTACACAATGCACGAAGATCAATTAATGGAAGTGGAAGATGCCGAAAAGGACGAGCGTTTTAAATCCAATGAATTGGTCACTTTAGAACCAAATATCCGTTTTTACGCAGGCTTACCACTAATTGATCCCAATGGTTATGCATTAGGTGCGCTGTGTGTTATCGATCGTGTTCCGAGGCAGCTCGATCAATATCAAAAGGAAATTTTAAGACTTCTGCGAGATGAAGTCGTCACACTGATCGTCAATAGAAAAGAAAAAGAAAAGTATAAGGAAAGTGAACAGAAGCTGAAAGCATTTTTCGAAAACTCTCAAGGGCTGATGTGTACACACGATCTGAATGGTAATTTCATAACCGTGAATGATGCGGGTGCCAGAATCCTGGGCTATACAAAAGATGAGATTCAGTCAAGATCGCTTTTTGATATTGTTCCGCAGGAGGGACATCAAAATTTACAAGATTACCTATCCGTAATTATTCAACAAGGAATTATTAAAGGGGAAATGCGTACCGTTACACGTTCGGGCGAGATGCGTATTTGGATGTTCAATAATATTTTACAAAACAATACGAACAAAGTACCGTATGTGATTGGAAATGCAGTGGATATTACTGAGCAGCATTTTCTGGAAAAGGAACTTAAGCATGCACAGGCAACTTTGATGCGAACTGGAAGGGTGGCCAGGATTGGTGGTTGGGAGTATACACCTGCTGATGGAAAGATTGTATGGTCGGAAATTACCAGAGAGATTCATGAAGTACCTGACGCGTATGAACCAAACTTAACAACGGCACTGAACTTCTATAAAGAAGGGGAATCTAGGAATAAAATACGGCTTGCAATTGAACATGCACTCACGACAGGAGAGCCTTGGGATTTGGAACTCGAAATTGTCACATTCACGGGGCATGGCCTTTGGATACGTGCGTTGGGAAATGCTGATTTTGAAAATGGACGTTGTGTTCGTTTATATGGAACTTTTCAGGATATTGACAAACGTAAACGCATAGAAGCAGAGTCTTCGCATTCCAAAAAAATGCTTACAGAAGTGTTGGATGCTACCTCCGCAGTCGCTATTATAGCAACCGATAAAACTGGCATAATTACATTGTTTAACACAGGTGCCGAAAACCTTTTGGGATACAGCAGTGAAGAAGTCATTGGTAGATTAGGTCTTGCACATTTTCATTTAAAAGAGGAACTCGTTTTGCGGGCTAAAGAAATGGAGGTTGAATTGAGGCACGCAGTAGATGAATTTCGTCTTTTTGCGGATACGGCTGAATTACATGGCGCTGAACAACGAGAGTGGACCTATTGTAGAAAAGATGGAAGTAGGTTACATGTTTCGCTCGCTGTTACTTATATAAGGGATATAAATGAAGATGTCATTGGTTACCTTGCCATCGCCACAGATATAAGTAGAATCATTTATCAACGTGAGGAGCTTGAAAAGGCTAAAATAGTTGCAGAGCAAGCTAATGTAGCAAAAACGCAATTTTTGACGAACATGAGCCATGAACTTCGCACGCCTCTAAACGGAATTGTTGGCTTTACCGATTTACTGCTCGGAACAGCACTTGAGGAGACGCAAAGGGAGTACCTCACGATCGTGGATCAATCTGCTAATTTATTGCTTGGAATTGTCACAGATATCCTAGACTTTTCTAAAATTGAAGCAGGCAAATTGGAACTGGATGTCGAACAGACTGATCTTTACGAATTAGTTATTCAATTGAAAAACTTTCTTAACATACAGCTCAAAGCCAAAAGACTAGAGTTTTATTTGAATATCGCTCCCAATGTACCCAAATACATCTGGGTTGACGCGCTGCGTATCAAGCAAGTATTAATGAATTTACTGAGTAATGCGACTAAATTTACGGAGAAGGGCACCATTGAACTCAGTATTTCAGTCGTATCAGAAGGTCCTGGCCAAGCTGTGTTATGTTTCAGCGTAAAAGATACAGGTATAGGTATCAAACAAGAAAAATTGGAAAAGATATTTGAAGCTTTTTCGCAAGAAGATAACTCGATGACTAAACGCTATGGCGGGACTGGTTTGGGACTGACCATATCGAATAAATTGCTTCATATGATGGATAGTGAATTGAAAGTGGAAAGCATTTTCGATGCCGGAAGCCGATTCTTTTTCAATATCCAAGTACCTGCTATTTGGGAAACGGAAGAATGGGGAGGACTGGGAGAAATAAAGGATGTGCTTATTGTTGCTGAGGAAGCGTATGAACGAAATGATTTGGCCCAGATGCTGTCTTTGAAAAAGATTAATACAACGCAAGCAAAAACAGGATTTGAAGTAGTACAAATGTTGAAGGCGGGGCGCCGTTTTGATGCTATTTTGATTGATAATCAATTGCCCATTATGAGTGGTATTGAAACCATACAGCATATTTTCGAAAAAAAATACAATAATAATTTTGACCAGCATATTATTCCTGTTTTTAGTGCTGACGAACATAATATAGCGCAGCTTTGTCAGCCTCTTGCCATAACGTGTTGGTTAGTCAAACCTGTGACGCAGGAAGCCCTTTATGCAGCCTTAGTAAAAAGCATATTTCCTAGAGTTGATTAACTGTTTGATTATCACTATTGAATGTCTTTGAGTAGTACGTTGTCCTATAGATGCTTTTGTATTTAAAATAGTCTTTAACCAGGATAAAATATCAATAATAGCTATTGATATTCAAAAATGCGATTTGTTATCTTCCATGAATCAAGAGTACTGCAATTATCGCAAGTTTCGGATTTTTTAGGGTTCTCTTTTGATATAGTTTTGTGTAAACTAATAAATATTACACGATGCATGTTTTTAAAGATAAAATCATCTTGGTTACAGGAGCCAATAGAGGAATAGGTAAATCACTGGTGAGTGCACTGCTTAATCATGGAGCAGGAAAGATATATGCCACCTGCAGAAATTTGAAATCGATGCCGTTATTCGATGATGATCGAATAGTGCCTTTACAACTGGACATTACGGACGATGAACAAATAGCGGAGATTGCAAATGCAGCTCTCGATACAGAAATTCTGATCAATAACGCCGGAACCTTAAATCCAGGAAACATGTTGCAAGGAGAACTTTTGGGCATGGAACATGATCTAGAGGTGAATTATTTTGGGACAATAAAAATGATGCGTGCATTTGCTCCAATTCTCATAACGAATGGACCGTCTATTATGATTAATATCGTTTCCATTGCGGCATATTCTCCGTTACCCTCAATTGCTGGTTATGCGGCGTCAAAAGCAGCCCTCTATTCGGCTACACTATCCGTTCGCATCGAATTGGCTAAAGATGGTGTAGCCGTGTATGCGGTGAACCCTGGAGCTATAGATACTGATATGAACAAAGGAAGCGATTGGGAGATGCCAGATCCAGATACTACAGCGGTGAAAATATTGGAATATGTATCCGCTGGAAAATTGGACATCGTTCCGGATGATAGGGGGCAAGGTATGTATGCCGCATGGAGAGAAGATCCTGAGAAACTGTCAAAAATATTTTCGGATCTCTATTACATGGAAAAATAATTGTGTATAAACCGTTCGGCGCTTGTACGCTTTTGTATAGTATCGAATAGGTGGCAGGGGTCAAAAAATAAGCTATTCACAGCGAGTATCAGGCTACAATCGGCACAATCTCTTAGGCAAAAAAATCGCTGTGAATGCGTTTAACACCAAATTTGACTATTATTCTTTTGATTGTAGGTAGGGGAGGCGATAGTGTTCATCAAATCTTTTCTTGTCATCCCTATAACTGCTAACTGCTCCTAGTTTATGCATTATTTTAATATAACACCACGCAAGGTCAATTTGGTATGGTTTGAAACCACTACGTGCACTCTTGGGGTATAGATGATGGTTATTGTGCCATTCACCTGCTACAATGCCTGGCCATAATTGATTTATGGATTTGTCCTTCTCATTGAAATCGATGCCTTCCCGTTGTTTGTCTTCGCCTTTTGCATGGCCTTCATAGTTGAATGTTCGGACGCCGACAGCCCAGAAGCCAGCCGCGCCAAAGAGTGTGCAAGCAAGGGCATGACCACCAATCAGATAGAACATGGCATACCAAAAGGCCCAATTAAGTATCCATGACCACACCGCGTGCGACGGATTGACATATGATCCCCACTTTTTATATTGTGCATAGCTATTGGCTGTAACACCTGTATGTCGCATAAGTAATTTGACCCGGTTATATGAATTTTCCGTTAGGTCCTTAGCAATAGGCTGATGATTTACATCGGCTAAGAAACAGTATAGAAAGCCAGCTTGCGCATTGTATGGATCACCGGGTTTATCCGATTTGGCATGATGCACATGATGCGAAATCACATATATTTCTTCGGGAATTACATTGATAGTCAGATTCTGTGTGACAAAGCGCCAGAAACCGTTACGGAATTTAAATGCACCATGTGTGGCAAATCGATGATGCCATATCGTGCCATGGGTTCCCATAACAATCATACTATAGAGGAAGGCCGCCAATACTGTCCACCAACTGAAGTGGTATATCAAAAAGAGTATAAAAAACGGAATTAGGCAGGCTACTTTGAACCAGCTAAAAAAGGGTAGCCAATTTCGTTTATCCTTAAAAATATTGAGGCGTTTGAAGAATTCTTTGAAAATTTCTCTCTTGGTTGGCTTAACGAGGTTTCCATCGGCGTCTTTCCATCCGTAGGTAGGAACTTGCAGAACGTGGTCTAAAAAGGGCATTTGTGGTTGATGTAAATTCTAATTTTTGTTAAAGTTACCATATTATATGGTTAAAAAGTGTTAATCTTAAAAGTTTAACATATCCTTAAGATGTATCATGGCGTAGTTCACTATAGTTGCATCGGTATTTTTGATTAAATATCTGATAAATTGAAACGTCAACGTCTGGAATATTAACAGATGTTCCAATGTGGTAATTTTACAAGTGTTTGTTTAACCTGTCGGCGAAATCGCCGTTTGCTATTCGCAAATCGCTTACGTTATGTAGAAAAGACTTTAGAAAGAAATTTCAAAGATCGAGACATTAAAATATGATGCAAACTTTTTAAAGTTCTGCAGCGTTTATAAAGGGAAAAACCACAAAATTTATTTAAATGTCAAATAACAGTGTACCACAGAAGGTAAATGACCATCTTGCTAATGAACGGACTTTTCTCGCTTGGATACGAACCAGCTTAGGGATTATGGGCTTTGGATTCGTAGTCGTTAAATTTTCATTATTTATTCGTCAGATAGAGCTCATTTTAAAGAAAGATGTCGTTGTTGGCTCCCAACATGAATATTCTGGCGTTGTTGGCGTTTCCATTGTGGTTATTGGTGCATTGACGGTTATCGTTGCTTTCTTTAAATACCGTAAGACAAATAAGCAAATTGAGGAAGAGAACTTCGTTCAAACTTCGAATAGTATCACCATTGTTGCTGTATTGATTTTTGTCATTGGTCTTATTCTGAGTTGGTATCTTATCGACGGTCTTTAGGGCGCAGAAATTAGTGTATTTTCACAATAAATGATCCGACCTTTTGCCTCGATAAAATAAAAAGTCGACTCATGTTTGTATCAATCAGTTTGCAATTATTTCCTAGCGTCATAAAAGCCCAGTCGGTATTAAAATCAAATTTTATTTGATTTGGAATAATCGGTTATTCCAAGCTTATTTCCGAAAGGATCATTAAATTCGACTGCTAGACCTGTCATAATCTCAAACGGCTCGCTTAAAAATACGATCCCCTTTTCCTTTAAATATGCATAGGTTTCCTTAACATCTGCAACGGTAAACCAGATACATGGTTTTGCCTGTTGAGCAGAACTCAGTATGATAGCTGGTTCATTGTCGCCTATTTTGAACGCAGTCATCCCTTTTGCTGGAAAGTCAAACTTAGTTTCGAGCCCAAGTTGGTCCCGATAAAATTTCTTTGCTATATCGAGGTCATCGACCGGTAAAAAGAAATTGTCGTAATCTAATAACAAGCTCATGGTAATTAGGGTTTAATTTGTGATAAGTCTACTCCAAATGCTATCAATTGTGATTCTCCAAGTTCAGTGATATAGAAGTTTTTATCTGCGGGATCTTTTTTCGCCAACCAGCCTTTAGCGATCAAATTTTCAAGTAGGAGCTGACCGAGTTTACCGCCGATATGTTCATAACATATTTTTGCGGGCTTCAATTTGTCATTTTTTTTCATTTTTGTCTTTTCTTTATCGTTCACTTTTGATTTATAATTTCTTAGCTATAAAATTATGAAAATGCTATGGATTGAAAAATGATAGATATCATTCATTCTAGTGGCTCTTTGACACGATGTAAGGCATATCTCTTTTAGATTTGAAAAACAAAACGTGCCCAAACTTGGTATCTAGAGAGGAATTTTATTATATATGGAAAAGGAACAGGATAGCGAGTCGCAGGTAAAGCGTTTATTTGAACGTTTTAAAACTCAAATAGCAGACCCAGCTTATATAAATGTTGATTTTTTGGTTTCACTGGTGGAAGTCGTTCGTCCAAAGCATGTCAATTTACATTATCGGGCCGACATTCAATTTTTACTAGACTATTTTGATGCATCACCTGAAGAACTTCAATGCTTTCAGCTTTATCTTAAAAGAATCCTCGTTGCCAAGGATTTTGATCAGCTGATTTCTGATACGGGCATCATAAGTTATGCAGATTTTTTTTACGAACTTAAAAAAAGAATTACAGAACGGTATCTACCTTTTCAGCCGCCGAAGTCTACTTTACAATATCTTTTAAATCAAGTTTTTTATAAATCTCGCGATGCTGAGTGGATAGCAACGATCCCTCAGGATCAGGTTGATGCACTGTTTTGTTTATGTGGATTGCAAACGATTTATGACGATGAAACTGGCTTTGGGATGATTGAAATATTGTATGGACTGGAAGTGTTGGTCCAACGTATTACAGGGCGTGCTATGGAAACAGATGTAAACAAGATGGTGCCGGAGTTTCAAAATTTTGATAGTCCATTTATAGCAATTATGCGGGAATTTACCGAATTGAATGATCGTCTTTTGCAATCCAATATAAAGTTTATTCCGTCCAACGATCTATCTTATAAGCAGATTTTAGTACTACATAGACAATGCGAAGCGTATATCGAAACAGCATTCGACAATTCACATCGTTTTGGAATTTCAATTAAAGTGAATCAATCCCTTTTGCGCATGCGGCAACAATTAGAAAGGATCCGAGAAATTTTATATTTTTTGGTGATTGATCATCCGGATGAAAAGAAGCAAAAGACAATCAAACTGGCAATCACTCTCCTTGGATACAATTCCGGGAAAAGCAATATTCGCAAATTAGTTGGTCAGAGTACACAACTTTTGGCCTACGAGATTACGCATCATACCGCGCAGACAGGTGAACACTATATCACCTCAAGTGAAAAAGAATATTGGAAAATGTTCCGATCCGCCTGTGGTGGTGGCCTCATTGTAGGTGTGATGTGTATCTTAAAGTTATTGTTGGGAAAGGTACATACCAGTGAGTTTGGTCATGCATTTTTATATAGCCTGAATTATGCGATAGGTTTCACGTTAATTTATCTTTTTGGTGCAACTTTAGCAACCAAACAACCCGCAATGACGGCTTCTGCATTGGTCAATGCAATTGAGCAGGGAGCTTCCGGAGCTGGAAATAACAGACATCGTTATTGGATGTTTGCTGAATTATTTGGAAGATTATTTCGGTCTCAGTTCATTGCTTTTGTTGGTAATGTTGTGATGGCCTTTCCGATGAGTCTTTTTCTTGTTTGGTTGATTCAACAGCTGTCTCATGTTAATATTGCGCGTGAACAGTGGTTACATCTTGTTAACGACCTTAACCCTGTAAAAACACCTTTAGTTTTTCATGCATCAATCGCGGGAGTTTTTTTATTTCTTTCGGGAATTATTGCTGGAAGTATATCAAATAGAGACAAGCATAATTCAGTTTATTATCGCATTCAGGAGCATCCGATGTTGAAAAAAGTATTTGGACAGCGGCAGACAAACAAAATAGCTTTGTTCTATGAGAAAAAATGGGCAGGTATCGTATCTAACGTTTGGTTTGGAATTTTTATGGGAACTACAGCTCCCGTCGGACTTTTTTTAGGTTTAAATCTGGATATTAGGCACATCACATTTGCGAGCGGGAATTTAGCATTGGGCTTATTTGGGAACGGTATGGAGTTGCCTGCCAAGATCTGGTTTTGGGGGATCTTGGGGATTGGATTGATAGGTTTTTTCAACTTTATGGTTAGTTTCTCCCTATCGTTGATTTTAGCTTTTCGTTCGCGTAACTTATCCTCGGGAGAATTGATTAAAATGGGGCGAGCCGTTTGGATCTATTTTAAGATAAATCCAAAGCTGTTCTTCTTCCCACCTCGAAAAAGTTAAGTTCTAAAAAGTTAAATTCTAATGAAGGCCAGCAACCCTTAATCAATCCCTGCCAATACAAGGATAACAGGCTGATTTCCTTCTAAACATTGATGTCACCGGAAAGATCGGGTGTGTCTTCGTCGTCTTTTTTTCTCTGCGCGGCCTGTTCTGCATCCTTATTATGGGTACGATCGTCTTTAATACCTGATAAATCGGTATTAGGACGCTTTATACGTTTGGAAGTATCATCTTTATGATCTTCGGACAACGCATTGTTTGACTTCTTTGAATCTTCCTCAGAGGACGTTATCATCATAAAAATAACTATGCTTGCCGTACGAGATTTATTTTTCAATCTATGCATTTGACATGTTGTTTTTTAGTAGGGAACAGCGTTCGTAGCGTTATCGTTGGCGCAAACTATAGCTTACTTTCGCCAGCAACAATTTCAATAAGGTTTTCAAGCAAGGAAATTTTTATTTGCTGGCCGCTGTAACTCCTGCATTCATCATCGATGTGTATTTTTTTGCCTTCCCATTCCATGGTCAACTGACTAGCTCGGATGGGTTTTATTTTCAATGCTACATTGGATCCATTCAATAGCCCGTCAATATAGTCTATAAGTTCCTGCCGTTGCTTTTCAGTTACAATGATGATGTCGAATTGTCCGTCGCCCGGATCAGCATTGGAAGATAAGATTAGTCGAGGCCCCATGCTTGGAATATTCATAACTTCGGCGAGAATACATGCTGTTTCAAAGTGACTTTCTCCTACCTTTATTTTCAGTGTTTTGGCCGGAAACGTTTGGACCAGTTCGCGTAATTGCTGGAGTGCAATTTTTATTTCTTCTTCTGCACTAAGATCTTCATCTAAACTCTTTTTGTCCATTTTTTCCATCAATAAAGGGAATACGCCGAAACCGATAGATTCTATAAAATGGAGTGGCTTTTCTGCTAATCCCAAAATCATTCCTACATCGAATTTTTTAAGTTTACAGTCGTTCCAAAGACCAATGGCTTTTTCACAGTCAAGAGGAATGCCAAGAGAGATAGCAATATTGTTTGCAGTTCCTTGTGGCAGTATGGCGATTGGTCTTTTAAATTTTAGTTTTTTTTCCAATAGCGCTAAAACTGCAGTTCTGATCGTGCCATCACCGCCGGCCAAGGCAATAATATCAGTCTGCGGATCGATCTTCTTGACAGCATGCTGTTTTGCGACTACTGTACAATTGTGTCCAAGATTTTCAATCAATTGACATAGTTCATCTTTGTCCCCATTCGTATCATCCCCAGCGGTAGGGTTATGTACTAATCTTATGTTTTTGCCATGTTCTTTCATAACAATTGAACAAAGCATGGCTGAGATTGGTTTTTAAACAAATGAACAACTATGAATATACTTATTACTAACGACGATGGCATTTATTCGCCTGGTATCGCAGCACTGGCAAGAATAGCGAAACAGTTTGGCACGGTAAAAATTGTGGCACCCGATGTGGAACAGTCTTCAATGGGACATGCGATTACGCATTCCCGGCCGCTAAGTTACCGGCGTGCCCCTATTACTTTCGAAGATATTGAAGCTTTTAGGGTCAATGGAACTCCGGCAGATTGCGTAGCATTGGGTTTACATATGTTTCCTGATACGCAGGTTGTACTTTCCGGTATCAATATGGGACCAAATCTTGGTAATTCCATGTGGCATTCGGGTACACTAGCTGCTGCAAAGCAGGCCACTCTTCTTGGCATTACGGGTATTGCGTTGAGCACCCCTGTCGGAAAGACTGAACCGGATTTTGATGGCTTATCTGAATGGACAAGGGATGTGCTAAAAATATTAATTGAAAATGAAGAACCCTTTGAAAACAAAGAACCCGCTCTGTACAATGTGAATTTCCCAGCCCAACCTCAGGGCATAGCATGGACAAGGCAATCAGTAAGGTTGTATGATGGTAGGGTTGTCGCTGGAGAAGATCCTATGGGAAGGGAAAACTATTGGATCACTGTCATACCTTTAGAACCTGCTGATAAAGGCACAGATCGCTGGGCAGTAGAACACAATTTAGTGTCCATTACACCTTTACGTCTTGATCTTACTGCGCATGATGAACTTGCGGAAAGAGTGAAACACGAGCAAAGTTAATTCAATGGAGCTAATCGAACGGGAAAATTAAACATTAATGGAAAAAGATATGAATGCAACAGAAAATTTAATGCAGAAGGAAAGATTTCGTCCAGTTGATAAGGCAGGATTGGGAGGCGTAGCTTTAGGTAATGGATTTCAGCACCATACTGATTATGAATGTTTGAAGACAGTAGAAGCGGCGTGGAAGGCTGGAATACGACTCTTTGACACTTCCCCATGGTACGGTTTAGGTATAAGCGAACGTCGAATGGGCTTATTTTTAAAAGATCAACCTAGGGAAAGTTTCACTTTGTCAACAAAAGTGGGTAGACTCATGTTACCTCAAGAGGATTTTAACATGGACCAGTTGCTGTGGAAGGGGAAATTAAATTTTGGGTACCGTTATGATTATACTGCATCAGGTGTAAGAAGGAGCTTAGAAGACAGTTTACAACGCTTAGGACTGTCTTCGATAGATATGGTATTTATTCATGACCTTTCACCAGACAATGGAGATATGAAAGACAGCTATGCTTATTATTTTGAGCAAGCTGCTAACGGTGCGATGCCTGAATTGACTAGGATGAGAGAAGAAGGGCTTATTAAAGGCTGGGGGCTGGGAGTTAATACCGTAGAACCGATTTTACAGACATTGGACGTTGCAGACCCAGATGTTTTTCTTTCAGCCTGTCAGTATTCGCTGATAAAACACGAGGAAGGGCTGAATGAAGTTTTTCCTAAAGTCGCTGAAAGAGGTGTTTCAATTGTTGTGGGAGCGCCATTATGTGCTGGATTTTTAGCTGGGAAAGACCGTTATCTCTACGATGGAAATTTCCCTGCGGGTGTAAAGGAAAAACTAAATGCATTGCATCAGGTCGCAAAAAATCACAACGTCGATCTTCGCACAGCAGCATTGCAATTTTCGGCCGCTCCTGAAGAAGTATCTGGGGTGATACCGGGTGCACATACTGCTGAGCAGGCGGTAGAAAATGCAAATTCTTTTAACGCTAAGATCCCCACCGACTTTTGGAGCGAGCTAAAACATGAGAAACTTATTGAACAAAACTGTCCAGTACCAAACATGTGATTACTTGACAAGATTTAGGGTGTGATTGGCACACCCTCTTTGAACCGATGTGAATTGGGCATTATTTTAGATCAGCTTAAATATATGTCATGGAATAGACCTCGTGAAATCTGCCGGGATAAGCAGTTTGAAAGTAATTTTACTGTTGTCTAAGTGAACGGTTATGGTCCCTTTGTGAAGTTTTGCTATTTCACGTGCAATAAATAATCCTAATCCCAAACCTTTGCTATTGGCTCCTCTTGTAAACGGTTCGAACAAGTTTGATAAATCCGACATGTGCTGTGGGAATATGAGGTCATTCGTAACGCTAAAAATAAATTGCCCATCATCAATGCATGCGTTGATTTCTATGTTTTTATTAGGATCCCCATGCTTTATTGCATTTCCGACTAAATTTGCAACGGCTCGTCCCATCTTATGTTGATCACAGCGTATCTCAGTCGGAAGATCGATGTTGGCAATTAACTTTTGATGATGCAAAAACTCATATTCTGATAGGATTTGTCTAATTACCGTATCTATTCGGAAACATTCATTAATTATTGAGGGTTTATTTTCAAGACGAATACTACTAAAATCCAATATATCATCGATCATCCCTTTCATCCGAAAAGACGCTTCTTCTATTTTCTTTATTAAGCGTTTTTGGTTATCATCTTTTACACTTCCCACCAAGTATTGTGATATCACCTTTACGATACTGACAGGGTTATTTAGATCGTGGGCCAGGGCTGTTAAAATGAGTTCTCTGTTTTTAGTGTAACTAAGCTCCTGTTTTAATGCACTTCTCGCGTTATTTAAGCCGAATATCGTGTTAAAGTCTAGTGCAATTAAATCACTGCAAATTGGGAGAAGCGTTTCCAACTTGTTTCGGTCCAAATGTACAGGTTCCGCATGCATAAAACTCATGTGCCCCACAATAGCGTCATTCTTGTTAATTATTGGATAAGAGATATAACTTTTTAAGCCGAATTCCTGCAGCACGTGAGCCCATTGATCAACAGTACATTGTGCGCTATCATCAATGTAAATAGGGGAAAAACCTGTTCTGATTTCCTGATATATTTTAACATAAGTGTCACTATTTTTATCAACTATTTGTTGAGACTGATAATCATAAACGCACCAATTTCCCCATTTTAGTCCATCTTTCTTACGTATCAACCCATATCTCATTTTGGTCTGACTACAAAGTTCCTCCAGAATTCGTTGACAGGTATTGAAGTCGCTTTTATTGGATGTGCTGTACGGTTTATTTATTTGATTTGGGATGGTCATTTTTTTTTGCGTTGTTAGCTACGTGAACCCATCAGTGGGTAATCATTTCTCAGTGAAAATACAACATAGTTTCCATATTATTTTTCCAATTTCGCAATTTGCTCGATTAGGCCTTTAAATATAAAGGCGTGAAAGGGTAGCACGGCATACCAATATAGCCTACCTGAAATTCCCAATGGCCTAAAAGTCGCAGTTTGTATCAACGTTTGTCCTTCGATTTTAAATTCGAGCCATGCTTCGCCCGGTAATTTCATCTCTGCATAGAGAAGTAGTCTTTTCTGTTTTTTATCTGCAATTAGGACACGCCAAAAATCAAGGGTGTCACCTGCGGAAAGATCAGTTTTGCTTTTCCGCCCTCGTCGCATGCCGACCCCACCAACCAATTGATCCATAAAGCCTCTAATTTTCCAAAGCCAATTGCCATAGTACCAACCCGATTGTCCGCCTATAGACCAAATTTTGTTTAATGAAGTGTCACTGTTGCCGAGTGTCACGCTACGAACATCTTTAAAGCAACCATAAGCCGGCACTTCCAACAGTCTGCTTAATCCTCCAGATAGAATAGTACTGGTCTGCGCATCTTTCCAGCTCGAAATCACATGGTTACTTTCAATTTTTTGGAAAGCCAATTGGATAGCCGTTCGGTAGTTTATCAGTGATATGCCAAGTTGCTCGGCAAGGCGATTTGGTTTACATATCACTTCTACTTTCATGCTGTCAACTAAGTTTTTAGCCAAATTGTATGAAGTGGAAGTAACAAAATAGAGCCAGTAGGAAGATAGCCTTGGCGTCATAACAGGAACAATATAAATATGTCTCGTAAGCTTTCTCTCAGCGGCATACTGCAAAAGCATTTCTTTGTAAGTAAGAACATCCGGACCACCAATATCATAACTTTTATGGTATGTTTCAGCGTTTAGTACAACACCTACCATAAATTCAATGACATTCCGGATGGCTATTGGCTGGCATTTCGTTTTAAGCCATTTTGGCGTGACCATAATCGGCAGTTTCTCTACTAAATCGCGTATGATTTCGAAAGAAGCGCTACCTGACCCGACAATTATACCAGCCCTTAATGTTGTAATGGGAATTGAACCACTTGCTAATACCTTTTCTACATTTTTCCTTGAATCCAGGTGTTTGGACAGCTGGTTGGAATTACTTATTCCACTCAAATAGATAATCTGCTGTGCTTTGGTCAACTCAATGAAATTTTTGAAGTTGGTGGCGCATTCAATTTCCATGCGTTGAAAGTCACCAGTTTGGGTAGCCATCGAATGTATCAGGTAATAAGCTACGTCAAAGTCAGTTGGCAAGTTTTTGAGTGTCTCTTTATCTAGAAAATCTACTTCGATAACTTTTATATTATGCTGTTCAGTTGGAATATTGAGCCGATCTTTATCCCTCACACAGCAGATAAGCTCATGTCCTTGCTCCAATAATACGGGTAAGAGGCGTTTGGCAATATAGCCCGTCACACCTGTCAAGAGAACCTTCATAAGCCATTACATCTTTTATTTGTGTTGTTTCCTATATAAATATCCTAAAATTTAGATAAATATTTAAATTTACTTCGCGGTTTAGCTAGTTATTCTTTCCTGAGCATTGTACAAATCTGCCTTTTTTTGTAAATAGTCGGGGCTTTTACAAATAGAATAAATATAGCTTTTCCATTATATGATGCGTAGGGGAGTTTCGGTAATAACTTATTCCTCAGATCTGCTAGCCTCGCGGCTCCCATTAACCGTTATTGCACGAAATATAAAGGTTACAACGGCCAGAATTAATAAAACATGAACAGTATCTTCTGTTACGAACCCGCCAAGAAAAGTAACCGCCCAAATAATGATTATGCTAACGGCTATCGAATACAATAAATCTTCCATATGCTATTTCTTGATTGGAGAACAATATCCCGATGAAATCGTTTAAAATTTGATCGGAAAAGATAACGCTCAATTTCGATATTTGGAGGAGATATATATTTCTTGTACGATTAAAATTAATCAATGCGTACTCGGAATATAGAAGTTTAAAAGCGTGATTCCCTTATGCTACCCAGCAGATAAAATGGAATTCATATCGCGGCACAGGATTTGAAACGAGAAATGCCCGATTGTTCGGGCATTTCTCGTTATTCATTATTAAGCAGATTCATTTACGCCTGAAACAGCAATTTCTGTAAGTAACGTATCTGTTTCCTTTTCTTCATCAAGTGTTTGTTGTAGCAATTGCTCTGCTTCTGAATGTTTCATCAGCTTTGCAAATGTAACCAGACAACCATAACTTGCTATTTCATAATGTTCAACTTTTTGCGCTGCAGAAATAAGCGCTGCATCCAATGCTGGGTCTCCTTCAAAATTTTCGATAATCTCGTCAGCTTCCTCTAGGAGCCCCTCCATGGCTTTGCATTTCTTACCTCGAGCGGCGATTCCCAATACGGAAAACACTTCCTTAAGCCGCTCAATCTGCTGTTCGGTCTGGCCATGATGTTTTTCAAATGCCTGTTTCAGCTGTTCATCTTCGGCTGCCTTGCTCATTTTCTTTAACCCTTTTAAAAGTTGTTTTTCAGCACCCAAAATATCTTTTAATTCGTCTACAAATAACTCATGTAAATGCTCATTTGGCATTTTTTTTTGATTTTGATTCGATTTTGCCATAATTCTTTTTTAGAGATGGACATCTGTCAAAATGAGATCGTTTTTAAAATCTCATTTTCATTTCTTCATCTTCACTGGCATTCGTCAATTGGTGACAATAAAACCCTTACATTCTTTTGCTCCATATAGTCGAAGTGAGCTTAATCGTATCATTCGTAACAAAATTTAATACATATGCGGTTTATTTGATCTCACATTCAGATTTTATTGCTGTTTTTTAGTATATTACGAACTAATAGTAATTCAGAATTAAGCTCTATATTATTTTTATTGGTTTAATTTTATCCTAAAACAACCCTTTTTTTTTATACATAAAACTATAATAGTATATTAGTGTTCTAATTTGTGTGTATGAAGTATAAGCTTTTAAAAGAAATCATTGGATTAGTCGAGGAATTTGACGCGGAAACAGAAGTTACTGATAGCTTTAGCGATGACTCCGATGGATTTAAGCGTTGGATAACGGCAAAGGAAACAGGAACTTCTGTTGAGCCCTATTGGGAAGGAAAGGAAAATGGGCGCACGCCAGAAAGTGTAATCAGCACCTTACTTGTGCATATGAATAGGTTTGCAAAAAGCTATTCCAAAGCGGCTATATGGGAATCTGATTTTTCAACCCAAGAGGAATATATATATCTTATTACCCTTAGGTCATTTGGTGAGATGACAAAAATGGAGCTAATCAGGAGGAATATTCATGAAAAACCAGCGGGTATGGCCATTATTAACCGTTTAATCAAACAAGGATGGATTAGCCAGCAAAGTTCAGAATCGGATCGTCGAAGTAAAGTGATTTATATTACGGAAAATGGTCGATTAGCTTTAGATCAACAAATGGAAAAAATACGGCATGCAACACAAATTGTTTCAGGTAATTTGACATACAGTGAAAAAATAACATTAATAAGTCTATTGGATAAACTGAGCAGATTTCATCAGGTAATTTACGATAAGAATATTTCACCAGATAAACTGTTGGAGCAGATCAATATAGCGAAATAACATCCATAGTTTAATTAACATCAGTGAAGAAGAAGGAATCAAATTAACATAAATGAAGAAGAAGGTAGCAGTTATAGGTGCGGGTTTTTCAGGTCTTTCAGCTGCGGCTTATCTCGCTCAGGCTGGATGCGACGTACATGTTTATGAAAAGCATACGGTGCCCGGTGGGAGGGCGAGACAGTTTGACACAGTTGAAGGATTTAAATTTGATATGGGACCAAGCTGGTACTGGATGCCTGATATCATTGAGTCATTTTTTTTAGATTTTGATTGCAGTACAGCTGATTTTTTTGAGCTCGTTTCGCTCAATCCGCAATTTGAAATGATATTTAGTTCAGGACAGATTAGCGTACCCGAATCTTATCCGGAATTAAATCAGTTGTTTGAGCAGATCGAACCTGGAGCGGGTGAGCAGCTGGATAAATTTATGGAGGCTGCCAAATTTAAGTATGAGGTAGGCATGCGCGACTTTGTCAATAAACCCTGTCACAATTGGAGTGAATTTCTGTCCCCTAAGATTGCTCTTAGTGCTTTTAAGCTCGATCTGCTTTCTAATTTTAGATCCTATGTTGCTAAATATTTTAAGGACCAGAGGCTACGCACATTAATGGAATTTCCTGTTATATTTTTGGGTGCTTCACCCAAAGATATTCCGGCCTTATATAGCCTAATGAATTATGGCGGTTATGCATTAGGTACTCATTATCCAAAAGGAGGTTTTTTTCAATTGGTGCTAGCGATGCAACAGGTGGCTGAGAAGCAAGGCGTAACTTTTCATTTCGATCATAATGTCGCTGGAATGAGGGTTAAAAATAATACGATCAGTTCGCTGGAGATTAACGGAGTGTATCATGATTATGATGTTGTGGTTGCCTCGGCAGATTATCATCATATTGAAACATTATTAGATAAAGAGTTCAGAAACTACGATGAGGATTACTGGAAAACCAGAACGTTTGCACCATCCAGTTTGATATATTACTTAGGTATGAAGTCTCCTATTCCTAATTTAACGCATCACACCTTGTTTTTTGAGCATCCATTGGACGATCATATTGAATGTATCTATGGCGAAAAGAAGTGGCCTCAGAATCCTTTGTTTTATGCTTGTTGTCCATCCAAAACGGATCCCAATGTGGCGCCTGCAAATACGGAGAATCTTTTCTTATTAATGCCATTGGCTACAGCTATTTCGGACGATGAAGAAACGCGTGAAAAATATCTTATTCATATGTTAAAGCGTCTAGAAAAGCATACTGGTTCAAATATGTTATATGAACAGATCGTATATAAAAGAAGTTACTGTGTGAGCGACTTTGTAAGCGATTATAATGCTTATGGCGGAAATGCTTATGGATTAGCAAATACATTGAAACAAACAGCGGTATTGAAACCGAAGATCAGGAACAAGAAAGTTAAGAATCTTTTTTATACAGGGCAGCTGACGGTGCCCGGCCCCGGGGTACCTCCATCCATTATATCGGGTAAGATAGTCGCCAAAGAAGCCATTGAATTATTGCGTAAATTATAAGATCATGAAAAAACTATTTGATGAACTCGCTTATGAAGTGAGCAAAAAAACAACTGAAAAGTATAGTACAAGTTTTTCGCTCGGTATTTTGGCTCTAAAGCCGAGCATTCGTTCAAGTATTTATGCGATATATGGTTATGTACGATTGGCTGATGAAATTGTCGATAGTTTTCATGGTTATGACAAGCAACGGTTATTGGGGCGACTTTATTTGGAAACCACCAATGCTTTAGATGAAGGTATTTCGTTAAACCCTATCCTGCAATCTTTTCAGGAAACCGTACGCAAATATAATATTGATATGTCCCTTATCAATCAATTTCTTCATAGTATGGAGATGGATCTCAACAAAGTTGAGTACAATTCAGAACGCTACAAGGAATATATTTATGGTTCTGCAGAAGTCGTGGGACTGATGTGTCTACAGGTTTTTTGTGAAGGCGACCGTCAGCGCTATGAAGAGCTAAAGCCTTATGCCATGAAGCTCGGTTCGGCATTTCAAAAAATCAATTTTTTACGCGATCTAAAAGAAGATTATCAGGTGCTTGGACGCACCTATTTTCCAAATTTGGATATGGGCCAATTCGATAATATCATGAAACGTCGTATCGAAGAGGAAATTCATACCGAATTTAAAGAAGCACTTTTGGGAATCAAGAAGTTACCTGCGTCGTCTAAGTTTGGAGTCTATTTAGCTTATAAATATTATCTCTCTCTCTTTTCACAGATCCGAAAGAAATCTTCTGAAGAAATTTTGGAAAATAGGATTAGAATACCTAATATTCAAAAAGCTTATGTCGCAGTTAAAAGTTACGTGCGCTATAAGGCGGCTTATTTATAAATCCATCAGCTTATCGCAATATGAACCTGATTATTATACTGCTCACTTTTATCGCCATGGAAGGCGCTACCTGGTTAATTCATAAATATATTATGCATGGCTTCTTATGGATGCTCCATAGGGATCACCATGATCATAGTAACGAGGGATTTTTGGAGAAAAATGATTACTTCTTCATTATTTTTGCTGTTCCGACCATCGCCCTAATGTATTTTGGCTCTTTAAGAGATTACAATTATCTTTTTTATATCGGCATTGGGATTATGCTGTATGGTTTGGCTTATTTTTTCGTTCACGACATCTTTATACATCAGCGTTTCAAATGGATGAGTAAAACAAATAATCGTTATTTTTTGGCTCTTCGGCGTGCTCACAAGCAGCATCACAAACATTTGGGCAAGGAAGAAGGGGAATGTTTCGGTTTTCTGTATGTGCCAATGAAATACTTTAAAATGTATTCTAACAATGAAAAAATATGATGCAATATACTTATTCGCTTATCTTATTCTTTACGGTAGTAATCTGTTTTGTCGCATCCTTCGACAAGCGGCTTCGATTCGACCGTGAATTTTTTCCATTCTTAAAAGCAGCTGCGCTTGTTGCTATATTTTTTATCGCTTGGGATGTGTGGTTTACGAGTGAGGGAGTTTGGTGGTTTGACACAAGATATACTTTAGGACTGGTGATAGCAGGACTGCCAATAGAAGAGTGGCTATTCTTTATCTTCATTCCTTTTTCTTGTATTTTTACTTATTTTTGCATTGACAAATTTTTTAAACTGCAATCCCTTTCCGCCTTTAACAACATCGTCGTTTTTGTAAGCATCATTATATGCGCCGTGGTTGCTCTCCGTTATACAGATCGAATTTATACCCTGGTAACCGCTGTGGTCACTATTTTAACACTGTTGATTTTCCATTTTGTTTTACGCGTGCAATGGATTACGCAAGCCTCTTTGGTTTTTACCCTGCTCATGTTGGGATTTTTACCTGTGAATGGTATACTCACGGGAACTGGATTGGAATCGCCGATAGTGAATTACAACCCAATGGAATTTATGGGCATCAGGATACTGACGATTCCTGTAGAAGATGCGGTATATGGCTATACACAGTTTTTATTGGTTCTCTATTTTTTCAAGAAATTTCAAAATAAAGGTTTGGCTTCAATAGCGAAGTGAGACGCATTGGAGCAATCGGATTAAAGATACGTATGCTGCATATGTCCGTAGAGGAGCTGATTCCCACTTCATTTTGTTATTTTATTTCTACATGCTTTAAGTAAAAATTGTTTTGTTGATCAATTTCTATCGTGTAATTGCTATTGAGCTCTAGTGTCCATCCATCCCCCTTAATGAGATTTTTTTCAATGGATATAGGTTTAGTGATGGATATCTTTTTCCAATCAGGACTAATTAAAGCCCCATTTGTGACATCTAAAATCCCCCAAGCATCTGTAATTCGGGTAGTGGGATAGTATGTGCCCAAGTTTTCGATCGGAATGATGGTTCTAGGGTCGAAAGAATAGTTCATTTTTTCGAAATGAATTTCAAAATGAGAAGATTCGACAAACTTGTTTTTGTAAGTTTTGACTAAGCGTTTATTTTCAGCATCCCTTTTATTTTCTTCTTCAAAAATTACAGCTGCATTATATGCTTTGGAAAGATTCTTAAAATTTTGTTCAGTTGGCGGAAGGAGAGAAATTGCAAACTTGCGAATAAATAATGCTGTTAGGTCAGTTTCTTTATCTATTTTTTTATTCCAATCGTTATCCTTTTTATACAGCAGATAACCATAAGTTGGCGTCGTTTGGTAGGCAAATGATCTTACAAAGGTGCGATTGTTTTGAGATCGGTTAATACCATTTATAAGATATTGTTTTGTCGATTCATCGCTGCGGGCACTGACTATTATTCCTGTAAATTCGGCAATTCCTTCGTTAATTTCCAATAAATTCTCATTTTTAGCAGCTTCATCGAATAACATGTATCTATATTTTCTAAAAAATAGGGCATTGGTGAGATGACGTTTCATGTCATTTTTATGTGTGGACATTAAAGCTTGTTTTAAAGCTTCAAATTCAAGACGTAAGCTAATCCGGCCATCTTTTTCGTCGAGGTGATTATTGTTCGCATTATTTAGTGAGAAACCCAAATCAGGTTGTATACGATGAAATGACTCATGTGCAAGCAGATTTATACGATCATCCCTGTTTTCTGGAAGTGGCAACATAATCATTGCCCACCTCTTGTCATTCCAATCCAGTGCCGTGTTAGAAAAATTGACCTCCTGAGGTAGAATTCCAGTATATAAGTTAGCTGATGGTTTTAAAGCTTTTTTTCCATCCAATTCGTTGGCATAGATTGTGCGTGTGGCGGGATCAATAAGAAGAATTGGTCCGTATATACTTTTATTCCATAACTTGAAACTCTGATCTGAGGCAGTTTTGAGCTCTTCAAACCATGAGTTGATATTGGCTGTTTCATATTGCTTACGTTGTGCATAAGCCTGCGCAGTAAGATGGATAATAAAGAGAAGAGTAAATATTTTTTTCATAACTGTATGGGAAATAATTGACTTTCAAAATAGGCTGGCCAGCTTAAATTAAAAAGTATTAAGGGAGAATCTCTTGAAAAAAGGTATCATGATAGGTTTTGCCAATCGCAATTTCATATTTGTCGATAAACACGTCATTATGGTCAAATGAGTCGATTTTATGTTTATTGATGATATAGGAGCGATTTATCCGTAAGAAAATAGATTTTGGAAGCCAGTCATGTATATTCTTTATGGTCATACGTGTAATCACGCGTTGATCTTCCATTTGGAAAATGACATAATCTTTAAGAGATTCAATAAAAAGAATTTCGTTGAGATTGATCTTAAAAAATCTACGGTCAGATTTTACAAAAATATAATCATCCGTGATTTGCTCTAAATTTTTATTCTCTTCATCCAAAAGAAGTCCATGATAAACAATCGCCTTGTCTACAGCTTTACGAAAACGAACGGTATCAATAGGTTTAACAAGATAATCGATTGCGTCGACCTCATAGCTGTCTACAGCATATTCGGAATAAGCGGTGGTAAAAATCACAAGCGTATTTTTGGGAATATTTTGTGCAAACTCAATTCCGTTAATTTCCGGCATATTGATATCCAGAAAGATTAAATCAACAGCGTTTTGTTGTATAAATGTACCCGCAGAAACAGCATTGTTGAAACTTTCAAGAAGTTCAAGAGATGCAATCTGATCGACTAGTTTCCTTATTCCTTTACGCGCTATAGGCTCGTCATCTACAATGATACATCTCATAATAGTAGCGTTAATTTTACGATATAATTTTGTTCTGTTTCTTCTATTTCTAAAGCGTGCCGATTTTCGTAAAGCAACTGTAATCTACGAACGATATTGCTCAATCCGATACCCCCCCTTTCTGTTTGCCTTTGGTTTATAGATTTTGAATTTTCACATATAAAAATAAGGGATTCTTTTTCTAATTGAAAGGATATATTAACATAAGATATGCCATTACTGTTCAGGTTGTGTTTAACAGCATTTTCTACAAAAGGAATGAATAACAAAGGAGCAACAATTACTTTATTGCTATCTCCCCAAATTTTTATATTGAACTCAAATTGGTCCCTTCTGACTTTCTCCAATTCCAAATAGTCTGTCAATAGACATAGATCGTCAGACAATAAAACTTTATCCCTGCTGTTGTTAGTGAACTGGTATTGCAATAAATCATCGAGTTTGGTTAGAATATGGGCTGCCATGTTAGGATCTTCATCCACCAGTATATTGGCATTATTAATCGTATTGAATAAAAAATGAGGATTGATTTGACTCTTTAAAAATTTGAGTTCCGATTCAGTAGTTGCTTTTTGTAACTCCTGCTGCTTCATCTTGCTCTTTATTAAAGGCTTAAAGAGTAAAAGCGATGAAGTGCCGAAAATAAATAGGATGATTGCCAGTAAGCTGGATGCTAAACTGAGAAATATCGCTGTAGCGCTGGGATCGTTTCGGCTGACTGCGATATCGTAGAACATATTTTGCAGGACCATCACTATCAATAAAGCAAATACGGAAAATAACACGACAGCGATTAAATAATGTATCAGCTTATCTTTGGCTAAAAAGAAGGGGAATAGCAGGTAAACGTTTACATAAACCAGCATATTCATAAACAAATAGTAGGCTACCCAACCGCAAGTTCTGTCGAAAGATAGGTTTAGTTTATCAGGCGCATCGAAGAATATCCCAATTGAAATTAACAGCATAAATAGTTGCATACAAAGATGCCTGTGTATGCTGTAGCGATCTTCAATTAAGAAAGCAATTTCTTTATTTTCTACGGCTATTTCCATTCCTTAAGATCTAGTTGAAGACTGATATTTCCGGATTCAATAGTAAATATATATAAATCAGGATAGAGCATATTTAATTTGTCGGTTATTTCCATTTTGTATTCCGGGGGGAATAGATAAGTGTTCTCATAGTTTACGATAAAGCGTATTTTTTTTTCTGAAATTTCAACGTTAATACTTAAGCTTTTAATTTCATTTGCTATCAGCAGGGACTGTATCAATACGATTAATAAAAGAGGAGAAATCAGCAAATTGTTGGTTTTTCCCTTTACCTCCAGAACATATTCAAAACGGCTATCTTCAATAAATTTTTTTAATTGTAGTAAGTTTTTTAGGAAGATTATTTCGGAATTAAGGAAAACTTTATTTCTATCGCAGTCATAGAGTTGGTAGCGCAGTAAATGACCGAGTAACATCAATATTTGTGAGGCTTTTTGTGGATCTGATGCGGTTATTAAGGCCGCTTTACGTAAGGCTCTCGACATAAAGATTGGCGAAACTTGCCCTTTCAGTTTGTTAACTTCTGTTTCAAGGAAGTTCTGCTCCAGCATCATCACATCTTCGTTCTTTTTATTCCATTTTCGAAAGAGTTTTATAACTGACATGCTCCATAGACAGATTATAGTCATTGCTGAGGAAGATAGACTGTCTATTAGGATAATTGGATTGCTATAGGATGTTATGCGATGCGGTAGACTCAAAATTGCGCGTATGGAATATTCCAAAACAAGCGTGCAGCCCATAAGCGCTACCACAAAAGATACTAACAAAAGGATATAAATGGTATAGTTTTCCTTTAACAAGAACTTTGGTATGAGGTAAAAATAATTCAGATATGTTGTTAGTAGGTAAGTGACAAATGAGAGAAAACAAATTAAAAAGATAGTGTTTCCCAAAGAAGACATAATGTCTTGATACACTATAAATGTTTGATTAAAAGTAATAATAACTAAGGTTAAAATAAAGGTTAGATGCCTCCATGGTCTATAATTGGAGGCAAATAAAAAATGATACGGTTTGCTTTGGCTCATATAGGTACTAAAATTACATTAAAAATCCATTCTATACAGTATATTAAAAAGTGATGTTGCCTGTTTTTTGGGTTCTATGGCCCCTGTATTTAGATTATATTGATGTCCATAATACTCTTTTGCGCCTGTAACATTCAGCCATTTGATTGCAATCTCGTGCGATCGTTTCAACCTGTTAAGTCTATAACTTATCGAATAATTAGCGATAAACATGGGGGAGAATTGTTTAGCAAATGCATTTTTTTCCTCGTATTGGATTTCTTTATCAGGATGGTTAAGGGAAGACTTTTCCAATACCGGAGCATATCGTTCTCCTCCTTGCAAGGTCAATTTCAGGTTAACGCTTAGTAGATCCCGTTGCTGTTTGTCCATAAACCATTCTTTGCCTGTCAATCCATTAATCATAAAACGCCTGTTAAATTTGCCGTTATGCCAAATGGCGTCTCCACCCGCAAATTTGGCATCAAATAGAGTGGCGGTCAACATATAATAAACACCTTTTTGTAAGTAGCGCTCGATTGTAATATCCAATCCGACATGCTGTCCTTTGCCCCGGTTCACCAGCGCATCTTCCACGTAGAATAGGTTGCGGTTAAGGATGGAATATGAGCTATCCGCAATTACTGGCACATGGAAGAGATATTGATAAAACGGTTCTAGTTTGATATGCATGTTATCCGACAGTTTATATTGATAGGATAAAGACATATGGTGCGCTTTGGTGAAATCAACATCCTTGTTTAGTGGTTGGCCATTGCCTCTATCTTTTACAAGGAATACGTCCATCTTCTCCATACGGCTATGTAGGCCATAAGCCATGGCAATCGAGCTTTTAGGTCCTGAAGACCACTTTATAGCAGCTCGTGGTTCAACCGTCCAATGGTTATTCAGGGTTAATAGCTGTGCATTGAGCCCTAATGTTACATAGATTTTTTGGTTAAATTCAATTAATGAACTGCTGTAAGCTGAAAGCAATGTGGTAGTCCCTTTTCCTTCGGAAATTGCCAGCAATGGTTTTCCTACAAAAGGTGAACTATCCAGCTGGGTGTTGTAATACATGTTTGTTACCGTAAAGCCGGTTTTATTGCTATACTTCTCCGCATATTTTTTATCAAAGGAAGATGTTAAAATCACATTGGTATAGCGGTTTCTTAAATTTAAATAGGGCATTTCGGTACTATCGTTGAAGATATCTTCGGTTGCCTTATTAGTTGAATGGGTAGTGGCCAAAGTGGTACGAAGAACTCCTCCATTCTCAAAAAAATAGCGATGGGTAATGCCGGCTGCTGCAGACATCTGGTCTGTTTTTGAGGATTTACGATCATCCATATACTTCCAGCTTGATTCTGATTCTTTTTTTGTACGGAACCTATCGGCTAATGCGTTTCCCCAAATTGAAAATGTTCCTTTATGCTTACTCGGAAAGTTTAATTTAAAATTTAGATCCTGATAGTCCAATAACTGCCCATTAGTTTCTCCTGTGCTAAGTTTGCTCATTAAGCCTGTTGTAGAATAGCGGTAATTAATCAAATAAGAAGCATCATTATTCGTACTAAAAGGTCCCTCCGAAGCGAAATCGAAGCCCAATAACCCTGCCTGGAAGGCATGTTCATGTTTCCGATTATTTCCTGTCCGCAATTTAAGGTCAAATACCCCTGATACGGCATTGTTATATTCTGCAGGAAAGGCGCTATTATAGAAGTCCGAGTTGGCTAAAACATTTGTGCTCAATGAAGTCAGTATGCCGCCGCCCAAAGTCGCTATATCTGCAAAGTGATTTGGATTCGGTATTTCTATTCCCTCAAGTTTCCACTGAAGCATACTTGGTGCATTCCCATGTACTGAGATGCCATTATTTCCAAGACTTGAAGATACCCCGGCAAAAGAACTAACCAGACGGGCGGGATCATCCATTCCGCCAGCATAGCGATTCATTTCTTCAATCCGAAGTAAACGTCCTCCAGTCAGCGCCATTTTATTTGAAGCTCTTTCCTTATTGGCTGCCACTACCACGTCTTTCAATACGTAATGCGTCGGATCCATTGCAATTTCTAATGCGATCTCTTTTTTAGAAGTTAGCATAATCTCTTTAATCACTGTAAGCTCGTAGCCTAAGCAATAAGCCTGTACGGTATATCGTCCGACTGGAAGATTGGGCAAAACGAATTCACCCTTATCGGAGGTTATTGCAACCAAACCTGGTTTTTCCAACACTCGGATAGATACGGCAGCGAGCTGTTGGCCGGACAATCGATCTGTAACGACCCCGCCTATTTTTTGTGTTGGGGGAATCTGAGCATGAACAGCCGTAGAAATTAAGGTGAACAAGAATATAATGACGATTTTATCCTTTAATTTTTCCATAATTTTATAGAGTAAATCGAAGCTATGTCGAAGCCCCTTTTTTCGCGCTAATTTTTGGCTGAGTACGATTTCGAGTGCATCCAGGACTCTTTCGCATTCAGGGGCTGATACTTGGGATAGTTTTGAGATCTGTTCTATTGTTTCTTTTCTATTCATTCTTAAATCTGATTACGGTTCAAATTTATCGGTCTAAAAAAGTTCCTTTAGCGATATGAGACGAAATGACGCTAATGAGCGACAGAAATATGTATAGCTAGGGTCATGCGATAGCATAGGCAGTTCCCGACCAATTGCAAATCGATAAATAGGGGCATGTTTACCTGATTGCATACTGATGTAATATGTATTTCTTATTTTTGTATACCTAGTATTGCCTATGCATATCTAATCAATGATTAGATTGATCGAAAAAAATTGCTAGATTTGAATTAAATTTTATCTACTTAAACTGAAAAGCAAAAACGGCTCAAATTTATAAATGAACTCTGATCAACAGATTTGGCAAATGTTTCAAGTTGGACATGAACCTTCGTTCAAAATACTTTTTGAACGCTACAACCACCTGTTGTTCAATTATGGATTTAAATTTACGCAAGACGAAGAAATCATCGAAGATAGTATTCAAGAGCTATTTGTAAAACTATGGTGCAATAGGGATACCTTAAGTGCGGATGTTGCTGTAAAGAACTATCTTTTTAAAGCGTTTCGAAGGACGTTGATCAAGAAAATAGAACAATCGCTGCGAAGGGCAGATGTTGCTCAATCTTCCCTCGATTATTTGCCCTTTACCATCGAATTACCTCACGATCTCAGTATGATACGTCAAGAGCGTGCGCAGGAAATTAGAGATAAGCTTGATCAAGCACTTCAGCAGATGACAACACGCCAAAGAGAAGTTATACATCTCCGGTTTTTTGATGAATTGCCTTATGACGAAATCGCCGAAATTATGGGACTCTCTACTAAAGATACTTACAAATTGTATTATAGGGCTCTCGATAGTTTGAGAAAACACTTTGGTGCATTTGGTTTATTGGTATTACTGCACATACTTAACACGCTACGCTATCCTTAAATTTTTCACCTATCTTCAAATTTCACTCGAATAAATAATAGGCAGTATTTACAATCATAGTCCTTGTTAACGCTGTTTAATGATGATTTGGTTGAGGAATTCTGTTTTTTTTAAAAAAAATATAATTTATTGGGGTAAAATTCTGTCGAGAGGTGTAACCTATATAAAACAGTATGAACTCTCGATTATCAAAATATAAAGATTATAAGTCAGCAGATTTTTTTGCGGATGAGGATTTTGTATTAGCGGCTTTAATGCCGGCAGACGCCTCAACCGATTTTTGGTCTGAACTTATTCTTCATTATCCACATCTTTCGGATGAAATGGCTCTTGCCAAAACATGGGTCTTATTGATCCAAAATCAGACCACTGCAAAAAGTACCTTAAGTAGTGAACAGCGCTGGGCGAGGATTCAAGCACAAATTCCAATTTACGAAAGTAAAAAACAACGTAGTCGGATTGTACGCACTTTGTTACGGTGGACAGCCTCTGCAGCAGCCATCTTGGTATTTACAATGGTGGTATATGATGTTAGCCAATTTGGGACTAAAGAAACAACTACGGCCTTCGGTGAGCAACGTATCCTTTCCCTTCCGGATTCTTCTATCATCAGACTAAATAGTAATTCTCACATTTCATACGTGCGAAGTTGGAAAACGGATAAACCGCGCGAAGTTTGGCTTGAAGGAGAAGGGATGTTTGAGGTAAAGCATACTGCCGTTAAAAATCGCATGCGCGAAAGCGACTTCTTTGTTGTACATGTGGGCGACCTTTCATTAACTGTTTTGGGGACAAAGTTTAATGTAAAGGACCGTCGTGGGCGTATTGAAGTCGCGCTGTTTGAGGGAAGTGTCCGTATTCAGGGACAAAACGGTGAAGATCGTCTCCTAAAACCAGGAGAGACGTTCGTCTATGATACATCGGCAAAAGCAAATCAGGTTGTTACTAACGATGCTAATAGGGTGCTATCCTGGACGCGCGGTGAACTCAGTATTGAACATAACAGCTTAGCAAATATTGTTGATGTATTGGAAGATAACTATGGCTATCAAGTTGTACTAGAAGATTCAACATTGCTCAATAAGCGATTTACAGGTGTTATACCAATCAAAAAAGTAGATGACATCCTCTTTGTTATCAAACATACCATGAACGTAAACATCGAAATGAAAAACAAACAAATAATAATAAAACCTAATTAAAAAACGAGCACTTATCAATCGAAATTTATGAAAACTAAATTACTTGTGCCTATTGTCTGCCTGCTGAGTACCACGGGTAGTTTTGCGCAAAAAAGAGCGAGTCTCAGTCAGGCTCTTAGCGAAGTTACCCGGATCTACGGAACTAAATTTTCCTATGAAGAGGGGCTGATCCGGGATGCCTTTGTTAACAGTGAGGATATTCCAAAAAACAAAAGGCTTCCTGTGGAGACCGTATTAAAAGAACTTCTTTATCCAAACAACTTCTTATTCCTTTATGTACAGAACAATTATTTCACGATTATAAAAGATTCGCGGGGTAAACGTGACAATGATGGGGACGACCGCTTCTGGAAAGTCATTACGGGCAAGGTCAAAGACAATAACGGGATAGCACTTGCTGGTGTTACTGTCATACCGGATGGCTATGCCGTACGATCGGGTGTAACCACAAGTAGTGATGGAAGCTATACCCTTCGCCTGAAGGATCCAGCAGAGGCAATTATTTTTTCTTATGTTGGTATGGAGCCTACTCGAAAGGTCATCGGCAGCGATACACAAATCAATGTCACCCTGGGCTCGGTTAACAATCAACTGGATGAGGTTGAAGTTGTGTCGACAGGATACCAAAAAATTGCAAAAGATCGTGCAACTGGGGCGTTTGGCCAAATTACCGCTAAACAGTTGAAGGAAGTGCCATCCGTTAATCTTTTGGACCGCATTGCAGGCATGATTCCGGGCGTACAGGTTGACCCAGTGAAGAATTCAGTCACCGTTAGAGGAGTAAATAGTTTCAATACAGATGGTAATTCTAAGCGTCCACTTATTGTTATCGATGGCTTTCCGGCGATCGATCAGGACTTGGTAAAAAATACCACGCAATTTGCCAGCAATTCCATATTGAGTCGTTTAAATCCGGCAGATATCGAAAGTATTACCGTACTTAAAGATGCGGCAGCAGCTTCCATATGGGGTGCGCAGGCTGCAAATGGTGTTATCGTCATTGAAACAAAAAAAGGACGTATCGGCGAACCCGTCATTTCATATAATACCAGCCTCAGTATTTCTGCTCCAGCTGATCTCAATAGCTTGGATCGGATGACCACTGCACAGTATATCGATTTTGAAAAGGAGATGTTTGGTTACGGTTGGATAGCTGATCCGGAAGTGTGGAATTCGGATTGGCTACCCTTTAATACCAATGAGCCTGTTAGTGAAGCGGTTCAATGGATGTATAAAAATAAAAAAGGATTGATCAGCGATGATGAATTAGCTAAACAGCTCGATCGTTTAGGTCAAATTGACAATACTAGCCAAATTCGCAAATACTTGCTACAGAATGCAGTGACCCAACAGCATAACCTTTCCCTTTCAGGTGGAAATGGAAGGACAACTTATGCATTCTCGGGCAGCTACGCAAAGGATGTTCCCGTATTCCGGTCCAATCAGGCCCAGTCCTTTTTTATGAATTCAACTTTATCGACAAACTTTTTAAATCAACGATTAAGTTTGACAACGGGATTGAATTATAATTATACGAATACGATTGCTAATCAAGTTGCGGCAAACTCCATCGGCAATTCGACTGAGGGATTACGGCCATACGAATTGTTGGTTAACCCCGATGGGAGTAGAAATCGGCGATCATTGCGTTTTACAGAGTCTGTAGCAGCAAATCTAAAAGAGATTGGATTATACGACTGGACCTATAGCCCAGTAGATGAACTGGAATACAACAAATATACCACGGCAGACAATCGGATAAGAATCAATGCTGATCTCAACGCCAAAGTGACTAGCTGGGCTAACATCAGCCTGTCAGGTATGCTTCAACGTACCATTGCGAACAGTCGAAATCTTGACGAATTAAAAAGTTATTCGATGCGTGACTTTTTAAATTATTATTCTACTGTTGATTTCCAAAATAATACGTTCACCAGAAATTTTGTACAAGGCGGGAGAATCGCATTGCGAGACCAAAATGCCACACAGTACAATATTCGCTTGCAAGGTAATGTCAACAAATCATGGGGTGACTTCGTTAGTTTAAATCTTCTCGCAGGAGCAGAGATTGGTTCTGAAACCGGTTTTAGCTCATCACAAACGGGATATGGTTTTAACGAAGATACCTATTCAATCGCTCCGTATAATCAACTTGGTAGCTTTATGGGTATCGAGGGCTGGCAGCAGTCGATTACAGGTTCGGATGGCATTAGTAGAGCTAACCTACGCAAGATGTCTTACTATTCCAATGGCGCATTATCATTTCTTAAAGATAGGTACATTTTGTCTGCAAGTGCACGTTTTGACGATCTTACGTTAGTTGGTATTTCCAGATCGAAGCGAGCTAAACCAATCTGGTCTGCTGGGGCCAAATGGAATATCAAATCCGAGCGTTTTATGCAAGAATTGGATTGGCTGAACGCCCTGAATCTCCGTATTACCTATGGTGTCGGCGGTACAGTGCCACAGGGCGGATCTAACGTTACCATCATCAACGTCGAAGGGGCTGACTATGCAACAGGTGAAATACCGGCGTCAATATCGCAGCCACGAAATCCCGAGGTTGGATGGGAAAAAGTGTATACACAAAATTACGGAATTGATATCGGTTTGATCAATAACAGATTAAACATCGCATTTGATCTTTATAAAAAACATACGCGTGATATCCTATATAGTTTTCCTTATAATGCGACATATGGATGGACAGAACTCCAATTTAATGGTGGAACGATGCAATCTAATGGTATCGATCTGGGTATTCAGGGACTTCTCATTCGCAAGAAAGACTTTTCATGGAGTTCCATCCTTAATTTTTCTTACAATACCAATAAAGTTACGGATTCACGTTTAATAGCAAAAGATATTAGTCACTACATCAGTGGTTCTTTACTAGAAGGGATGCCGTTGGATTACCTATACGGCTATAAGTGGGCCGGCCTCGATGAGACAGGACAGTCACAAATCGCCAAAGCCAATGGTGAAATCGTAAAGAGTACGCAGGGAGGACGAAATTTATTTGTTCGTGAAGATCTCGTGTACATGGGACGTAAAACGGCGCCTTACTTTGGTGGTTTTATGAATACATTTTCATATAAAGGGATTAATCTTGGCTTTCGTATTAACTACGATCTGGGAAATGTCAAACGTCTGGAAACATTTGGTAATTATCCACAATACCAGGGTACTTTCTATGGCGTGCTAAACACAAACAAGATGCAGACAGCGCGTTGGCGAAATCCGGGTGATGAAGCAACAACAAATGTCCCGGGCTTAAAAAATATAAATACAAATAGTTATAATAGGTTTAGAGATTCCGAGGTAATGGTTATTGATGCTAGCCATATACGCTTTCAACAAATATCATTAGGATATAGTATACCATCAACTTCGCTTAAGCGGACACCGTTTAAATCTGTCGGTGTAAATGCAGCCGTACGAAATTTAGGTATTCTTTGGAAAGCAAATAAATTAGGAATTGATCCCCTTTATGTACGCGCAAATTCCTATAATAATTTGCCGCCTACCAAGAATTTTTTCTTAACCATTGACGCCACCTTTTAAAAAATAACAGCATGAAAACAAAATATATTTTTTTTGCATCGATTTTTGCGCTGACAGCCGTTATGCAGGGCTGCCGTAAATATGTGGAAGTCGAGCAGTATAATCGTAGGGAATTGAAGTATACTACAGATTATGCTTATCTCTTAAACAATTCAACGGTATTTTCGCCTACTTTTAGTGCACCAATATTATCTAGTGATGATGTCACTTTCGCTAACCTGGCATACCAGCAACAACAAACGGAAAGTGACGCGTGGCCTTACATTTGGTCCTCTCAACTTGTGCCGGATAACGCAGAAGATCTGAACTGGTCAAGGCCTTATAAACAGATTTATACGGCCAATGAAGTCATTGCTGGAGTGATGCAAAGTCAGGATGGTTTAGAGAAGGAGAAGCGTGCACTCTTGGCAGAGGCGAAAATCCAAAGAGCATATGCTTATTTCGTTTTGGCTAATCTCTATGGAGATATTTATAACCCGCAGAATGCGGGAAACGCAATGGGGGTACCACTGCTTTTACAACCTGATTTATTTGCTTCGCTAAAGCGGGCATCACTTGGCCAGGTGTATGCGCAGATACTTCAGGATTTGGACGAAGCATTGGTTGATATTCCGACAACCGCGAGTACGAAGAGGCATCCCAATAAAGCAGCTGTAGAAGCATTGTTGGCGATTGTACATCTTCATATGCGTAATTTCGATTTGGCCGCTAAGCATGCAGATGCAGCCCTTCAATACAATGCAACACTTTTAGATTTACAACAGTTCGCTACATCGGCAGCTGGATATCCTCTTCCGTTCAATCATCCTGAAACCTATTTTTTAAAGCAGGTGGGACAAATGATTGATCAACAATTAAATCCCGAGCTTGTTTCTCTATTTGACACGAAAGATCTTCGACGTACGGTTTATATGCAAGCTGGTACCGGTCAGATGCCAAGTGGCGCATTGCGCTCAAAAAAAATGAACGTAATGGCCGGTGCTCCTAATGCTGGCCCTTCTGTCCCTGAAATGTTGCTTATCAAAGCGGAAGTTGAGGCGCGAAAAGGAAATACAGCGACAGCAATGGAATTTGTTAACAAGCTGCGCGCAAAGCGATTCAAGCAACAGGATTTTACACCTCTAGTGGCGAACTCTGCTGATCAAGCACTCCAGCTTATAGTCGATGAACGCCGTCGCGAGTTTTTCGGAACAGGTTTACGCTGGCTGGATATGCGTCGGTTCAATCTCGATGCTAAGTTGGCGAAAGAATTTAAAAGGCAATTTATAAATCAAGACTACACGCTCAAAATTAATAGTGCCAGCTATGTATATCCAGTAGCAAATAAATATTTACAGCTCAATCCAGAAATAGGTCAAAGACCAATGTAATATAATTAAGATGAAAAAGCAGATAATTTTTTTAGTGTTGTTGTTTGTCCAGGCTGTGTTGTATGCGCAGCCTCGATTTGACAGCAGTCTTTTCAAACCATCCAAACCTAGCACATCTGAACCTGTTCAAGTGCTATACAATGCCAAAGATAAGGACCTCGAATTTAGTGATGCGATAAATGCGGCCTGCTTTCTATTCGAAGATTTTTCATGGCGGCAAATTAGTCTTCCCATGCAAAAAAATGCAGAAGGGCTATGGACAGTAGTGCTGCCTGTCAAATCGACAACAGCTTTTATTGCTGTAAAATTTTATCAGGGCGAATTTGATCATCCCGACGTAATAGATAACAATCAGGATCGGGGCTATGCGGTAGCTTTAAGTGATGCAAAAGGAAAAGCAGTACCGGGAGCCTTTCTTGGAGAAGCTGCTTTCCAGCAGCCTGAGATCGCCGGCGGGGGAATTTTTTCTTACTATAATACGCAGCCGGCTGCGATGCCTGCTGACTATATGAAAAGTTTAGCGGATAAGGAGTTTGCCTTATCAGGTAAACAACACCTTCGCTATTTTCAGTCATTTATGAATTTACAAAAATTGGCTTTGGGGGATGCTTTTCCTGCATATGCCCAAAAACTGATCACGCAGCAATTACAAAGAAAAGATTTGAGCGATGAAGTGCTTGGTCAGCTTTATTCGTTTGCGAGTTCAAGACTAAAAGACACTGAAGTGATACAATTGATCGAGAAGCGTGTAAATACGGATTACCCAAGTGGAGCGACAGCTCGTTTTATTGCTTATAGTAATACGATGAGTGGCAATCCGAGTAACGCTGAAATAATCACTTCCTATGAAAAGTTTTTACAACGTTTTCCTGTTCAGCAGTGGCGCCAGCGTCCCAATGCTCAGGGATTTATTTATTATGCGATATACCGCGGACTAGGATCGGCATACTTCGAAACCAAACAGCTCGACAAGTTTGCTAAGTTATACGATGATCTCGATTTTAGAACAGGAAATGAGTTGATGCGCTGGAATATTATGCGTGCCTATATGTTTAAAATGGTCGGTAAAGATAGCCTCTATCAAGTGTCTGAAGCAATCCTACCCAAAATGATTGCTCGCCGTGGCGATAATTCCTACAAAGATGATTTTGATCGTCAGGTTCAGGCAGATTCCAATGTAGTGAAAAATTTGGATGACCGTCTTTTTACGCATATTTCTTTGTTAAACGATCTTAAAAAATATGCGGAAGCGCGAAAATATTTTCTGCTGCTCTCTGAAGATGGCAAATACAGTAATGCGGATCTTAACGAAATTAATCTACAAGTACTGGAGGGACTCAATGATGAAAAGCAAATTTTACCTTTACTGGAAATGAGTGCCCGTTACAATGCGATGACTCCGCGGATGTTTGATAAACTAAAATCAATTTACTTAAAAGGACACCCCAATGATGAAAGTGGGTACCAAGCTTATCTGGCGGGATTGAAATCGGATGAAGAAAAAGCCGCAATGCAAGCCTATGTAGACCATAACTGGGTCAATCATCCGATGCCCGACTTTCGTTTGGAAACGGCTGAAGGACTATTTATCACACCAGAAGACTGGAAAGATAAAATTGTTGTTGTGGATTTTTGGGCTACTTGGTGTCGACCATGTATCATGGCATTTCCGGGAATGCAGCTTCTAGTTGACAAATATGCACAGGATAAAGAGGTTGCGATATATATGCTAGGAACCATGCAGACTGGAAACTATAAAGATAAGTCTGTCAACTATGTTCGTGGGGAAGGGTTCCGTTTCAACTTATTGCATGACAGTGTCAATCCTAAGACGAACGAGCAGGATTTGTTATTCAAGCAGTTGGTTCCTTTATTTGGCGATTCATCCATTCCGCGCAAGATCATTGTTAAAAATGGTCGTGTGCGCTATTGCTCAGGCGGGTATTCAGGAAGTCCCAGCAAATTGATGGATGAACTATCCCTTGCGATTGAAATCCTTAAAAACGAAAAATAGATTTAAATCAAGATACAATATGAATAGGAAAGCAACGAGCTTACTCGTGGGAATGCTTGGTGTGGGGCTGTCGCTGCAGGCGCAGATGAATCCAAAATATAAATTTGAAGAGGCACTGAAGCTTATTCAGCAGAATTATGTCGACCAGGTCAATGAAGAGCATTTGGTGGATGCAGCGATCAGAGCGATGATATCGGATTTAGATCCCCATTCACGGTACACTAGTCGTGAGGAAGCGGAGCAGATGAATGTGGCCATGAGTGGAAGTTTCGCTGGAATTGGCATCCAATTCCTAAAAGACAATGAGCAAACTTTCGTCTCTAAAGTAAATGCTGATGGGCCAGCCATGCGTGCAGGATTACGTGTGGGCGATCAGATACTCCGGATCGATGGCGAGAGCATCGTTGGGGAAAAATGGGGCAACCGCGAGATTATGGAAAAATTGCGTGGCGAAAAAGATGTGCCAGTGGTATTAACAATAATGTCTACGGGAAGCAAGGAAAGTAAGGAGATAAGTATTATTCGTGAAAATATACTGGAGAGATCTGTTCGCGAAAGTTATATGGTCGACAATCAGATTGGTTATATTTCCCTTTCAATTTTCAATCAGACTACGCGTCAGGAAATAGATGCTGCCTTAAAGAGTCTTAAAGATCAGGGTATGAAAAAATTGATCCTAGACTTGCAGAGTAATGGCGGCGGGTATGTGCAATCTGCTATTGGTGTCGCTGACGAGTTTTTGCCCAAAGAAAAAATTGTGTTTTATTCCGTACCAAACCAAGGCGGAAAAGATTACTACTTCACTGGTGGTTATGGTCAATTTTATGATGGGGAATTGGTCGTCCTAATTGATGAGTCCACGGCTTCAGCCAGTGAAATCGTTACAGGAGCACTTCAGGACTGGGATCGTGCCGTGGTCATCGGTCGGCGCAGTTTTGGAAAAGGGTTAATGCAGAAACCCGTTCCATTATCCGATGGTTCACAAATGCAGCTTACCGGCGCACGTTACTATACCCCTTCCGGTCGGTCGATTCAAAAACCCTACACAAAAGGAAAGGAAGATTATTTTCAGGATTTTAATCGCCGTATGGCATCCAAAGAGCTGCTGGAAGAAGGACATATTTCTTTTCCAGACTCCTTAAAGTATAGCACATTGGGAAATAAAAGAACGGTGTATGGGGGCGGCGGAATTATGCCGGACCGTTTTGTGCCTATCGATACCAATGAATATAGCACGTGGATGGCGCAGCTGATGAACAACGGTATTGTCGCTAAAGGAGGGATTGAATTTGTGCAGCAGAATCGTACAGCGCTTCTGAGTGCATATCCGAACTTTGATGCATTTAATTCCCGCTTTAAAGTCCCTAAAGAAGTTCACCGCCAACTTGTTGCCGGAGCACATAAGCGATCCATTACTATCCCGCCGGAAAGTCATCTAGACGCTCATGATGCCATTGATATTGAATTTAAAGCAAAGGTTGCTTCTTTGCTTTACACCGGTGGCGATTATATGGCACGTGTCAGAAATGAGTCTAACAAGAGCTTCAGGGAGGCCTTATTAGTCCTTCGTGATGATAAGCTTTATAAACAACTTTTACAGACAAATATCGTTGGGCAAAGCATAAAAAAAGGCGTGACGAAAGTGTCTAAATAGATTTTAAAATAGTACAATAATTATTATATCAATATGAAGAATATAAAATGGGCTTTAGCTTTAGCCTGCATATTGCCAGCTTTGGGATATGCGCAACAAAATTATACTTTACAAGGAACTGTAGGTAAACTAAACAAACCTGCAAAAGCTTATCTTCGTCTTAACTATGACGGAAAAGAACGCATTGATTCCGTAGATATGAAAGACGGTAAATTTGAGTTTAAAGGAAGCATTCCTTCACCGATGGAAGCACATTTGCGTATCATCCACGATAATGCTCCTTTTGATCCCGCCAAACCACCTAAGCAGGATATATTAGCATTTTTGATAGAAGGAACAACGATCAAATTCGCAGCTGCAGATTCTATCAAACATGCGAAAATAACTGGATCGCCTTTGAATGCTGAAAATGAACGCGTTAATGCCATGCTGAAACCAATATATGATCAGTATGAGGGACTTGAAAATGAGTATAAATCCAAATCGCTCGCAGACCAACAAGATCCCAAATATATCAAAACCCTAGAGGATCGGGCTAATGCGATACAACAGCAGACAATAGATGCAAAATTGGATTACGTCGCCAAAAATCCCAAAAGCTACATGGCGTTGATGGCTTTCAACTCCACATTACCGCCCGAATTTGATGCCATCAAAGCCGAAAAAATATTTGGCACATTGGATCCAAGTTTACAGAACTCTATCCTCGGAAAGGATCTCGCTAAGCGTATCGCTTTGGTTAAAAAAACAAGCGAAGGGGTAGAAGCACAAGATTTTACACAACCCGATGTGGACGGTAAACCGGTCAAGTTATCAGACTACCGTGGAAAGTATGTACTCATTGATTTTTGGGCATCTTGGTGTGCCCCGTGCCGTCGTGAAAATCCAAATTTAGTAAAAGCCTATGCGAAATATCAGAAACAAGGCTTTGAAATTCTAGGCGTTTCCATGGATAAGGCCGCGGATAAAGCAAAATGGTTAAAAGCTATTCAAGATGATGGGCTGACTTGGAAACAGGTGGGGGATCTCAAAGGATGGGAAAACGAAGCTGGAGCAATGTACGATGTCAAGGCTATTCCTATGAATTTCCTGGTTGATCCAAATGGAAAAATCATTGCTAAATATTTGCGTGGTGAAGAATTAGATAAAAAACTAGCTGAAATTTTTGCTAAGTAGTTTATAGGTGCACTCTAAAATCCTATAGTTAAGACCTAATTTTTATTTAGTTGGTACGGCTGTAAACTCAAGGCAGCCGTATCGACTTAAAATAGCGTAATTATCTCCTTAATCGACTAATATAGTCTATTCTTAAGTTTCAAAAAACAATATTCCATTTCAAGCTGTCTTATCTATGTTAAATAGATAAACAAGATGAATTTTGATATTATTCAGTGTGAAGACCTGAAGCAGGCCATACATATACCAAACACAACTACAGACCATAGTGAAGAAACTTGGTTTGTTAAATTTGGAGAGGAAATAATAGGGGTCGGACTTTTTCCATTACAAAGCCAACATTGTTCCTTAGCCATTGTTGGAAATAACTATGATGATAAGAAAATACTGGGCGATATTGACGCACACGATACAACAATCATCGAGGGATTGAATATTGCTTATGAAGGCTATTTAAGATCCATTGTTGGCGACATCGTTATCGGTGAAAAGCGAGTAGACGATTGAGCTTCCACGCCAATTTGCTCATGGTTACATTAGATACACGTGCCTTTTAATTTTTTTTTCGCAATAAAATTCTTTCATTTGTAAAGAAGAGAAAGTCGTGATGATAAGAAAAGATCTTTTGATCGAAATAGCTGAAGAGCTCGAAGATTACTGCACCAATGAATCAGCAAATGGCACACTTGATGATTTCCTAAAATACATGTATCTCAAAAATTCGATTGGGATGACTCAAACACGAAAAGTCGGGGGAGAACATGCGCTTGTAGAAGATAGGGACGTTCCAGCAGAAGATTTAGGAAAACTACTTTTGATGATGAACCGTTATGCCAAACATTATATCAAACTGGCATTTGAAGGGACTCATCTACAGTCTCCAGAAGACTTTACCTTCTTAATGGTGTTATTTTCTTATGACAAACTTCTTCAAACAGAACTGATTCGAAAAAATGCTGTCGAAAAGGCCTCGGGTACTGAAGTCATTCGAAGATTAATGCGACTTGGTTTAATCGAAGAGGCACCCAAAGTCTCTGATAAAAGAGCTAAACCAATATGTATATCCGATGAAGGGCGAGCCGAATTATTTAAGGTGCTACCTAAAATGAAAATTGTAGGTAATATATTAACTGGAAATCTTTCCAGTGCAGAACGTGATCTATTGATCATATTACTTGCAAAGCTTGATCATCATCACCATACTTTGATTGACAAGAAAGAAGTGAGCCATCTCGAACAGTATTTAATAAAAGATTAGGCTTGGCTTAATCTTTTTATTAGATACGTATTCCCTAGTTTATTATTGTATAATCTATTGATTATTAAGTGTATATTGGTCTTTTTAGCCATGTTGTTATAATGATTTAGAGGTAGAATATGTGCCTTCAACCATTTTACTGTTAATTTACTCGTTAATTTAGTATTTTTTAATACTAAATTGGAGTTTTAATAAACTATATTTGAAGAAGAATTTTAAGAACTTCTTTATGACTAATAAAATAACGGTAATAAAATTCATTGAAGTCTTATGCCATTTCTAAGTAGTATCAGCAGCTTTATATTATAGCGCATGATAATGTATACGAAGATTAAGATTACAAAATATTGGGTTTAGCATTATTTATTGTTTTAGTTTGTTTTTGAACTTAAAAAAGTGTTTTTTAAATTTATTTAAACAATAATGGTATATTTATGGTCTATTTAGATTGAGCCGTGATCATGCCAGCGAATGATTCGTTCACTATAGGCTGTAAATCGAGTTGAGTAATAAATGGATGTTATTGCAAATTGATTAGAGGGTGTGGGCATTGATTAAGCCGTATCTGAGGTAAATAAGTTGAGTAATGAAAGAGATTTAAATAAATAGATATGAATATTAATAACTATTTTATCATGCTGTTTTGTATGTTGTTTGGATTTACAGCATATGGACAAAATAATAAATATCAATTGTCAAGTCACATTTTGGATATTGCTAAAGGAAGTCCCGCACCAAATGTCAAAGTTGATTTGGAAAGACTGATGCCGAATAAGGAATGGATTACTATAGCCAGTGAAGAAACGGATAGTAATGGTCGTATCGGTAATTTTTTAGTCGTTGGAAAGGGTGATAATAAAGGGATATATAAACTTAAGTTCTATACAGAAAACTATTTTATCAGTCAAAAGCTGGAAACCTTTTATCCTTTTATTGAAGTCATTTTTGAGATAAAAGACGATAAACATTACCATGTTCCAATCACTGTAAGTCCATTTGGATATTCTACATATAGAGGTAGCTAGGTGAAATGAAAGCGACTTTTTGATCTCAAATTATTCATTCTAGCGTGCAGTTAGATCCTAAATTATTAGACCATGAAGAAACTATTTGATGAGCTCGCTTATGAAGTAAGCAAAAGAACGACCGAAAAATATAGTACCAGCTTTTCACTCGGTATCTTGGCACTAAAACCGTGCATTCGCAATAGTATTTATGCAATCTACGGCTATGTGCGGCTCGCAGATGAAATAGTAGATAGTTTTCACGGTTATGATAAAAAGCGCCTTTTAGCACGCTTATATGCCGATACAAACTGTGCTTTAGAAGAGAAAATTTCGTTAAATCCCATATTGCAATCTTTTCAGGAAACTGTGCACAGGTATGCGGTAGATCCTGAACTGATTCGTCAATTTCTTCATAGTATGGAAATGGATCTGACCAAGATCGATTACAATGCCGAACGCTATAGAGAATATATCTATGGTTCGGCAGAAGTTGTGGGACTCATGTGCTTACAAGTTTTTACGGAGGGAGATAGCGCGCAGTATGAAGAGTTAAAACCTTATGCGATGAAACTCGGATCTGCATTTCAGAAAATAAATTTTTTACGTGATCTTAAACAGGATTATCATATTCTTGGACGAACGTATTTTCCCAATTTGGATATGACAGTTTTTGATAATGCGATCAAAAGTCAGATTGAGCATGAAATTCACAGTGAATTTAAGGAAGCGCTTTTGGGAATAAAAAAACTGCCTGCATCTTCAAAGTTTGGGGTTTATTTAGCTTATAAATATTATCTATCACTTTTTGCCAAGATTCGTAGAAAATCTTCAAAAGAAATTTTAGAAAATCGGATTCGGATACCGAATTTTCAAAAAGGCTTGGTTGCAGTAAAGAGTTATTTACGGTACAAAATGGCGTATTTATAAATTGAAGTATAAATTTCGAGGCAGAAAGTCACTTGTCTCTTCTCTAAAATTACAGAACTATGGATAGAAATCATGTTATCCTTGTAGATGAAAGCGATCAACAACTCGGTCAGATGGATAAGCTGGCTGCTCATAAAGAAGGACTATTGCACCGTGCTTTTTCAATATTTATTTTTAACAGTAGCGGACAACTCCTGCTGCAACAACGGGCGTTGGATAAATATCATGGGGGCGGCCTTTGGACAAACACATGTTGCTCGCATCCCCAGATTGGCGAGGATGTCCTAGATAGTGCTCAAGAGAGGCTTTTTTTTGAAATGGGCATTACTTGTGAATTAAGTTTTTCTTTTTCCTTTATCTATCATGCTAAAGTGGAAAATAATTTGATTGAGCATGAGTATGATCATGTGTTCATAGGATGTATCGATACTGATCCAATACCTAATCCATCAGAGGCCGCTGATTTTAAATGGTGGTCGATTGAGCAAATTTTAATGGATATTTCTGTTCATCCCACACGTTATACATATTGGTTCAAAGCCGCGCTTCCGCAGGTAATACAGAAGGTTAAACGAGCTAGCATATGAAAAAGATCTTGATCGCAGGAGGTACTGGTTTTGTAGGTGGTTATCTCGTTTCCCACCTCACAGACCTTGGTTATGAGGTACACGTCTTAACACGTCAGTCTCTCGCTGAACCTGAGGAGAGCGGAACAAAGTTTTTTAAGTGGGATTTGGAAAAGAGCTACATCGATCTTAAAGCTTTCGAGGGAGTGGATACCATTATTAATTTAACAGGTGAAAATATCAGCGCCGGGAGATGGACGTCTAAACGGCGTTTGGAGCTGATCGAAAGCCGGGTGTTGTCACTGAATTTAATTTACAAATACATCGAGCATCATGCTATTGCGATTGATAAAATCATTTCATCATCGGCAGTTGGCTATTACGGTGCACGTACAACCAATACAATATTTTCGGAAGATGCTAATAGCGGAAGTGATTTTTTGGCAGACATCTGTAAGTTATGGGAGAAGGCAGCAAGGCAGTTTGAAAGCCTAGGCGTCAAAACTGTTATATTGCGAAAGGGTATTGTCGTGGGTAAAGCGGGAGGGATGTATGCTAAGCTTTCACCGTTGGCAAGACTTGGTATTAATGTGTCAGTGGGCGACGGAAAGCAATACCTTCCTTGGATCGATATCCGTGATTTGGGGCGTTTATACGAGTTTATACTCCATCAAGAGGATCTCCGAGGTGTTTATAATGCTGTTGCTCCTCAACATATTACTATGAATGATTTTTCTTATTCCCTCCTCAAATCATTTGATAAAACAAGCTTTTTACCTAATGTACCTGCCTTTATGTTAAAGCTATTGTATGGCGAAATGGCGGCTATGCTACTGCAGGGGTCGCGCGTCAGTGACGAGAAAATTAGGGGTGTGGGGTTTAACTTTTATTATGACACGATAGAAGCGTCACTGCAGCGTGATGATGAATGATTCGAAGATGGTATAAGCTGACTTTAAAACTTTTTCGTTTTATTTGCTTCATATGTGGTTATTCGTTCACATGATTTTATATATATGATGCTTTACAAAAATTATGCAACCTCCGTACTGAAAGATCTAAAGACCGCCATAGATGAGCAGATCGCAGATTTTGTTGAGCTGGTCAAATTTCCAAAGAACACCTTATTATTATCACCCGGACAGCGAAATTTGTATTATTATGTGGTGGAGACCGGAATCTTAGTGAACTATTATATGAGAGACACGGAAGAAGTTGTTACAAGCTTCACCTTTCCTGGAGATATTGTAGCGGATTTTAGAACAGCCGTGTTTAAAGTCAAAAGTACCGACTATATTAAGGCACTTAGCCCCGTGACGGTTTATCGTATTTCTGTAGCTGATTTTGATATGTTGAAAAAAGACAATACTATTTTATTAGCGTTGGAGAGAAAACTAATTATTGCCTACACACTTCTTTTAGATGAACGTTTACGATTTATTCAGCATACAACAGCTTTGGAACGATATCAATTTTTGATGGATCATTATCCACAGTTAATTTCTACCGTCAGTACCCGATATATCGCATCTTATATCGGCGTTAAAGTGGAAACCTTGAGCAGGATTCGCGGCAAAATTTAGACGCAATTTATAGGTGCGTCTGTCTACTGATTTTATTGACAATTGTCATGTTTATTGGTGTTTTAATTTCAGTTTTTTGTATTTATGGAAAACAAGAAAGTAAATAAGACAGATGCTGCCCGCGTGGTAGATGTTATATGTAGTTCATTTGTAGATGATCCTTGCTTTAAGTGGATGATTGGAAAAAAAAACTTTGAAAAAAAGATTTATTTTCTCGCAAATTATATCGTAGAAGAAACATTGATTAATGGCGAGATATTTATTGATCCAACCAGAAATGCTGTAGCATTGTGGCAATCTCAAAACAAAACGCGTCTAACAGCGGCACAACTATTTAGAAATCTTAAGTTCTTACTTTATATGGGGCCTTCGACAGTTTTCCGTTCACTCAAGCTGTTGAAACTTAAGGATGCGCACATAAGCGATCAAAAACCATATTTATATTTGGCATGTATCGGTGTAATGCCTTCGCGACAGGGGAAAGGCTTGGCAAAAGGATTATTGGATCCTGTTTTGACTGAGGCCGAAAATTCTGGAAAAGATGTCTATCTGGAAACTGCTAATCCATTGAATGTAAGAATTTATAGGAAAAAAGGTTTTGAGATTATTGACGAAGTGGCGTTATCCGATATCAGAATGACGTTTATGGTAAGGCGCAGTTCAACTATGGATAAGACCAAGAGTGTCATTAAAGATTAGTAAAGGGCTGAAAGTTTCATTGAAATCCCCATACAGCTCTGTATAAACAACCAGTAAAATTAGCAGCTATTGGAAAAATAAAAAAATAAATTTTCCTACCCTGCTTCTGAGTAAAATACTGCTCACTAAATGCTGTTAAGACGTATAAATGGCCTTTTACCAGGTTTTGTATAGGTAGGGAAGTCAAAACAATATCTATTTTAGCTTGTTTTTAAGGGTAAAATATACTGTGCTTCTATGAATAAAGACAATAAAATTGAAGACTTAACTCAACTCAACGAAGACCTGGAAAATTATTTTAGCAATACCATCGTCCCACAATTATTTGTGGATGCGGACTTAATATTAAGGAAGTTTACTCCGCCAGCGATGAAGCAATTTGATCTTAAGCCAGAGTTCATAGGAATGTCCCTTGAAAATGTAAGGGGAAATTTTCGATTTCCGACTTTTATCAATAATATAAATACCGTTATGGCAACTGGTAAAATCCTGGAGAAAGAGATACAGACAACAGATTTAAGGTGGTATCAGATGAATATACTTCCTTATCATGTTCGTAAAGAGAACCGGACAAACGGTGTGATTATTACATTTGTCGATATTACTCCGAGGGTGAAAGATCTTAAGGAACAAGAACGGCTCGTTTTGGAGCATGAGTTGCTGCTAGATACGCTAGCCCATGATATCAAAAATCCATTATTAGTACTCAACCTTACATTTGGGTTAATGAAGGAAGTAAAGGATAAAAATTCCCAGAAATTCCTGCCTTTAATGCAAAATCACGAAAAAAGCTTGATAGAGATAAAAAAAATAATTCACGATCTGACCGAAAGTCGTTGGGAAAAGCAAAAGTATCAGGCATCATCTGAATTGGTCGATCTTCCTAGTATTTTAGAAGACGTACGTTTGAGTTTAGCACAGCAGCTTATAGAAACCGATGCGATTATTCGTGATGATTTAGCTGTTTCGGAATTTAATTTCGTAAGGCGTAAGCTGCGTAGCGTGCTCTATAATTTAATCCATAATGCGGTGAAATATACCCCAGAGACACGCCCTCCGGAAATTCTAGTGAGATCATTCATCGCGGGTGACTATATTGTTGTGTCTGTCAAGGATAATGGGATCGGTATGGGAGCTGAGGATAAGCAAACAATTTTTGAGAAATTTACGCGGGCTACCAAATTGGTTGATGGATCCGGAGTAGGGCTCTATCTGGTAAATACTATTGTCAAGCAAGCGGGTGGAAAGATAGACTTAATCAGTGAACCTGGACAAGGGACTGAAGTAAAGATCTTTTTAAAGCAAAGTTAGTTTAAATTGTTTACAATTGAGACTATTTACTTATAGCACCTTCGACAATGCGATAATTCCTTCTTCCAAATCTTTTTCAGATAGTGATCCATAACCTAACCGGATGCCTGTTACCGGCTTATCGAGGCTATAAGTATTGGGTAGAATGATTTGAATTCCGACGCTGTCTAATTTCCCAGCAACATACGACCAATCCACGTCCTTATTCGGAACTATCCAAAATGCTAAACCACCTTCGGGGAAGGTAAATGTTGCTTTGTCGGCGAAATGTTTGTTTAACAGACCCGCCATAAAATCCCTCTTAGTTCTGTAATAATGACTTGCCTTTTTGATATGACGCTTAATCGTACCATCCTTGATAAGTTGTAACACTGCCTGCTCCATAATACCATCTCCCTGAACATCAATTATTTTTCGCAGGCTGCCCGCATTTTTGATTAAGCCAGTGTTATTGCTTACCAGATAGCCAATACGCAATGCTGGGGCTACTACCTTGCTTAGCGTACCGATATATACATAGTTTTTTAGTTCTGAAAAACCTGACAACGGCAATAGCGGACGGTATCCGAAGTGAAACTCATTGTCATAATCATCTTCAATAATAGTAAAACCATAGGTGTTGGAAAGCTGTATTAATTCCAATCTTCTCTTTAAACTCAGGGTTGCCGTCGTCGGATATTGATGGTGCGGCGTTACGTAAATAGCCTTTATTTTTTTATAAGATTTCAGATAGTGACTCACCTCTTCCATGATTAGACCGTTGCGATCTACATTAACTGGCAACAGCGTGGCCCCCGCATGTTCAAATGCTTCCCATGCGGGTTTGTAACCAGGGTTTTCTATCATCACATAGTCGCCTTTAGTAAAAAGACATTGTGAAGTGAGATACATCGCCATTTGACTTCCTCTTGTGATGCAGATATGATGTTCGTTTACCTGCATCCCCCTTTGATGATTGAGCATTTGAACAATTGTTTTACGAAATTCAAAATCTCCAAATTCATTGCCATAGCCCATCATCTGCCACTTAGCTTTTTGGTTGAAAATTTGACGATAAGCGCGAGCTAGCTCACTAATAGGAGCAATTTTAGTATCCGGATGCCCATCATCAAACCGTAAATGATAATGCTGGTTTGCAGTACGCTGTATACTTCCAGTTAACTTATCACTACTGTGCCCATCTTTAAAATTAGGCAATGTATCAGCGACAAATGTACCCTTTCGTTCCTTAGAAACAAGCCAGCCTTCAATCAGCAGTACATTCAGCGCTTCTACAACCGTATTCCTATTGCCTTTTAATAGTTGTGCCAAGTTTCTGCTTCCGGGTAAAGCATCACCAGGATGTAATCGTCCCGAATGAATATCTTTTATTAGAGCATCGGCAATTTGTAGGTAAACAGCCTTACGCAATTTCTCATCTAATTGTATTTCAAACTTCCAATCGCGTAACATCTGGACTATCAATTTTTGTAAAAACTGCATCATTAATACAGTCCAAAAATACAATACTTTTGTCATGCAATAGTGCAAAAAACAAATAATAATTTCAGTAATGGCAAAATTAGAAACAGCTGCAGAACTAAAGAAGTCTATTCATGAAGAGCAAAAACAATTCAGTTCAAAAGATTTTCATCAAACATTTGCCCGGCCAACATATGTAAAGCCATCACATGTTATCCATAAAAATGTTGAGAACGCTGGGGTACATAATCAATTTTCGGAGGAAAGAAAGCATCCGGTATTCTTTGTGGATCTGCCAAGTAAGAATGTGAGTATGACTATCGGTGGTTTACTGTCTGGACAGAAAACGCATTTACATCGCCACACCTATGAGACCGTTTTGTATGTGCTCGAAGGTAAGGGTTGGACAAAAGTGGAAGATGAAATTGTGGAATGGGAAGCAGGTGATGCGGTCTACATTCCGTCGTGGGCGTGGCATCAGCACCAAAATCTGAGCGATAGCCAACCAGCAAAGTATATTGCCTGCGAAAATGCGCCACAACTTCAAAACCTCGGAGTAGCACTCCGTGAAGAAGAAGGAAGAGATTTTTAATTTTTAAATGAGATTTACACAATGAGCACAGTACCATTTAAAGGTGTGATTGCCTATCCCATTACACCATTTGACAACAACGAGCACATCGATATTCCCTTGTTTAAAAAGCAGGTAGAGCGATTAGTGACAGCTGGAGTACACGGTATTGCTCCCTTGGGGAGTACTGGCGTTATGCCTTATCTGAATGATGGTGAAAAAGAAGCCATTACGGAAGCTACGATGCAACAGGTGGCAGGCAGATTGCCTACACTGGTAGGGGTTTCAAATCTTACAACGGAGCGAACCGTTTATCATGCAAGATTTGCCGAAAAAGCAGGAGCAACAGCGGTAATGATTATTCCAATGAGCTATTGGAAACTTACCGATGACGAAATTGTAAAGCACTACGACAAAGTGGCGTCCAAAATTTCTATCCCTATTATGGCATATAACAATCCGGCTACGGGCGGCGTGGATATGTCGCCTACATTGTTGAAACGTCTACTGGAGATTCCAAACGTCACGATGATTAAGGAGAGCACTGGAGATATTCAGCGAATGCATTATTTGAGAAAGGTATTGGGCGAAGAAGTCGCTTTTTTCAATGGTTCGAATCCGCTGGCTTTGGCCGCTTTTTCTGCAGGTGCACGGGGTTGGTGTACCGCTGCGCCTAATCTGATACCTGAACTGAACATAGCGCTTTATGACGCCATTGAGAAAAATCATCTAGACCGGGCGAGAAGGGTTTTCTACCAGCAGATTGAGCTGCTGAAATTTATTGTCGCCAAAGGTTTACCACGCTCCATAAAGGCAGGTCTGGATTTGCTCGAAGTAGGTGGCGGTGGATTTAAAAGCCCTATTCAGTCCCTCGATGAAATGGAAATAGCAGAACTGGCTGGCATACTTTCAGCTATGGAAAACGAAGTTTATCAAAGTTAAAGCTTGCTGGTGTACAACCTCTTTTCAGCATTGTTACCGGCTAATGCAAATGTAAGTCTTGTAAAAGCCCGGGAGCCTATTCAGAGCTTTCGGGCTTTATATGTTCAAATCTGATTATAAACAGCGTACAATAACGTCAAAAGCAGACGAGTAATTCATGTAAAGCCCCGGATAGCCCATTCAATACAATTAGGATCAATGTAAGATCGAAAGCTGTAACCAATTTTAAGCACTGAAACACCAGTTTTTTAATAAACTGTACCACTAGGCCCAGCTCACTATCATCTATTTTTGTACCATCAATAAAAATCATAAAAAATGGAGTTTAATATTAAAAAAGTAGGTCTCAACGAATTAGACGAAACCGCAGAACTATTTAACCTTTACCGGATTTTTTACCGCCAGAACGAAGACTACCAGCAATGTAGAGAGTTTGTGCGGGAACGAATGATTCACGATCAATCCACTATTTTTGTGGTATATGCAAATGATAAAGCTGTTGGTTTTGTACAGCTATACAAATTGTACCATTATATTAAACTGGCGAAGCAATATTTGTTGAGTGATCTGTTTGTGCATCCTGATTATCGCGGACACGGTTTATCGGTAGTATTAATAAACCAAGCAAAACAATGGTGCGTCGATACGGAAGCCTGCGGATTGATGCTTGAAACTGAAAAGACAAACGATATAGGTAATAAGCTCTATCCACGTTGCGGTTTCGAATACGATGGCAATCATAACTATTATTACTGGTGGAAGTAAAAAAATACAACAGCAGTACATACTAGTATTAATGGGTTGGCAATGAGGGTTTTTGTTGTAAAACAGTTCGCTCAAGTACCGTTAAATTTCAGCCAAAAGTTCCACTTTTAGAAAAGGCTAAAAAGGAGTAGAATGCAGTAGCTTTCTACTCCTTTCTTTGTTATTAAGGCTGTTTGTGTTCGATGTGATCCTGCTTGCTATCCGGAAAAATCTACTGTTTAGCTCCTATTTCAAATGGTATAACAGGATTCCCTATTTCATTCCAAACGATTCGGAATTAAGTGATGAGCGTGATTCGCACTATTGTTCAGAAAATTAGTTTTCGGATCAGCAACCAAAAATGTAGTTAACGAATAACACGGTTGCTTGGGAAAAAAAGAATAATATAGGCAAAACCGTTTTAGTTTTTAGTACATTTGCATATAACCATCTTAGATAGTCCTTATGCAAGTTAAACGATAAAGGGGGAACGGCAATATGATGAAATATTCGTGCTTCACGTAGTTATCTTGTATGGCGCTCACTAATTTATGAGCCTTACTAGTTTATACCATAACTTTTAAGATTGGAAATAGATAACCAAATACAATAAACGTTTAGCAATATTTGCTATCGAGGAAAGGGTAAAACTTGACCATGGATACACAAAAATACGACTACGCTGAAGAGAAGTCTGTCTTGATCTCCCTTCGTTCCGGCTGCCAGCGTGCTTTCCGGCAGGTCTACAGTATGTATAGTGGGCGTATTTATCTCAACATCCGTAAGATGGTCAAGTCTGAAGAAGATGCAGTCGAACTGTTACAGGAAGTATTTATTAAAGTATGGGATAAGCGGGAGTTGATTGATCCCGAGCAGTCTTTTCGATCTTATCTATTCCAGATCGCTAAATATACTGTCTATAATTTTATCCGACGAAATAACCTCGAAAAACAAGTTCAGGCCTATCTCAGCCTTCACAATACAGCCTTATACAGTCACGTCGAAGAGGAACTCTATGAAAAGCAGTATGAAGAATGGCTGTCACAGACCATTGACCAGCTGCCGCCGCAACGCAAACTGATCTACAAGCTTTGTAAAATTGAGGGCAAAACCTACGCCGAAGTAAGCGACTTATTGAGTATATCGACTTCTACAATTAACGACCATATCGTAAAAGCTACGAAATATATAAAAGAGAAACATGGGATCCTGGATAAATCCACATTGCTCATTATTTCATTTTTACTTCTCCAACAGCATTAACGCATAAAATTTTCATTGCACAGAAAAAAAGTAAAATAAATTTGCAGACAGAGCAGATGATCTATACCGCTGAAGTGTATTAGCTGAAAAGAGAGTAACCAATTGTGGAAAAGAAAACACTTCAATATACGCTAAGGCAGTATATACAGGGGAAACTTAGCGAAGAAAATTCCCGTGCGTTTTTGTCCTATGTAAAATCAGGCAAGGATAAAATATTACTTCAAGAACTCATTCAGGAGGTTTTGGAAGATCCCATCGATCAACATCTGTTGGATGATCCAACCTTATTGGCTGTACTGGATAATACCTGGGACCAATTGCATCTTCAGATCAATAAACCGAAAACAAGATCGCTGTGGGATTGGAAACGTATCGGCGCAATCGCAGCGGCTATTATTGGACTGTTTTTTATTGGTCGCTGGTTTTTTGCCGTTGAACATAAAAGCGTAGCTCCGCAAGCTGCACAAAATGTAATATCGCCGGGAAAACAATCCGCCACCTTAACGCTGGCCAACGGCAAGCAGATTCGTCTACATGAAGCACAGAATGGTCGGCTTTTGGAACAATCGGGCATAAGAATCTCTAAAACAACGGATGGCCAACTGATTTACGAGGTCAGCGGTAAGACGCAAGGCGATAGCGAACATAATACCTTATCGACAACCAAAGGAGAAACCTATCGGATTAAACTACCTGATGGTACACTGGTATGGCTCAATGCGGCCTCTTCGCTCAGCTATCCCGTTAGTTTTGCCAATCAGAAAGACAGAACTGTCGCACTGACCGGTGAAGCTTATTTTGAGGTAGCGAAGGATGCCAAACAGCCCTTTATTGTTCAGGCAGCAGATCAGCAGGTCAAAGTGCTCGGTACTCATTTCAATGTAAACAGTTATGCCGACGAATCGGCGGTACAGACTACTCTTCTTGAGGGTCGTGTGCAGGTCAGTTCCCATAATCAAAAATTGCTATTAGCGCCGGGAGAGCAGTCGAGCCTTACAGCGCATGGGGTGCTAAAATCCCATCCAATAGATACAGCTCCGGTTATTGCCTGGACAAACAACGAATTTATGTTTGACGAAGATGATATCGAAAGCGTGATGCGCAAGGTTGCACGCTGGTATAATGTCGAGGTCATCTATCAGGGTAAAAAAACAACCGAGAAATTTGGTGGCGGAATATCGCGTTTTGATGATGTTCAAAAAGTCTTAAGCCTGCTCGAAAAAACGGGTGCCGTACATTTCAGAATAGACGGAAAAAAAATACATGTACTTCCGTAATGATCCTGTAAATAATTAATTACACAATAACCTAAATAAACGAACCGATGAACAAAAAACGACAAAACGAATAGCCACAAAGGTGGGGGTATAAAAAAGCAACCAAGATCCTGAAGGGACTCGGTTGCCGTTAGGGACAATTAAATTTAACTATCCAATCTGCAGTATGTTTCTGTTTTGGACGACTCGAATACACTGCAAATAAACCTTACAAATGTATCAAAATTATATCAGAAAAAAGGAGATAGCGTATCTGCTATTCCGTAAACTATGGCTTATTATGCGATTGACAACCATAATTATCTTGGTTACTTTTATGCAGGTTAGCGCTACCACCTTTGCACAAAAGGTAACATTAGAATACTCCAACATGAGCCTTAAGAAAATATTTAGGGAACTCAAATCCCAGACGGGATATAATTTTCTGTACACGGAACGGCAGATGGTAAACGCGAAGTCTGTTGACATAAAAGTTAGGGACCGTCAATTGTCGGATGTATTGGACCAGATTTTTAAAGATCAGCCATTGTCTTACCAGTTGGATAATAAGACTGTGGTCATTTATGATAAGCCAAAAGCTTCTATAAAGTCCGCACCGATGGCGTTTACGATGACCCCAAATCAGGTTCCTGTAAAAGGACGGGTGACCAATGACCGTGGCGAACCGCTCGCAAATGTCTCTGTGCGGGTCAAAGATAATGAATCTATAGGTACTACCACCAATGGTGATGGTCTATTTACGCTCACAAACCTTTCGCCCAAAGCGACCCTGATATTCTCCTCTGTTGGTTATGATGCATTGACCGGGGAACTGTCCTCCCTGCGGACCGATGGATCGGGGCAGCTCAATGTAATCATGAAAAATAGCAACAGTCAGCTCGAAGAAGTTATCGTAATCGGCTATGGTACCACGACACGTCAGCGTGTTGTCGGCGCCGTTGATCAGATCAGTGCGAAGACTTTTGAAAACCGACCTGTAGGCAATGTAACGCAAGCTCTTCAGGGAGCCTCGCCCAGCTTGACCATCCAACAGAAAAGCATGGACCCCAACGATAATTCGATGAATATCAATATTCGTGGGATATCTACCATAAACAGTAATGCACCGCTGGTGGTGATCGATGGAATTATTACAGAAGGTGGAACGCTCAATAAGATCAATCCGGATGATATCGAAACGGTGTCGGTATTGAAAGACGCAGGTTCTACGGCGATATACGGTTCAAGGTCTGCCAATGGCGTTATTTTGGTAACCACCAAAAGAGGACGCCAAAATCAGCGGCCTGCAGTGACTGTCGGCACACAGTGGGGCGTGCAAGAACCCAAAATTTTATTTTCACCGGTTGCAGGATATGAAAATGCGACCCTTCGTAATCTTGCGCTGACCAACTCAGGAATGGATCCTCAGTTTTCACCAGCGGCTATCGCAGACTTATATGCCCATCAGGATATCGAGCGGTGGAACTTGCCGGAAATCATGAAGAACTCTTTCCAGCAAAAATATAATATCAGTGTGGCCGGGGGCGGCGATAAAAGTTCCTATTTGTTTTCAGGCGGCTTCTACAATCAGCCCAGCAACTTTGTCGGACAGGACTTTGGCATTAAGCGGTACAATTTGCGGAGCAACCTCAGTACAGAGATAGGCCGTTTTAAACTGACCTCAATCTTAGCCTATACACGCAACAACAACATGAGCAATACGGCCGGAAGTGCCATTATCAATGCTTCCAGACTTCCGCCTTATTACTACTATCGCATGCAGGCTGACAATGGAAAATATCTTGTCAACAATGCACTGACAGATCAAAATCCTTTGGCTGAACTGAATGAAGGCGGCTATATCAAAAACGATAACGACTATTTTAATATCAACCTGAATCTCGAAGCAAAACTCTTCGAAGGTTTAAAACTGCGTGGTATCTTCGGAGCGGACATCTATGCCGATCACCGTTCTATCCGTAGAATCCAGGTGCCATTATATTCCAATCCGGACGCCACGCAACCTCAGGTCTACGTCAATTCAGACCGTAATACGGAAGATTTTAACGAAAAAGCTTCCTTACTGAACTTTCAGCTGCTCCTGGATTATGACCGGACTTTTGGCAGTCATCATGTATCAGGTCTATTTGGAGCATCCAACGAATCCTATACACGCCGACAAAACGAACTGAAAATGAAATTTACTGATCCTATCCTCGGTACACCTACCACAGGAACAGTTATTGACCCTGTGAGTGCCCGTGTAACACCAAATGGGACACTGCAAAATAGTATCAATTCGATCTTCGGTCGTGCCGGATACGACTTTGCAAGTAAGTATTTTGCCGAATTTAGCTTTCGCTACGATGGCTCCTCTAAGTTTTCGAAAGCTAATCGCTGGGGCTTCTTTCCTTCGGGATCCCTCGGATGGCGGGCATCCGACGAAGTATTTATGAATTGGTATAAACAACATGTCGGTAGCCTAAAAATCCGATCTACCTATGGTGTTCTTGGCAATCAGGCCGTAGACGACTACGCGTATTATTTTACCTATGAATCCTATCAGAACAGTTATGGATTTAACAACAAACCTGTTTCTGCTGCAGGATTTAATTATGCCAGTCTGGATCTACGCTGGGAGAAAACCTATAATTTCAATGTTGGGTTGGACGCCACCTTTTTTCATGATAAATTGACGGCCAGTTTCGATTATTTTAAAAAGCGTACGGTTGATATATTGATGTCGCCACAAATACCTTCCACATTCGGAACCTCCCTAAAGAATCAGAATTTAGGTGAGATGAACAATGAGGGCTGGGAAATCAATCTTAGCTACCGTGCTACAACAGGCGATTTCCAACACACGATCAATGCGAATATGGGCGATAGTCACAATAAGATTATTGCGATGCCCGGCGATGACCGTATTTCGACAGTCGATAACATTACTAAATTGACGCGTGTTGGGCTACCTTATAATTCCTATTATGGGTACAAGATGGCCGGATTCTTCCAAAATATAACGGATATTGAAACTTCGGCCTTACCGAGCGGTATTGCTGCAGCAGATCTGCGTCCCGGCGATGTAAAGTATGTGGATCGGAATAACGATGGAATTATCGATGCACGGGACCGCTTTGTGTTGGGCAACGGTTTCCCGAGGTTTACATTTGGGCTGACCTATAACCTGAATTATAAAGATTTTGATTTTAGTATGTTCTGGCAGGGGGTAGGCAAGCGCGATATGATGATCCGCGGAGAATTGATCGAACCATTTCATCAGAATTATTCCTATACCATTTATCAGCATCAACTCGATTACTGGACACCGACTAATATTGATGGACGCTGGCCACGATTGACTGCAAATGGATCAACAGCGTCGACCAACAATTTTGGGAAAGATTCTGATCTCTATCTTTTCAACGGGAAATATGCCCGATTGAAAAATATACAGGTAGGTTATTCGCTGCCAAAAGAACTAGTGTCGAAATTGGGATTGCAGCGCGTTCGCTTTTTTATCAATGCCCAAAACTTGCTGACTTTGAGCAAAAACTCCTGGATAGATCCCGAATCCTCCGAATTTGATTCTAACATGGGTGGATCGGCCAATAGTGCCCGCAATTATCCGACGTTGAAATACTATGGCGGTGGATTAAATATTCAATTCTAACCTTTTATGTAATGAAACTATATAAGATACTTGTAGGAGGCTTGAGTTTAATGGCAATTCTCCAATTAACATCCTGTAATAAGTTGGATACGCTGCCAACAGATCGTTTTACCGATGAAAATTTTTGGGACTACGCAGACAATGCCGAAAAAATCGTCAATATGGCCTATAATCAGCTGTATTCAGCAGATCGTATGTGGAATGATGAAGCCCTAAGTGATAATATTTTTGAGGGGCGCTCAAACACAGACCAGCGTGCAATCCGTAATGGAACTGCCGATCCGACACTGGGCCGCTTTGGGGCAGAGTGGTCCGATCTCTACGGCGGTATTAAGACCTGCCATGTCTATTTAGAGAATGTGGAGCGTGTACCCGGAATGGATGCGGCACTCAAAAAACGCCGTATCGCCGAGGTGCGCTTTATACGTGCATTTCTCTATTTTAGACTTGTTAATTTCTATGGCGCTGTGCCTTTCTTCACGAAAGATATCTCAATGGAAGAGTCCAAGGCTCTACCACGGACAGAAAAAGCGACTATTATGGCATTTATCCATCAGGAGTTGGATCAATGCATGGCCGATCTACCGAACAAAGATGCTTTACCGGCAGACGACCGCGGCCGGATTACCAAGGGCGCCGCTTCAGCCTTTCAAGCCCGGGCCTACCTGTATGAAAGTAATTGGAATAAAGTAATAGAGTACTGTGAAAATCTGATGAAAAAACAAACGGAATTTGGAACTTACGCATTATTCCGCAGTTATCCTGAGTTGTTTACTGCAGCCAATGAATATAATTCAGAGGTTATTCTGGATTATGCTTATGTACCTCTTTTAAAAACCTGGAATAAGTTATATGATGCAGCACCGATCTCTGCACAGGCACGTTTGAACGGTTATGCACCATTACAAAGTCTGGTTGATAATTATTTGACACTGGGCGGAAATACCATTGCAACGGATCCGCAATATAACGACAGTAATCCCTATGTCAACCGCGATCCACGCATGGCCGCAACCATCGTCTTTCATGGCGGACAATGGACTGATTTTGAAGGTACAACACGCAAGATCTTTATCAAACCCGGCTCGGGCACAACCGACAAGGAACGCCTCGACGAATATCAGGGGGCCAGTGCCAACGCTTCCGCGACAGGTTATTACGTAAAGAAATACTACGATGTAACAGCAACGGTAAAATATGATGCCGGATTGAACATCATCATGTTCAGGTACGCCGATATCTTATTGATGTATGCAGAAGCAAAAGAAGCACTGGGACAACTGAATGCCGCAGTATGGGACATGACGATCAGACCTATTCGTCGGCGGGCAGGTTTTGAAGCATCAAAAGCGCTGGACTTCCCGACGACCGGGGACTTAAAAACAATGGTCCGAAATGAGCGGAGAAGCGAGCTCGCACTTGAGGGATTGCGTTACTATGATATCATGCGCTGGAAGGCGGGTAAAACTTATTTGGACGGCCAGGTATTGGGCGCTAAATATGGTGGTAACAATAGTAATATCAAACTGGATATTCGTCGATTTGATGAAAGTAGAGACTATCTCTGGTCGATACCACGAACCCAGATCGATCTAAATAAAAATTTATTTCCTAACAATCAGGGCTACTCAAACTAAATTAATTAAAAAACAAGCGCAAACGGCGCATTAAAAAAATGCACGTTTCGAACCATAAATAATGATAAAGACATGAAATGGTATTTTAAAGTTATAGCAATGGTCGCATTGGCTGCGAGCATCGTTTCCTGTAAAAAAAACGATATGAAATACGCTGACGCAGAGGTGTCTGCTGTTGAGAACCTATATGCCCCTGCAGATGGAAAAGCTGTCAAATTATTAAGTTCCAGCTCCGCAGCGCTGTATTTTGAGTGGGAGTCGGCCTTGGTGGCCGACGGTGGGGCAGCTCAATATGAAGTTGTCTTTGACAAGTCCGGCGGCGATTTTAGCAAGCCTCTATATACAGTCACCTCGGATAATAATGGAAACTCAAACGGCGCCAATATCAGTCACAAAATATTGAATCAGGTAGCAACAAAAGCGGGGATCAACCCTGGTGAGAGCGGCGATGTAATCTGGTCAGTCTATGCTATCCGTGGAATGAAACGGGTGTTGAGCAAAGCTAAGAAGGTATTGAACATCAAAACACTGGAAGGCTTTGCGGAAATCCCGGATGATTTATTTATCACTGGAGAGGCAACTGAGGGTGGGACGGATGTTGCCGCATCTTTACCTTTTAAATTGGTGGGGAATGGTGAATATGAGATCTTTACAAAATTGGAAGCCGGAAAAAAATATATTTTTACGGATCGCAAGTCTGCTGAGGGACGTATTTTCTATTCGGAAGATCAAACCAAAATAAAAGAAGGTGAAACCGGAAGTAACAGCATTGCTAAGACGGCAGTATATCGTATTCGAATTGATTTCAATGTTGCAGCAGTGACCTACACCGAGATCAAAAACGTGGGCGTTTATTTCTCGCCATCCGGAGCTGTGGTGTTGGATCTACCTTATCAAGGGAAGGGAATTTGGTCTGCTACAGGTATCATCAATTTTAAACAGGAAAGTTGGGGCCGCGACCAACGGTATAAATTCCAAATGGAAACCGTCAAGGCCGGAAAGGCTGAAACCTTACAGCTGGGAACTCAAAACGGTACGGACAGTCCTCCAAATAGTTCATCAGCTCCTTCTTATTATTTCGTTCGCATATTGCCCAATCTCTCGCAATGGGACGATAAATGGAAATTTGCGGATGCCGTAGACGGCCATCCAACAAAAATAGCGATGATTTTACAAGGCGACAAAGACTATACGCATACTGTAGTACCAAATTAAAGGAGGAGACCCGATGAATAAAATGATTATACTGTCATCCATAGTGTTTCTACTCTTTGGATGCACCAAGATTGAGGACAGCTACCCGTATGAAGACTCCGTAGACGAAAGCTGGACAGCTATTGCAACACAGGTTTCCGATAAGATGATCGCCGGGTTCTGGAATGAGTCCGGATATTTTAATAATGCGATCAATCAATCCGATCTGGGATTTCAATATTGGCCCAACGCACATGCCATGGATGTTGTTATCGATGCTTATCTACGGACGAAAGATGCCAAGTATAGTGCCTATTTCAGCAAATGGTTTGAAGGTGTGAAGATCAAAAATGGCAATACTTATTATAATGTATTCTATGATGATATGGAATGGAATGCATTGACCATATTGCGCTTATATGAAATTACCAAGGAGCAAAAATATCTCGATACGGTATTACTTTTATGGAAAGATATTACTGGTGCATGGGATGAGCAATATGCAGGCGGCGGATTGGCTTGGAAGAAAGATATGCGCTATAGCAAAAATGCTTGCTCGAATGGGCCAGCTAGCATTCTGGCAGCTAGATTATATCGTTTGACAAAAGATGAAAACTACCTGACCTGGGCAAAGAAGATCTACGAATGGCAAAAGGCAACCTTGTATAATCCGTCAACAGGTGCTGTTTATGATAATATTAATGGTCAGACAGGTAATGTGGATATGACGACCCTTACGTATAATCAGGGAACGTTCCTTGGTAGCGCGGTTGAGCTTTTTAAGATTACGAATGACCAGCTTTATCTAGTTGATGCGCAAAAAATTAGTTATTACACGATCACACGTTGTATCGATGGCGGGAATAATATCTTGCGCGACGAGGGAAATGGCGACGGCGCATTGTTTAAGGGAATATTTATACGATATTTCGTAGACTATTTAAATCAGGGAGGAATTGATGCAGCCTACCGCAGTAAGTTTGAGAAGTTTTTGGTCAATAATGGTAAAATTGCCTGGACTAAGGGAACGAGTCTACCGACGTTGTTCTTTGGCCCATCCTGGGCGCAGCCACCGATTGGCAACAGTGAAATTACGGCCTATACAAGTGCAGCCATGCTCTTTGAAGGATTAGCAAGCTATCAAAATAAATTAAAATAATTGAACGAATACAAAGAAGCCTTCGTGATCCAACAGGTTCCGAGGGCTTCTTAAAGAATTATATGCAGATGAAACAAATTACTAAAATAACGACCACTGTATTACTGTCAGGCTTATGCTATCTTACCAGCAATGCACAGCGCAGCAAAGGACAGTCTGCTGAAAGAGCCCAAGAGACTTTAACTGTTATTTATGCTAAATATGGAAATGCGAACAACCATCTGTTAACGGAGAAATTTCCATATGACGAAAGCTTTAAAGCAGACTATCTTGATAATCCCGAACAGGCAGCCGGGCAAAAGAAATATGCCTACCTATGGCCATTCTCGGGAAGCTTTTCCGCTGTAAATACATTGATGGAGCTCCCGAAGAACAAAGCTCTTTATCAAAAGATCCTGGACCAGCGCGTGCTGCCGGGATTAATGGAATATAGGGATCATTCCAGGGAGCCTGTTGGTTATGCGTCCTATATCAATTCTGCTCCGGCATCAGACCGGTTTTATGATGACAACGTTTGGCTCGGAATCGATTTTACCGATAGCTATGTGCAGACAAAAAATATTGATTACTTGAAGCATGCAGAAGAGATCTGGACTTTTGTGAAAAGTGGTGAAGATGAAAAGCTTGGCGGTGGAATCTATTGGTGCGAGCAGAAGAAAGAGTCTAAAAACACCTGTTCGAACGCTCCTGCAGCAGTATTTGCACTCAAACTGTTTGAGGCAACAAAAGACAAAGAATATCTCAATGAGGGGCGACGTCTGTATGAGTGGACGAAAGCAGGACTGCAAGATCCAACGGATAACCTGTATTGGGATAATATTCAGCTCAATGGAAATATTGGTAAGGCCAAGTATTCCTATAATTCCGGACAGATGTTGCAAGCAGCGGCATTGTTATATAAGCTGACTAAAGAAAAAAAGTATCTCCTTGATGCACAGGTTCTAGCAAAATCCTGTTTAAGCTATTTTTTCCAAACTAGGGATGGGGAAAATTTCCCAATATTAAGGAATAGTAATTTATGGTTCCATGCCGTAATGATGCGAGGGTATGTTAGTTTATTTGAACAGGATGCTAATAGAACCTATCTTGACATTTTCGCTAAAAACCTTGACAGGGCTTGGTACAAAATGAGGGATCAATACGGACTGTTTGATGTTGATTGGACTTTAGAGAAGAAGCAAACGTCTAAGTGGCTATTGGATCAATGCGCTTTTGTGGAAATGTATGGACGTTTAGCGCAGCTAGGGTATTAGTCAAGCTTAATATCATCATTTACCTATGTTAACGCCGACATAGACATATTTACCTCCTTTGTGTACTTAGTGGCTAAACAGCAACGTTTTGATTGGGTGCTGTCCAGTTTGTCCGTTACTATCTAAACGGACAAACTGAAAACATACGCTACACCAAAGTTTTTTTACACCTACTTTTTAGCCACCTTTTTCTCCAAATATCCGCTGAATAATACCATTAAATAAGCAAGTAAATCAAATATTAAGGTAAGCCACGGAGTGTGAGCTAACCCTTTGTTAACAATAACCCACCCGCCAATAGTTGTCACAATAGTATTACCTCAGTTTAACCGATCATGTAATCAATGGTTAGACCCAGTAGAAGGACCATTACGGAAAATGTGATTAATCCTAAAACATATGCAGCCAGTGCTTTAAAGTAATTTCCTGCCTTTTTAGCGTCGAAGAATTGTCCTATTGCCCAAGAGCAATATACGATCCCTACAATGCCGCCAACATTAGCTATACGCATATGAGTGACACCTTGCAATATGGAAAATACGGCATAAATGAGCATGCCCATTCCCATGACAAAGCATAGTAAGATTAATATTTCAAAAAAGTTATAATTATACTTTTTAAAAAATAGCTGAATCCATGCCGCAATAAATACACCCATAATGAGGTTTGCATAACCATAATGCCCCTGTACCCACGCAAACAGTACTCCTGTAGTGGATGGCTTAGCTTCGTTGTAATGGACATATTTGTCTTCAAGATGGAAGAAGTGCGTGATAATGGAGTATATCAACGAAGTCACAATAATGAATATAATCGGTTTGACTAGCCGACTTCGATTTTCCGAAATGTATTTTTTTACATTTTGGCCGGGAGTGATAATAAGTTCTTTGATCGTATATAATATACCCCTTTCAAAATGAAGTACATGCTCAATTTCATGAGTAATGTAATGTGCGTCTATTCTTTTGAGAACCGCTGGCTGTCCGCAGTCTGGGCAAAATTTTGAAGCAATGGTAGTTCCGCAGTTTTTACAGTTCATATATCAGTGATTTTTGAGTTAATTGAGCTGGCGAGATGTATTTAGTAGACGTGCAAGAGTTTCCGTATTACTAAAGTAAAACATTGCAAAAAAAAATTAATACGGTTTAAAAGTAGACAGATTAATAGGAAGAGCATCTTGTTTGGTATTTATTTATTTTGCGCGTTTCATTTGGTGTCGGTTGTTATATCCATCAAAAATATTGGAGTTTATACTAAATTGAACTACACCTGAGTGTAGTTTTAGAGTTACTTATGAAAGTTTTTTCTTAGAATCACTAATTACCGTAAGGATGCCATGTTCTCCAAGGAAGTCAAGATTTCTTTGATTGCTAATAATTTTATAAGCTTTTGTTTTTAAATAACTATTGGGGAATACTGTAGCATAGCTCATCTTAAAAAATCTATTTATATATTTGTAGGCACAGTAGAGGGGAGCAAGTGCTTCTATCACGACTGGTTTACAAACAAAGTTAGGATCTAATACCTATGAAAAGTCACATCCCTATCGACGAAATTGCCGAACTATTACTTCGTGTTTCTAATGGAGATGAACAGGCCTTTCGTACTATTTTTGAAGATTACAAAACTCCTATCTATTCTACTATTTTTAACCTGAGTGACGACGAATTCATGGCTGAGGAAGTCCTGCAGGATACTTTTATTCGACTTTGGAACTATAGGAATAAACTCATCGAAGTCGATAATTTTGATGCATGGATCTATCGTGTAGCAAAAAATGTATTTCTGACAAAGATTAAGAAAATGAGTCCGTCACAAGAGCCTCTCGACCTTATCCTACACGATATCTTCGCCACCCCCAAGATCTATAATGATATCGAATACCAGGAGTTGGAAAAAGCATTTGAACAGGCCATACAGTGCCTATCTCCGAAACAACGGATCACTTACCAACTGGTGAAGATCGAAGGCCTTTCTCGTAAAGAAGTTGCAAAGATACTTGACGTCTCGGCCGAAACTGTTAAATGGAATCTGGATGAGTCTGTTAAAAAAATAAGATCCACAATGACCGAAATGCTAAATGACCTCCCATTAGCGCTCATTTTTTTCTATTTGCAAAAAAAATAAATTATTCTCCCCCCCCCAAAAGGTGTTCTGCCAAAGTCATACTAATAAAGGGATGCAGGTTTTGAAATTTTCCGGTCCTCAATTTTATATGCCCTATGATTGATAATGATAGCTATATAGACTTGTTGATACAACGTTGTCTGGATCGTACAGCGACTGCCGAAGAGCGAAAAGTGCTGATGCGGGTATTGAAATATACAGACAATGAGCAGGTTGAAGCGAAGATTGTTGCTGCCTTTCAGCAGGAGCAGATCAGGCTAGAGCCTCCGGATTCTGTTTGGATAGCGATAGCAAGGCAGATAGCTCAAGAGACTCCGATAACACCTATTCGTAGAAATAGTGTTGTATTGCAGTTTGTGAAGTATGCTGCTGCTGTATTAGTGTTTTTAATGATTCCGCTATACTTTTTCAGGGATGCTTTGCCGCCTGCTATTACTGAGCTAAATTTAGTACGCGAGGTAAACGAGATTTTGAAAGATAATAAACCAGAGGCTACCTCGGAAGAATTTGCTGAAGAAATTCAGTTGCTTCTCTCTCAGGACAGGAGTGTAAATCTATTAGGGCAGGACTCTGCTTTACTTGCCAATGCAGAGAAATCTATTCATATAACCCGTAGCGATAACCAGATTAGCTATACACTCGAAGATAGCACCTCCCAGCTCATGGCCGGTACCACGGTATACCATACAATCAAAGTGCCTTACGGTAAACGTTTTTCTGTTAGGTTGATTGATGGTACCACGGTATTGCTTAATTCAGGCACAGCGTTGCGCTACCCTATTAATACCTCGCATGAAGATATGGATTTGTATTTATCAGGAGAAGCCTATTTTGATGTCGCCAAATCGCAGAATAGAAAGTTTAACGTACATGTTCTCGGTGATCGGCTTAAGAAGGAGCATATAGTTCAGGTATTGGGAACACAGTTCAACATCAGGGCATTCCGCAATGAGAAGCAAAGCGTAACCACCTTGTATGAAGGCTCTATTCAGGTGTCGGGACTCACAGCAGTCCCTCTGCACCTAGAGCCATCAAAACAAATTGTGGTAGATCAGCACTTTGTCATATCTGCTGCAGATATGGAGCAAAGTTCGGCTTGGAGAAACAATGTGTTTTATTTCGACAATACCCCGCTAGATGAAGTCTGCCTTGAACTGGAACGTTGGTATGGTATAAAGTTTACCTATCAAAGAAATAAAGAAACCAAAAAATTACTCGCTCAAATATCCCGAAATAAGAGCCTAAAAGAAGTACTGGATATGTTGGCCCAAACCTATGATGTTAAATACGAATTCCGTGGAAAGGAGGTTATCTTGACAGATTGACACTTACCAAATAAATAAAAAGTTATGGTTTTAAAAACCAATAATTTTTAACCCTAAACTATAAAGAACTAACCAGTCTTTACTTACACTATTTATGAAGAAATTTTTTAATAACACTAGACATAAATGCTGCCTGTTGTTTTTTTGCAGCTTTATTTTCGTGACCAATGTCTTTGGACAACAACCAAAGATAACGATTCAAAAGAAGGGTATTACGGTAGATGAACTTCTTAATGAACTTCGGAAGCAAAGCGGACTTGATTTTGTATCGCTAACTTCCAAAATCGATCATTTCCAAAGAATTGATGCGAATTTTAAAGATGAACCGCTGTATCAAGTGCTGGACAAATATTTTAATGTTCGATCGGGTGTAGTATACGTATTTAAAAATAACAGTATCATTTTGATGGATGAGCAGAAGGCCAAGATGCGCAGAATCAGCGGAGTAGTACACCGCGAAGACACAGATCGTGAGATGGCCGGTGTTTCGCTCACTTTTACCGATAAGGCAATTAAGGCTAACACAGATCAAAATGGAAAGTTTATAATCCAGGTACCCGAATATGCCAAAGCAATAGATGTCTCTTATTTAGGATTTAAAAAGAAGACCGTGCCGCTAACTTCGGCGACCAGTTATGTCATTCATTTATCGCCCACCCTCCAGGAGCTGGATGAAGTCGTCGTGACAGGTATATTCAACCGTTCTGCCGAAAGTTTTACCGGAGCCACTACAACCGTTAGTGGTGAGGAAATCAAAAAAATTAATACCAATTCGGTACTAGCTGCAATATCGGCTATAGATCCAGCCTTTAGAATGGTGGCCAGTAATCAATTCGGTGGGAATATAAATCGCCTTCCAGACGTACAGATGCGGGGACAGAACTCGTTTCCGAACCTCAGTGGCGAGCTTTCCAACAATCCCAATGAACCCCTTTTTATATTGGATGGATTTCAGGTCAACCTGCAGCGTGTCGTTGATCTCGATATGAATCTGATCAAGTCGATTACACTGCTGAAAGATGCTTCAGCTACCGCTATATACGGTTCTAGGGGGGCCAACGGTGTCATGGTCATTACCACGATACCTCCAGCGGCAGGGAAAGTACAGGTAACCTTTACAAACGATTTTAGAATAGCCACACCTGAATTAGGTGTTTACAATCTGTTGAATGCCAGGGAAAAGCTGGATTTCGAAAAGCGTGCAGGCTTTTACACCAGCACCTTCAACGTCGGTCAATTGGGCAAAGATGTACTGTACAATTCACACCTTAAAAATATTCTGGAAGGTGTAGACACTGACTGGTTGAAAATTCCAACTCAGATTGGCCGTAGTAACCGTTCTTCCTTACGTGTTCAGGGAGGCGATGAAATCTTTCGCTATGGATTGCAGTTCACTGCTGATTTGCAAGAGGGAGTAATGAAGGGACAGGATAGGGATAATTACAGCGGGCAGGTCGACCTGAGTTACAATGTCGATAAGTTCCGCTTTATGAACTCCCTGCGTGTGTTCCAAAATAAGGCTAATGTTTCTCCCTACGGAAATTTTAGCGATTATGTGAAAGCTAATCCCTATTTTTCACCGTATGATGCTGAAGGAAATATTCCATTATTGCTAGAACAAGTTTATTATCACGAATCATACGCACCTTATACGACGATAAACCCTTTATACAATACGACCTTACATTCGGTCAATAAATCGGCATACTTTGGTGTCACCAATAATTTCTCTGTGCGCTATAATATTATTCCGGGATTATTTGTGGAGTCTAATTTCAGTATCACAAAGCAGCACGATGACGCCGATCAGTTTTATTCTGCACAGGATTCTAGGTTTGCCTCTATTGCCGAGCCAAGTCGTCGCGGATCCTATACCGCTCGCACAGGAAAGTCTTTTGGTTATGAAAGTTTGACCACGGCCAATTATAATGTGCAATTCGGAAAAAGTCAAATCTTTTCGATGCTGGGGTTCAATGCTAAAAATGCTACGAGCGAATTTTACCAGATTGTAGCAGAAGGGTTTCCGTACGACCGTCTAGACAATTTGCTGTTTGCCAATCAATACCAGATGAATGGCCGACCCACGGGCGATGAAAGTACGACACGCAATATCGGTCTAGTATATTCAGGTAACTATAGCTATGACAACCGTTATCTCATGGACCTATCGGTACGTCGGGACGGTTCTTCTCAATTTGGTACAGACAGACGCTTTGGTACATTCTGGTCTGCGGGTTTAGGATGGAATATTCATAATGAGCGTTTTTTCAAAGATAGCCCCATTATTAACAAACTCCGCCTAAGGGCAAATTACGGAAGCACCGGATCGCTGAACATTCCAGCATATGGTGCTCAATTTAGGTACAGTTTCGGTGTCGGTTCTTCCTATTACGACCAGCTCGGAGCTATACTGAATAATTTAGGAAATTATAATCTTAGTTGGCAAAGTGTCTATAAGTTAAATATTGGAATGGATGCATCGTTGCTTAATCAACGTTTAGATCTTAGAATGGAGGTTTACAGAGACGATACGAGGAATGCTCTAACTTCGGTTACACTGGCCCCTTCGACCGGTTTTAGCAGCTATTCGGAAAATCTTGGCGAGCTACGGAATACCGGTATGGAATTCTCTGCGCGATATGCCATTATCAATCAAAAGGCAAAGGGTGTAATGTGGTCGGTCAATGTAAATGGATTCACGAATAAAAACATACTTAAGAAATTGTCCAACAAGTTGAAGACGGCTAACGAAGATCTGAATACGGCAAATGCGGGTCAGATTTACCCGAATGTACTGTTGGAAGAGGGCCAGTCTATGAATACGATATTTGCGGTGCGCTCCCTAGGAATTGATCCTGCCACAGGTACTGAAATGTTTTTGAAAAAAGATGGGACAACTACTTACGATTGGGATATTAAAGACAAGGTTCCGGTGGGGATACAGCAGCCGAAATGGAACGGTAACTTCGGATCTAATCTGATCTATAAAGGGTTTGAGCTGAATTTAATCTTTAACTATCAATTTGGTGGGAAACTCTATAACTATACCTTGGTAGACCGGGTCGAGAATGTGGATGTTGCGCAAAATGTAGACCGACGTGCCTACGAACTGGGATGGTCCAAGCCGGGGGATGTGTCTCTCTACAAACGTATCGTGGCTACACCCAATGCTACGAAAGCTACCTCACGGTTCGTTCAGGATGACAATAACCTGAAACTGACCTCTGCATCTTTAGGGTATAATTTTTATGGCAAGGCATTTCTAAAAAGATTGGGTTTCAATTCCCTTTCTATTACAGCATTGACAAATGATCCGATATGGTGGAGTTCTGTCCAGCTCGAAAGGGGTACGGAAAACCCATTCGCCCGCAATTATTCACTATCGCTTCGCGCGAGTTTCTAAATAGAAGAGATTATGAAAATATATGTATTTTTACTAGCATTAACGACTCTTTTGTCTCTCTCCGGATGCAGCAAGTATCTGGATGTTGAACCTAAATCCTCCGTTGCTGAGGAACAGATGTTTGCTTCTGAAATAGGGTTTGAACAGGCTTTAGTAGGGGTATACTCCCAACTCAGTAAGCAGAGCATGTATGGAGACCGGCTCTCCCTGGGTTTTGTATCAGCCTTGGCACAAAATTATACCCAATCCAGTTCGACAGCACCTTATTATGAGACACGTTCGTATAATTACAACAGCGACGAGGTCAGAAATATCCTTAGTGAGGTTTGGAGCAGCTCGTATAATGCTATTGCAGGGCTGAATAAAATTATAGAAAAGTCAACTTCTAACAAATCTGTTCTTTCTTCAAAAGGATATAATTTGATCCGTGGGGAAGCGTTGGCGTTGCGGGCTTATATCCACTTTGATCTTTTCCGTTTGTTTGGTCCCGAGTATCAAGTTGGAAAAGGACAAAAGGCTATTCCCTACGAGACGAAGGTGGATGCTTTTGCCAATGTGCCCGGGACATCGGAGCAGGTATGCAAATTGGTATTAAGCGATATTGCAGAAGCTGCAGCTCTACTTAAATCCGTCGACCCGGTTTTTGAGGATGATACCGACCTGAATACCCGTCGTATCCGATTGAATTATTATGGGGTCAAAGGATTAGAGGCTCGTGTTTACATGTATATGGGAGACAAACCGGCGGCAGCTAAAGCTGCTCAGGAAGTAGTCGATGGCGCGAAGTTTCAATTTGTCTCCAATACGGCAGTTAGTGCGGCGGCCGGATCGAAAGACAGGTTGTTCATGTCGGAGCTTGTATTCGCTCTACGCTCAAGGGATATACTTAATTGGACACAACAATATTTCAGATTCTATATAAGTTCAGGAAGAGGCCTGACACGTACTTTGGCCAATATAAACACCTTGTATGAAAATTCGACCACCGATGTCCGTAGGCTCTACTTATTCGAACAAGATCAGAGTATATTGTTTCCTTCCAAGTTTTGGCAGACTTATACACCTGTGACGGGAGAAGGATTGACCTCGTCTCAGCGACGCGATCAACTGATACCACTTATACGTCTGTCGGAAATGTACTATATATTGGCAGAAGCTGCGACTAGTCCGGCATCTGGGGCGGTTGAATTGAACAACGTACGCTCTGCCAGGGCAGTAAATAAGCTACCAGAAGACGGGTCGGTTACCGATACACAGCTACAGAACGAAATTCAGAAGGAATATCATAAAGAGTTTTATGCCGAAGGACAATATTTTTTCTATTTGAAGAGAAAAGCAATCACGCGTATGCCTTTTATGTCATCTGATGTCCCACTATCTATTTATAAATTGCCTGTTCCTGACGTGGAATTGGAGTATAATCCTACTTATCAATAAGCCTATGAAAACAATACAATATTTTATTTTTGCTGGACTACTGTTCGCATTGATGGCCTGTAAAAGACAGGATACAATCTTGTTCGAGGGCGAAGAGCGTATTTCATTCTTTATCGGTGAGTATGATGTTGATTCGACCAGTTACACTTTTGCTTTTGACCCGGTGAAAAAAGAGCGGGATACCATTTACCTCAAAATGCGTATACAGGGCAGAACGCACGATAGCGCTAGGGCGATTAAAGTTAAACCAGGTGCTGGTACCACAGCTGTATTGGGGGAAGATTTTCTTTTTCCGGAGGTAATACTTCCAGCAGATTCCATTACCATAAACTATCCGATCATATTGATCAATACCCCGAAAATGGAAGCGCAAGCTTTACGAATCGTGGCCGAAGTCGTAGCCTCCGACGATTTCTTACCGGGTGGTACTGGACAGGTTATCGATGGTACTAAAGCCATTAATTCGTACAAGATCTGGGTGTCTAACAAGCCTGAAAGACCAGTTTACTGGGACGATGCGGAATACTACTTCGGCTCTTTTTCTGCAACCCGTATACGTTTTATGATTAGCGTATTAGGAATCAACGATTTTTCGTATGATGCTATAGGGGCCTATGGATCGTATACTTATCCCGTAATTCTACGCAATGCTTTAGCAAAATACGAAACGACGAACGGCCCTTTGATCGATGAGTTTGGGCAACGCGTAACTTTTTAATTCAGCACACAATGATAGGAAATAGATTTTTAAAATATACTATAGGCTACTTAAGACTTGGTCTGATAGCTTTACTTATGCAGGGCTGCTCCTCGTTTGAACAGGATTTTGATATAACACCAATTGGTGAAGTGAAAATTCTGATGGACAAGAGCGAATACGATGTGGTACAACTGGAAAAAATACATATCCCGGTTACACTAACTGTGCCACCGGGGAAAATGGGGCGGTACACCTATCGCTGGAAAGCAATGACCAACGAAGCCATCTACATATTGTCGGATAAAAAGGATTTGGATACCATCATTAATTTGCCACCCCAGCAGTATAATATTCAATATACGGTAACCGATCTTGATAACGGTCTGGAATTTAACAAGCAGCTGTTTTTGAATGTAAATGGTGCTTTTTATGAAGGTTGGCTGGTTTCTCATAATCAAGGCGGCAAGGGCAAACTTACATTTATTCGGGCTGACGATGTGGTTTATCCGGATCCGGTAGGACAGGCAAATAACCTATCCTTTCCAGAAAACTTAAAGGCGACGTTTTACACCCAAATACCTTATAAGGCCAAATACGCATCGATAGCCAGCTTTACTGGAACAGAAATATTTCGCTTTGATCCAAATACATTTAAATTGACGGGCAAAAGTCAGGAAGTTTTTATGTCTCCAAGTGGTTATGATCGAATAGCTTGGGATAGTGGGTTAGGTGGTATAGATCAGTATTTCATTAATAAAGGTGAAATTCATGTTGGTATGGGAAGTTTTTACCCCGACGATATATTAAAGCCTTATACACCTGGCCTTGGTGGAGATTACGACTTGTTTCCTGCCGTTATTTCTTCAAACGCCCGAAAAACTTTCTTTTACGACAACAAGTATAAGCGATTTATGGAGATTCCATATTTCGGGCGGGAAATAACTCCTGCAGCCAATAGTTCAAACACAACTTTGAGCATAATGGATATGTCAAATGTAGGCAAGACTATGATAGCTGCCGAGAAAGGAAGGACTAGTTATAGTTCTGGTGTGTTTTATTTTGTATTGGAGGACAACGAAGGACGTTATGTGACGGGGATAAATAATTCGGATCCAAGTTTGTTCCAGAAAGTTCTGGATAGTCGCTGTCCTGAGTTTAGCAAGGCGAAACTGTTTGCGGCATCTGGCTTATTTCAGCATATGTATTATGCGGTAGGTAACAAAATTTATCTATACAATATAGTGGCTAATACCGCCGAGTTACTCTATAGTTTTCCAGGCTCTCAAACGATTACAGACATCGAGATTAAGCAAAAAACAAGTAGAACGCTTGCCGTAGCGACCTTGGATGGTACTACTGGCGCCCTTAACCTTTTTGATATAAACGATTTAGGTCAATTTGTTGATGGAACCCCAAAAAAGGTTTTTGGCAATCTTGGCCATATTGTCCATATAAGTTATAAATAAAATCATGAAAAAAATCAGCATTATACTAGGTCTAGTTGCACTGTTGTGTACAGCACAGGCACAGAATAAAAAAGCAGTTACGCTTCAGGAACGCCTGGCTGCTTTAACGGAGATAAAAGATACCAAAGCATTGCAGTCAGCTTTAAAAAAATTGGAGCGAAGTAAAGAAGAAGCCGACAGAATGGTGGCGTACTGGTATTACTATGGACAGAAAAATGAAGAAAAGATAGACGCGGTTCAGCAGGCAGTTATGCGAGATTTTCCGAACGGTCAACTTTCAATTCAGGAGAAGTTAAAAGAAATTAATAGCATTAAGTCGCTTGCCGAACGCGACTTTCAATTTCAAGCGCTTTTGAAGGAGTATCCCAATGCTCCTGTAAGTTTTGATATGTACAACATGGCCAATGCCTATGCTGCCGAAGGGAATGTTGAAAAGATGATCCAATATGCTACGTCTTATGCGGATAGAGCTTTGGACCGAAACGGCAACCATTTGGATAAAGCATGGGTTTTATCCAACTGTGCGCAAATTTTGAGCAGGAGTAACCCCCAAGCCGCCCTACCATACCTCGAGGATGGTCTTGCCTACCATAGATCCGATCTTTCCAAACCAGAGTTGGGAGATACCGAGCAGATCCGAAAGGAACGCCGTCGTCGAGGAGAGCAGGCATATTATATTTTGCTTAGTAGCTATGCCGATGCTTTAGGAAGAGCGGAAAGAGCAGCCGAAAGCTTACAACTCGTTGCAGCCGTGAGGCAAGAGTTGATGCTCAAACCGTCGACGGAGCAGGGTAATCTGGAGATTATGGATGGAGCCTATTTAAATGCCCTACTGGCCAACAAAAAATATGCAGATGCGCTTCCGTATCTCGAAGAACAGTATATCAAAGGTCATACTGGCGTTGTAACTGTCGATCTGTTGCAAAAAGGATACGTCGAAAGAAAAGGATCGTCGGAGGGATATGAGGAATATCAAGCTGCGTTAGACAAAACCAAAATAGCGAATGCTGAAGCCGAAATGATGAAAAAACTAGTATCAAAAGACGCACCCGACTTTGAATTGAAGGATTTAGACGGTAAAACTGTGCGACTGGCTGATTTACGTGGAAAAGTCGTCGTGCTCGATTTTTGGGCTACTTGGTGCGGTCCATGCAAGGCATCCTTTCCAGCTATGCAGAAAGCGGTAGATCAATACAAAGACGATAAAAACGTTCGCTTTTTGTTCTTGCACACTTGGGAACGAGGTGGGGGGGATGCTACGGTCAATGCCAAGAAGTATGTCATTGACAATAAATACAATTTCGAAGTGTTGATGGATCTGCGTGATCCATCAACGAAGGAGAGTGCTGTAGCGCAAGCCTACAAAGTAGACGGAATTCCAACAAAGATAATCATCGATCCACAGGGACGTATCCGGTTCGAAACATCAGGCTTTTCTGGCGACGAGGCGACCGCGGTGAAGGAACTTTCTGCCATGATTGAGTTTGCGCGAAAGAGTTAATTAAATAGAGTCTTCTAAAAATCCTTTAGGGGACTCTATTTTGTATTAACTATCGACAGCTTTTGCCCTTCCAATCAGAAGGAGAAACTACATTAGGCACTATTTAGCTACATAGAATGTTGTCCGGCTGGCAATATTTTTTTTCGAAAATCGAGCCAGCGACTGAAAATTGGAAGTAAAAAATAATAATAGATAACCTCATCATTAATAATACATATATGAAAATAAAGATAATATTAATCCAGATCGTACTTTTGTGCCCCTTTTTGGGTTTTGCTCAAAAGGAAAAAAAAGAGCATTATATCATTCATGGTCAAATTGATAGTATGCCTCAGGGAAAGCAATATGTTTATCTTTCCTCCATAGTCAGAGATCAGGAGTTCCATACCGATTCAGTACTGATGAAGGACGGAAAGTTTACATTCAGAGGCAGGGTAGACGAGCCTTGTATGGTAAATATTTACATCAATGTACCGGGACGGAAATATCCGGCTACGATGAAATTATTTTTAGAGAATGCTAAGATTAACTTGCGTGCAACTTGGGACAAGTCTGCTCATGAATATGTGAAAAATTTAAAAATTACCGGTTCTAAGGTACATGAAGAAAATGAGGATCTGTTTGATGGAGCTATGAAACGATCCGGAAGAGACAAAATTAGGGAAGCTTATTTGGAAGCCGAAAAACGGCGTGATACCGCTCAGATGCAAGCTTTAACAAGTGCAAATAGGAGCGCGCTGGAACTTTATACAAAAGAGATCAACGATTGGATAGCGGCAAATCCGCACAGTTTTGCGACGCTGCGATACAAGAGCATGATTATTCCTCCGGATGAAGCTGGATTGGATAAGTTTGAAGCTGAACTGGGCCAAATGGATTCGGTTCTCCGTTCATCTTTCCTTGCACGGACCATCTACGCCGACATTAATGAACAACGTAGCCGTCTGAAAATAGCTCCGGGAACCATGGCCATTGATTTCGTACAGCCTGACAAAGATGGAAAGCTCGTACGCCTTTCCGATTACCGAGGAAAGTACGTATTTGTTGATTTTTGGGCAAGTTGGTGTGTACCATGTCGCGCCGAAAATCCACATGTTGTAAAAGCATACAATGATTTTCATAAAAAGGGCTTGGAGGTGTTGTCTGTTTCTGTTGATGATAAGCGAGAAGCGTGGCTAAAAGCGGTAGAACAAGACCAGCTCCCTTGGACGCAAGTTTCGGATTTAAAAGGCTGGGAGAATTCTGCCAGTCGATCGTATTTGATCAAGGCAATACCCGCGAACTTCTTGATCGATCCTTCTGGGAAAATAATAGCATCCGGGCTTCGAGGTGACAATCTTCATAAAGAACTGGAGCGTGTATTCGGAAACATCAAATAATTTTTCTAATTACTTTTTATTGTTGATAAAGGCCTTTTGAACTTCGTCAACAGCTTCAAAACTCTGCTCAAGCAGAGTTTTGGATAATTTTTATTTCAAGATAAATTTGTCGTAAGTTAGTTGCTTGTTTTTCATCTCGAATTTAATACAAAGATCATATTGTATTGTGTGAATATCGGTTTATCTATTGATTTTCTGTGAGTTCTGTGCTTTGGTAGGGTAGCCAAACTGAAAAAACTGCTGCGGTAAACATATATTTTATACCTTTTCTGTTTATTTTCTTGTCTTTTTTCTTGTTTTAACTTCTTTTTCTTGTAATGCCAACTCGTCGTTGTGTTTAATGTTGTTTTTTTCGATTATTGCTGTAAATAATCTTGTATAGATAGTAGCCTTAAGTTGTCAATTAAAAAATTACTTCCAGTTATGAATCGAAAATTTAAAACGATAGCCTTCATTTCGCTATTGTTCATTACTACCGGCATCCAGGCCCAGGTAGGCAAATATGTATGGAAAGATTCCACAGAGGGTGGATATACTTATAAGTATGTGACTAACGACCCTATTCGCACCCGTTTTTACACATTAAAAAATGGTCTCACTGTTATCCTCAGCGTCAATAACAAACAGCCCCGTATTCAGACATACATTGCTACCAAGGCTGGAAGTAAAACAGATCCTAAAGATCATACCGGATTGGCGCATTATCTCGAGCATATGCTATTTAAAGGTACCGATAAGTTTGGTAGTCTCGATTGGTCGAAAGAAAAACCACTGTTGGATCAGGTTGACAATCTGTATGAAAAGTATAATCATACAACAGATGCTAATGAACGGGCGGCGATTTATAAAGAAATTGATCGCGTATCCGGTGAGGCATCTAAATATGCGATTCCTAATGAGTACGACAAGCTGATGAGTAGTATGGGCTCCAAGGGGACCAATGCGTTTACATCTTTTGAACAGACAGTATACGTGGAAGACATTCCTAATAATGTGCTCGATAAATATTTGACAGTTCAGGCCGAGCGCTTCAGGAATCCCATACTGCGTTTATTCCATACTGAACTGGAATCGGTTTACGAAGAGAAAAATATCAGTTTGGATAACGACAATAGAAAATCTATTGAAACTATTTTTGCAGCCATGTTTCCAAAAAATAATTATGGTAAACAAACTGTTTTAGGTTCTGTAGAACATCTTAAAAACCCTTCACTAAAAGCAATACGCGAATATTACAATACGTATTATGTGCCTAATAACATGGGGGTGATTATGTCCGGTGATTTTAATCCCACCGAGGTTGTTCAACGTATTGACAAGGCATTTTCCTCCATGAAACCCAAAGCTGTTCCGGCCTACACTTTTGATAAGGAACAGGCTATTACGAGTCCCATTACTAGAACTGTCATGGGACCGACAGCAGAATATCTGCTTCTGGGGTTCCGTTTTCCAGGGGCTGCCGATCCTGACGCACAAATTCTGAATCTTATGGCCAACGTGCTTACCAATGGCTCCGCAGGATTGATTGATTTGAATCTGGTTAAATCGCAAAAGTTATTGGGTGCAGGTGCATTTCCCTATGTTTTGAAAGATTATTCCATGTTGATTCTTCAAGGGAATCCAAGTTCAGGTCAGAGCCTTGATGATGTGAAGAGCCTATTGCTGAGTGAGCTCGACAAATTACGAAAAGGCCAATTTTCAGATGATCTGTTGACCTCTATCGTGAATAATGAAAAGAAAGCGCAGATCAAGTTATTTGATAATTATACCAGCACTGCTGAGCAACTCATGTCAGGCTTCACATCGGAGGTTGATTGGGCAAAAGAATTGGGATATACCGATCGTTTATCAAAAATTACAAAAGAAGATATCATACGTTTCGCTAATAAGTATTTGTCTGATGTCAACTATGTTGCTGTCTATAAACAAAAAGGGCAGGATAGCAAAGTGGATAAAGTAGTCAAACCGACCATTACACCAATTACTGTTAACCGAAATGTTGAATCTGCCTTTTTGAAGCAGATCAACGCGATGCCTGAGCAGGATATCAAACCTAAATGGATTGATTTCTCAAAAGATATGTCAACAGCTAAATTGAAAGATCTAGAAGTGTTGGCCGTTCAAAATAAAAATAATGAGTTGTTTAGCCTTACCTATCATTTTGATTTTGGAAGCTGGGACAATAAATTATTAGGCCTTGCAGTGGGATATTTAGAGTTTTTGGGCACCAAAGATAAGAGTAGCGAAGACTTTAGTAAGGCATTTTACAAATTGGCATCAGACTTTTCGGTCTCTTCGGGAAATGAAGAAAGTAGTGTTTCTGTTTCAGGGCTGAATAGTAATTTCGCAGCATCTATTGCCCTGTTGCACGATCTTATGCACAATTGCGTGGTAGACGAGGGGGCGTTCAAAGCATATATTGAACGCGTCAAAAAATCGCGGGCTAATGCCAAGGAGAATAAGGCATCCATCATGGAAGGATTAAAAGCGTATGCACGTTATGGCGCCAAAAATCCATTTAACTACACCTATACCGATCAGGAACTTGACGGATTGAAGGCATCTGAACTCGTAGCTGTGTTACATCATCTAGCAAATGCCAAACATCGCATCCTATATTATGGCCCCCAAGAGGTGACTGATCTAGTGAAAAATCTGAAACCTTTAAAACAACATGATTTACCTTATTCTGCGATTGAGAAAGGTATGAAATTTGAGGAAAAGCCTACAAACGAAAATAAAGTCTTGTTTGCCCAGTATGCGATGAAGCAGGCAGAAGTTTTTTGGGTTCGTAATTCCGGATTATTTGATAAAAACCAAATACCTACAGTGGCTTTCTTCAACGGTTATTTTGGAGGTGGCATGGGAAGTATTGTTTTTCAAACGCTGCGTGAATCCAAAGCTTTGGCCTACACCACTTATGCTTACTATGGACAGCCTCAAAAGAAGCAAAATCACGGTATGGTGGGCGCGTATATAGGAACACAATCTGATAAGTTTAAAGATGCCGTTAGCGGTATGAATGAGCTTTTGAATGAGCTTCCAGAATCAAAGGTAGGACTAGAATCAATTCGCACCAATTTACTAAAATCGTTGGCAAGTGAACGGGTTACTGGGGCAGGCATTCTTTCCAGTTATTTGGCCGCACAACGTCGTGGACTTACAGAAGATGCTAGAAAGATAATTTTTGAGAAGCTTCCTCAGCTGACATTTTCAGATCTTAAAGCATTCCATACCGATAATATCAGTCATAAACCGTATATCTACTGCATTATAGGCGATGAAAAGGACTTAAATGAAGGTATGATGTCTGGGTTGGGAAATGTCAAAAAATTAACTCTTGATGAAATATTTGGATATTGATCCAAATAAAAAAATGTTTTAATGTTTATAGTTTATCGGGGCACATCTATTTTGATGGCCCCTTTTTTATTCATTAGCGCTATTTTACGATCAGCTAAATATCATAGCCGCAATAATGGAGTACTTCGCTTTAATCTAATGATTTTATTGCTTAAATTAGGTCTATGAAAATTAAATTTTTAACCATTTTAACTCTTTTAACGACCTTTTTATCTGCTTGCTCTGGTACCCGAATTGCCACAATGAGGAAATCGAAGATGGAGCAACTTGAACTGGGGATGTCTAAATCGCAGGTTGTTACTATTTTGGGTGCATCCTATTCAATATCGCAAAAAGAAGTTAGCAATAATAAGGATACTATAGAGGTGATTTCCTATAGAAATGTTCCTTTTGATGATGAATTCTATTTGTTTCGGTTTAAGAATAACAAATTGGAGAAATGGCATCGAGAATTTCAGCCTATGTACAAAGAAATAAAACCATAGATTTTATGCTTTCTGCTGTTATCAATTTACTGAAGCGCACCTACAATACAGGTTAAGACTTAGGCGTAACGTTATAACGTATTAAAAAAGGCCCGCTAAATTTCTGCGCGCCTTAATTTTTTTAGAATTGATATTTCACTGATGCTACAAAGTTTCGCGTCGGTAATGGATTATCATTTATTCCCCAAATTTTTTGGTTACCAATGTTGTTTATCTTGAGCGCCAATCTTACTTTAGAAAGCTCATAGAATACTGTTCCGTCGGTTAGAAAATATGCATCAGTTTTTGGATCAAGCGTATACTTATTGATTTCACCAACGTAATTTGTTCCACCGCCCAATCCAAAGTTTTGAGCAATACCAGTTGAAAATTTGTAGGTCAACCACAGATTGCCGTAGTCAGCCGGCAGGTAGTTTCTACTGGTAGCATCATGGCCATTTTCATCTTTGTTAGTGAAAGTGTTCTTGTTATAGCCATATCCGGCAGTAATATGTAATCCGTCAAAAGGAGTTGCTTGTAGATCGACCTCATAACCTTTACTTTTCTGCTTAGAATCTTGGAAGGTATACCCTTTTTGGTTTGTCCGTACAGCGTTGTTGATGGCAATGTTAAAGAAACTGACTGTCGCACTCAATCTACTGTTAAACAAATCTGATTTTAGCCCGAATTCCAATTGATTTCCGGTAGTAGGCTTTACGTTAAACAGCGTTGCATCAGGCTGTCTGACAGGAGCATTATTTTGAAATCCATTGGTGTAATTTCCAAACACACTAAACTGATCTTTTAATAATTGATAGACAGCCCCAAATTTGGGAGATAATGCAGTCTGATTATAACCGCCGTTAAAATCACCCCGCATAACTGCGGTTCCCTTATTGTTCAGCCGGTCTACCCGCAGTCCGAGAAGTATTGACAATCTATCCGTCAAATTGGTTACACTGGAAGCGTATGCTGCATAAACAGAACTTTTTGTTGTCTGATAACCGTTTATCAGTGTCTCCCGCTTTGCTTTGATTTTTGCTAGCGATAGCGGGGAATAGGCTTCTGCAATCGTAATAACATCTTTATACTCTTCGCCCACATATCCCTTATCAACAGCGTTATAATGATACACATCGAGTCCTAGGACAACCTTGTTCTTTAGACCACCCAAGATAAAATCACCATTAAAAAATTGTTGAAATTGGTAGACATTTTCATCTGTTGCCGAACTGCTTGCTGTTCGTTCCACTTGGGTAGGCGATAAAAAACGAGCTCGCGTATATACGCCCTCATTAATGTTATTGCTATTTAAGGAAGCGATAGTCGTGGATTTCCAATTGTCCGAAATCTGATAATCTGCTTTTGTGAAGATATTTATCCCACCACCATCAAAGATAGCATCATTGCTTCCCAGCGATTGATTATGTTTGAGTGGAAGTTCTTTTATGTTTTTCAAACCCAATGCGCTGTAATCGATGTAAGGAAGCATGCTCATTTTGGCATTTGTTAATTCCGTATTAAGCGAAATATTCAACTTTTCATTGACCTTAAAGAGAAAGGATGGTGCCACAACGTACCGCTTGTTGAACCCCCAGTCCATAAAAGTATTTTCAGATTGATAAGCCGCGTTTAGGCGAAATAATACAGACTTATCGCTTTTGAGCGGCGTATTTACATCCGCCGCAATACGTTGGAGATTGTAGCTTCCAAGGGTATAATCGATTGCTGTTCGAGTGGTTTCAAAAGGTTGCTTTGTAACCAGGTTGATAAGTCCGCCAAAAGAAGTCGTACTGTTGCCATACAATGTCCCCGCAGGCCCCTTTATGGCTTCGGAGCGTTCAACAACGGCAGGATCAATACCCGACCAATTTGAGGATGCAACGCCATTTCGCATCCGCACACCAGTCCAAAAACCGCGGAGCACCGTATAAGCAAATCCGTTATTGACAAATCCATAGGCAACACCGCCTCCAGCAATATTACGTAACGATTGTTTATAATCTGTCGTAATCTGCTGTTCCATAATTTCCTTACCAACGATATTATAGACTTGTGGTGTCTCTAAATCCTTTAGAGGCATACGGGATATAAACTCTGATTCTTTTTTTGTTGTCTTGAAATTTCCGTTCACGATGATCTCCTGTAACGTTCGGCTATCTTCTGAAAGAACAAAGTCAATTCGCATATCATTTTCAGCGAGTGAAACAACTTGCTCCTGATGTTTTAATCCGACGTAAGATGCGACGACAGTATAATTTCCAGGAGAAAGGTTATTAAACCTAAATTGACCAGTCTCATCAGCTACGGTAGATTTTTTATGGTTTTTTAATGTGATGGAAACTTGTGGAGCAGGTTTCCCGTCAGAAGTACTCACTTGACCACTTATTGTTAGCTTTTGGGCTAATGAAATCTGTGCTACAAATAAAAATGTTATAAAAGCAATTGTTCTCAATATGGCTATTAAATTCTTATTATCCTTTATTTCTTTCGCAAAATTGATCTGTGTTAGCACTATGCTATTGGTAAATACTTTCATGGCTAGTAATGTTTCTATTTTCTAATCTGATATGGTTCAAATATATTTATAATTAATCTAAATAATAACAATAATTTTTATGAATTATATTTTATTGATGATGGCGTATTTGATAGATGATTAAAATAGAATTTAATTGCCATTTAAGGACGAAGTAATTCTACCTTCTCAAGGAGTACTTAAAGATATTTAAATGTCTTATTATTTGTGTTTTAAGTTATTTTTTAAGGTGTAGATCGGGTTAAAAAATAAAGAATGGGAATTTAAAGTATTGATTCCGTACAAAATGCCACTTGTCCTAGGTCATGATCTGGCAGGTGTAGTTGTTGAAACGCGAAAAATGGTGACGAAATTCAAGGTAGGTGATGAAGTTTATGCTCGTACGGCAGAATTTAGCATCGGAACTTTTGCAGAGTTTATAGCCTTCGATCAGGCAGATGTTGCGCTGAAACCAAAAAACATTACGATGGAAGAAGCGGCTTCTATACCACTGGTTGGATTGACAGTATGGCAGGCATTCTTTGAAAAAGCAAACCTGAAAAAAGGGCAAAAAGTCTTTATTCAGGCCGAATCTGGCGGTGTCGGGACCTTTGCGATCCAGCTGGCTAAGCATCTGGGGCTGAAAACAGCCACCACAACTAGCCGTAAAAACTTTGACTTGGTTAAATCAGTAGGGGCAGATGTTGTCGTCGACTATAAAACGCAGGATTTTGAGAACGAGCTCAAAGATTATGATTATATTTTGAACAGTCAGGATAATAAAACCCTACTAAAATCAATCAATATTCTTAAACCAAAGGGACAGCTTGTTTCTATTTCAGGCCCGCCAACAGCTGAATTTGCCAAAGAAATGGGGTTTCCATGGATGATGAAGTTTATATTCAGTATGCTAAGCGGTAAGATCCGAAAAAAATCGAAGCAACGAAATATCCACTATTCTTTTTTGTTTATGAAAGCCAGTGGGACTCAACTTGAGGAAATAACAAAATTGATTGAAAGTGACGCAATCAGACCAATAGATGCCACGGTAGCGGCGGCGTGCTTAATCGCCGTTATCTCTACTATCGCTATCCTGTACCAACGAGGAAGAGAGAGGAATTATCCCCTGGGGCAGCTTGATTTCCAAATGGAGTGACGCTTCACTGGTACATTAGTTCATAGCATCCCAACATAAGTTATATGTGATTTAAAACAAAATTATATCTGCTCTCAACAGAGCCAGTTGGAACTGTGATTACATCATATCCCAGATCGATATAAGTATCTTTCATTTTGCAATAAGTATTAACGGCTTCTTCCCAGCTTTGCTTTCGCTCCATATCAGTTTCATAAATTTCAGCCCATGGCGGTAATATGAAAACCTTTCTGTTATAAACTGAATCCTTTACAGTTTTATTTTGGTCATCAGTTACAGGTATATTTTCCATTTTCATGTAGCATAATGTATCCACCAGTCCACGATCAAAAAAGACCGTTTTATTGCAACTAACATTGAAAATTTGATGATAAGCCTCTAGCGATTCCTTAAACATCAGTTGTGCATATACGTATTTGTTTTTCCAAGGAACGCCATCACCATTTTTATTCACTTGATCTTTAATGATGGCTCGAGCAGATTCAGGAACAATTGAAAAGCCCTTTTTATTAAGAAAGTCAACCAATGTTGTTTTGCCAACACCAGGCCCGCCTGTGATAATATATAGATTCATTTTTCTATTGGAGTTTTATTTTCATATTATACGCTTTGGAAGGAAATGGCCATACTATTCAAGTATTCAGCCATTAATCTAGCGATTTTATTTCTTATATTAGAAATATGAATACAAATTTTATAACCATTTTAGCTCTTTTAACGGTCTTTTTATCTGCTTGTTCTGGTACCCGAATTGCCACAATGAGGAAATCGAAGATGGAGCAACTTGAACTGGGGATGTCTCAATCGCAGGTTGTTACTATTCTGGGGTCGTCCTATTCAATTTCGTAAAAAGAAGTTAGCAATAAGGATACTATAGAATTGATTTCCTATAGAAATATTCCTTTTGATGATGAAACGGTTCAGGCTCTAGAGGATTCGATATTATATTGTATGCCAATTGATCAGTTGGATAATCTGCTTCATTAAAAAAGTAAATAGTTATTATTTGCTTGAAAAATAGTTTCCTTCTAGAAGCATATGAATCCAAAAAAATATACTTTATATTTAATGATGGCTAAAAGTAATGTATTTACGTTCAACCAGGTTTTACCTTATCCCACAAGTTGGAGCCTTTTCATTATTATTCCATGTTTGGTATGCTATAGTATCTTATACTATATATTTTTTAAGGCAATATTCCATCTGTCGCTCATGATATTTTTCATGCTCATGTACTTAGGTACATGTTATATTATTTTAAAAGCGCTCTCCGTACGTATGACAATTTGGTTTGATGGAGATTTTATGTATGTACAAAAAGGAGATGGAGCTCCGAAGAGGTTCTTAAAAAATAATATTTATGGATTTTATGCTTACAATTATGAAACCGAAGCAGCTGCCTTAAAAACCTCGAAGATCTATTTCAGGTTCTGCGTGACAAATGGGAAAGATATTTATTTAAACGATGTTGAATATAAAAACAAGTATGATGACATTAAGGGCAGCAATCTGAAGAAATTTCTGAAATCAGCACAAACAGAACTGCAATTTTCAAAAGTCAGTACACATAGTCTTCAAAATATATACTGGTACTACAATCAAAAAAAGAGCGCTATTATGGCGGGGAAGATGTAGCATATTAATTTTAAAGAAAGGATTACTCTACCAAACCAGTACACATTGAATGGTACAAAAGAATAGAACGAGCAATGCCAACATTGCTCGTTACACTTTCATTTACGTTAGACCGCTATGGTAAAAAAATCATTGGATTTTTCCTATCAAGAATTGATTTTGTGCACATCCTATTTAAGGCATCAATACAGCATCTATCACATGGATTACCCCATTCGATTGATTGACGTCAGCAACCGTTACTTTTGCGCTATTACCTTTTGCGTCTTTTACATAAACGTCTTTCCCTTTCATCCAAAAATTAAGGTCGCCACCTTGCACTGATTTGGTTACATAAGTTCCTTTGCCAACCTTAATTGCTTGAACGATCTGCGGAGCGCTCCATTTCCCGGGAATCACGTGATAGGTCAATATTGAAGTTAATTGAGCCTTGTTTTCTGGCTTCATTAAATTATTTAGAGTCTCTTTGGGTACTTTAGCAAAAGCGTCATTCGTAGGAGCCAAAACTGTAAAAGGACCAGGCCCCTGTAAGGTTTCCACAAGTCCAGCAGCTTTTACTGCAGCGACCAAAGTCGTATGAACTTTAGAATTAACTGCATTCTCAATAATGTTTTTGGAAGGATACATCGGTGCACCACCCACCATAACAGTCTTTTCCTTTGTTTGAGCTTGGCTCATGTAAGTGCTTCCCAATAATGTTGCTGCAGTGGCAGCTGCCCATAAGATTGATTTAATTTTCATGATCGTTATTTTTTATATGTGATTTAAAAGTTTTATACGATCATTTACGATAAAACGGAAAGTTTGGATTTTGGTGATCGATAAAATTTTAAAACAATACGTAGCAAAAGAAGATAGTATCGTGAGTAGCCAAATGTAGCTTCTCTTCATAATTTACCGCGGTCTATACCGAGGTGATTACTGAATAAATCAGATAATATTTTTTCCATTTCACTCTTATTAAAAGTCTTTGAATTGTGTCTAAATTTCAAGTATCTTTCTCTCGTTATTTTTTTACTAATTGTCCAACGGTTTGCAAGTCAATTAGATTACTGTAAAGCCACCAATCTTAGATTATTATCAAAAATATTAAACAATGACTACCCGATAAATCAATGATTAACGTAAATTAGATAAGTCCAATACAGTTGTGGGACAATTGAAAACATACAAATAGATCTTTCAATCAATCCTTTATATGTATTTGCTAAAATGTGTTAAGAATATCTCCGTGCTTATTGTATTATTTGCTTTTCTCGGTAATACGACACTGGTTGCTCGAGAAAAGTTAGATGCCTATTTTGATCATCTTTTTCAAAATAATAAAATGATGGGAACTGTAGCTGTAATGCTAAAAGACAGTTTATATTATACAACTTTAATAGGCTATGCCGATGTTGATTCCAAAAGAAAAAACGATAGCAATACAAAATTTCGTATTGCATCCAGTACAAAAACTTATACGGCTGTTTTAATTCTTATGTCTGTGGAAGGACAAAAAATCCCTTTGGAAACCTATCTTTCAGCATTTTATACTGGAGAAAGTATACCAGAAATCTTATGCAGCGTTATTACAGGAAAAGATATGCAAACCTCTTAAATTATGCTATACTTATTTCTCAGCAGAAACAGATGTAAATAAACACGAAGCAATGTCGTATAATATTCAAAATAAGTATATTAGAAATTCAAAAGTAAATTTTTCCAATCATCCTGCTAGCGGTGGTATAGCGACAACAGCATTAGAACTTAATAGATTTCTTTCAGGCCTGTTTGAGGGTAGGTTAATTTCAAAGCAAAGCCTTGAGCTGATGCTACCCGAAAATAAGGGTGAATATGGAATGGGGATTAAAAAAGCAAACTTTAAGAATCCAATAGGGTATATTCACGGTGGCAGAATTGAAAACTATTTCTCGGATTACTGATATTTTCCTGCAGAAAAGCTGGGTATCGTCACTTTGTGCAATGCCTTTAATATTAACCGTAGTCAAATACAAAATACACTCATTCAATATGTTTACGGCACAGACCCCATCTTACTTGATTTCAATAAAACCAAAGACCTGACCGAAGATCAGTATCGCGAGATCGCAGGGACTATCAATATAAGTATAGAAGTCAAACTATTACGATTTCATCGGATGGTATAAATTTGATCGGTCAATTATCAGACAATGGACAGATGTATGTTCCTTATCGCTGTAAATCCGATCGTACATTTGTATATGATGACGAAGGGAGCATCTTGGAGTTTATTCCCAGCGAACAGCGCCTGTTACTGAAGGAAGGATATTTGGTTCTAGAGTTCAAGAGAATATAAGAAATATGCAGATTAGCTTTATGTTCTTCCGTAACAACTTTACATCTGGTTTAATACAATTCTAACTTATAGTTGATATATCGTACGATTATTGATCTATAGAAGGGGTTAAAAATCTCTGCGAAAAATAAGTTTGCTTATTCCATCTTTCATCTTTATATTTGGCGGATTAACTAAACATGAAGGCGAAACAATTCATATGGATCTTACTGCCATTGATGCTCTTACAGAGTTTCTCAAATGTATGGCTATGGTCTGTATTTGAATTGAATAGAGATTATATCGCCCGCAATGAATGTGTGAATCGCTTCAATGAAAAAGCACTTTCCTGCCGTGGGCAGTGTGTGTTGATGAAGAAAATGCGCGAACATGAGGAGAAAGAACAAAAAAATCTTGAATCCCGTATTATTGACGTAGTCTTTATTGACAACTCCCACAATTTTTCTTTTGATATTTCTTCCTTAAGTAACGAAGATTACATTCGTTTGTCTTATCCAGAGTACAAACAAGATTATTCGTACAATCCCACCTTTACAATTTTCCATCCACCATTGATTTAAATTATTTAATCGCATGTGGCAATTGATAAGCAATTCAACGAGATGGCTTTTTCAATTGCGAGTGTCAACAATAATTAAATCAAGATATCATGAGCACATATTCCCGTATAGGAATATCTGTGACCTTATTTTTATTTTTAGCATGCCAATTTATTGCATGTAAGCCATCATCTATTTCAGATCGATTACCCATTTTAGGTGAAAGAGAGATTACTGAAACTGATAGGGACGGAACCAAGGTTATAGATACCCTATACCATACAATACCTGATTTTGCATTGGTTGATCAGGACAGTACCATCGTGTCTAAAAAAACATTGAAAGGAAAAATCTATCTAGCAGATTTCTTTTTCACACGTTGTCCCACGATCTGTCCCGTCACTTCCCGCAATTTACTTCAAATCGCAAAACACTTTGTGAATGAACCCCGCGTTGTCATTGTATCGCACACGGTAGACCCCAAATACGACAGGCCCTATATATTGAAGCGTTATGCTGCAGAGCTGGGAGCGCCTTCCAATTGGCTTTTCCTGAATGGTCCGAAAGCCGAGGTGTACAAGCTAGCTGGTGCTGGCGGTTATTTCTCGTTCGCGCAGGAAGATCCGAACGCTCCGGGAGGATTCGACCATAGCGGCGCTTTTACACTTGTCGATACTGATTTTCGGATCAGGGCAGTGTATGATGGTACAAAAACAGATTCAATTCCAAAAATCATAACCGATATCCAGCATTTGCTGAATAAAGGATAACAAAATATAATTTAATGAATTTATCAAAACTAGTTTTCAAATTTGCTATAGCATTTTCAATTGCCTTATCGGCGATCGCTTGTTCGTCTAAAAATACCGACAAAAAACAGGCTGATGCCAAGGATTCCGTGGCATCTGCCATTCCCAGCGAATCTGAGCTTATTTCGATCTCTGATACCACATTCAATGGTCTGACATTTAAAGTCTATGCAGATGCTAAACTTGACAATAAATACCACACTATTTATTTACAGGTAAAGGACAAAGATGGCAAACCTTACAATAGTTTATCACTTGACTATTACCCGCAGATGGATATGGGAATGATGAAGCATGGGGGACCTTTTGAACATCCTATTGCTTTGGGCGAGGGTTGGTATCAGGGACCAATGGTATTTATCATGGCCGATATACCGGATATGGGACCAGGCTGGCACTTGTATACCATCCTTGAGAAGGAGGGGAAAAAAGATACCATAGCCATAAAGCTGCCCGTATCCGCCGCGAAGACAATGCGTACGATGAGCTCCGGTACACGGGATGATAGCCGCGTATTTGTATCCAATCTGCTTCCCGACACCTTAAAACAGGGAAAGCATCCGATCAAATTTTTGCTGAACAAAATGGAAGACCACCATTTCCCTGCACTGGATGGATATTGTATCAAATTAGCAACAAATATGCCGTCGGTGGGGCATGGATCATCAGGGAATAAGGACGCCGAAGCCATTGGAAATGGTTACTATCAAGGAGAGGTCAACTTTTCCATGGCCGGCCAATGGGAAATCATCGTTGAATTGTGGAAAGACGGGAAGAAAGCAAATCAGGACGATATCAAGTACCATGTTCAGGTAAGTAAATAGTCATTGAAATTAAAAATAGGGATTATCATAATTTCTGGCTGTTTTTTAAAATCCGAAATAGCTTCCAGGTTTACGATAGTTTTAAAACCAACTAACATAAAATAAATTATTTAAATGAAAAAAAATCTAGTCTTTTTATTGACCGCAATTGCAGGTCTTGGTCTTTCATCTTGTGAGAAAGAAGTTGTCAAAGAAGTTCTTACGGATAGCCAAGGGACAGCGACACTTAAGTTTGACGCAAGGTATGGCGATCAGGATTTTGAATTGAACAAAAAATATGATTACAAACTAACCAATGAAAGTGGTACCTACAATCTCCAATTCGATTTTAATAGATTCCGCTATTGGGTAAGCAATGTGAAATTGATCAATGCCGCCGGACAGGAAGTACTGGTACCCAATTCATATTATTTGGTGGAGGAAACCCAGGAATTGGTCGTGGATCATTCCAATGATGTATACCCAGCCACAAAAAGAGAAGAAATCCAATTAAAAAATATTCCCGTAGGGCAGTATAAAAGCATCAAATTTTCGATCGGTGTAGAGCCTAAATATAACGATAACTTCTCGTTGACCACTGGTGAACTGGGCGTGCTGAATGGAATGGGCTTTGACGACGGATGGATGTGGTTTACAAGTTACAAGTTCCTGAACCTCAAAGGAAATATCTATTGGGCGGATGGTAATCCAAACAAAAAGGCATTGTTGTGGGATATCGGGTCTAATGAGCTATACACTGGCGCTGAAAAAGAAGTGGCATTTGATAAAAATATTGAAATCAGCGGCACCTCAACCTCTACTATAAATTTCAATGTAGATGTTAAAGAACTGTTGTCAACTACACCTTATCCTTGGGCCAATAATACCATCAGCCAGACAACAAAAGATCTAATGAAAAGCTTGCGCGATACGTTCCTTTCCAAGGCAATAGTTTTCAAAGGGACTGAATCCAAAACAAAATAAGATAGTGGGGATGTCAATATCAAAAAGAATTAAGGTATTTCAGTTTGGTTTTTTGTTGTTGGCCAATTTAATGTTTTCCTGTCAGAAGGAAGCCGTAGAACCGGTTGGTCCAAAAGATAATATTGCTTATGTACTGGAAGTGCCGGCCAACTTTCCCCAGCCAGCTGCAACGCCAGACAATCCCCTCACAAAGTCAGGCGTCGAACTGGGACGGCGCCTGTTTTATGAACCCTTACTGTCCTCAACGATGACAGTAAGCTGCGCAAGCTGCCATCATCAGGACCGTGCGTTCTCGGATGGTCTGATCCTTTCCAATCTTGGTATTTCGGGCAAAGCCCTGGATCGGCATTCTCCGGCATTGTTCAATCTGGCCTGGGCCAACAATGGACTTTTCTGGGACGGTGGATCTAAAAATTTAGAATCACAAGCCTTCGGACCGTTGACCCACGAAGATGAAATGGGAATTTATTTTCCAGAAATGGTTGATCGGCTGATGGCAAAGCCATCCTATGTCAGCCTTTTTAAAGAGGCATTTGGGGAAAATCCCACGGCCGCCGGCGTGGTCAAGGCGCTGGCCCAATTTCAGCGGACGATTATATCGGCCAATTCAAAATATGACCGCTACAAACGTGGAGACAGAAAAGTCTCTTTCAGCGAAAAAGAGCTGCTGGGTATGCAGCTGGTACAGGCAAAATGCGCAGGCTGCCATTCTTCGGAACTGTTTACCGACAACAATTATCATAACAATGGAATCGATGCGGATTTTAGTGACGATTCCAAAGATTGGGTCTACAAGGGCAGGTATCGTATCAGCTACGACAGCAAAGACTTGGGCGCTTATAAAACGCCTTCTTTACGCAACATTATGGTTAGCGCTCCGTATATGCATGACGGGCGTTTTTCAACCATTGATGAAGTTTTACAACATTACAGATTTGGGATAAAAAGCACAAAATATACCGACCGGCTGCTTTTTCAAGATAACGGGAATGCGGGCATACCCCTGTCAGACAAAGAAGTAGAAGCGGTCAAAGCATTTTTAACTAGTCTTACCGACGAAACACTACTATCAGAAGCGAAGTATGCTAATCCAAAGTAAGACATCAAAGGGATTAAATAACAATAAAAAAAATATGAAAACGATTCAATTTAGTATTTCTGTGTTCATTCTGTCAATGACACTCATCTTTGCTACCGGTTGCAGCAAAAAGGATACGCCAGCACCAGATGAGACCAAGAAAGGTGTATTCTCCATCGAATTTGACAACATTGTTGGCGATGAGACATTGGGATTTGATCCTCGTACCTATAAAAATGCTAAGGGCGAAACCTTCCGGATCAAGATATTGCGGTATTATATCAGCAACATAAAACTTTACAAAGCTGATGGCAGCGAGTATGTTGTTCCTCAGGAAAAGAGCTACTTTTTTATCGAGGGCTCGGAGAAAGCGACACGATTTGCAAAAGTGGACGTTCCTGAGGGCGACTATAATAGGGTGAAATTTATTATCGGTGTCGATAGTGCACGCAGCACCATGCCTACCGAAGCCCGTCAGGGCGTACTGTCGTTTAATCCGGATGAGGGGCATGATGGGATGTATTGGGGATGGAATCAAGGTTATATTTTCTTCAAACTAGAAGGGTATTGTGACAAAATTTCCGATGACCAGCAAGGCGACCCAACAGGTAATAAGCAATTTAAATATCATATTGGCGGTTATGGTGGCTATAACCCCAAAGCACCCACACTAAACAATATCAAAGAGATTACGATGGATCTAGATCAGGCTGGTATTGCCCAGGTCCGCGAAGGCTTGCGAAGCAATGTGCATTTGTTCGTTGATGTGATGAAAGTGTTCAATGGACCGTACACATTTTCCATTGTACAGCATCCGAACGTCATGTTCAGCGAATTTAGCCAGAACATCGCCAATAATTTTACGTCCATGTTTACACATGATCACACCGAAAACTTCGTGAAAAGCGAATCTGAACTGTAACTATGAAAAAGTTTATTGTCTTAGCACTCGTTTTAGGCCTGGTTTGGGCCTGTCATAAAGCAGATGATATTGCAGAGGATATATTCCCTGGATTTGTACGTCCTGCAAATTTTCCTGAGCCCGTTTATAAATTTGAACGCAATCCCATTACATCCGAAGTATTTGAGTTGGGGCGGCAACTGTTTTATGAGCCGCGTCTATCCCGCAACAATACCATTGCCTGTGGTAGCTGCCATATTCTTTCGGCAGCATTTACCCACCATGGCCACGATGTGAGCCATGGGATCGACGACAGGTTGGGCATTCGAAATCCGATGCCGATTTTCAATATGGCCTGGCAAAAGGAGTTCTTTTGGGATGGAGGTGTTTTCGATTTAGATATGTCGCCTGTCAATGCGATTACCAATCCTGTGGAAATGGATGAGTCGGTGAGCAATGTGCTGAGCAAACTGCGCAAAGATTCCGATTATCAGCAGCGATTCAAGAAAGCCTTCGGTAGCGAAGGTATCACAGACGAGCGATTCTTTAAGGCGCTGTCCCAATTTATGCTAATGGCCATTAGTGCCAATTCAAAGTATGATCAGGTCATGCGGAAGGAAAACGGAGCCTCTTTTACAGATGCTGAAAAAAAAGGCTATCTCTTTTATCAAAACAACTGCTCGCGCTGTCATACTGAGCCACTATTTACCGATCGGGATTACCATAACAATGGATTATCACCCAATCATGCCCACGATATCGGTAGAGATACCGTGACATTGAATCATAATGATCGCTATAAATTCAAGACACCAAGTCTGCGCAACTTGTCCTATACAGGTCCGTATATGCATGACGGCCGTTTCTTGACCTTGGACCGGGTATTGGAACACTACCGTAACGGCATGGTAGATTCCAAAACCTTGGACCCGGGATTCCGGAAAGCCGACGGTACTTTGGGCATCTCGATGTCAGATGAAGAGAAAGCCAATCTGTTGGCATTCCTAAAAACCTTAAATGATGCCTCTTTCGTAAATAACAAAATGTTGGGAGAACCTGGAAATACGGGCTTTGTGGTAAACTAAAATCAATATGAAACGAATAAAAATAAAAATAATAATACTTGCTCTTGCACTATTTCCCTTATCGTCTTGGGCATGTGATATCTGTGGCTGTGGCGTAGGCAGCTATTACTTGGGCATCCTGCCACAGTTTAATAAGCGTTTTGTGGGGGTACGTTACCAATACAAAACTTTACAGACCCACTTGGGACCTACAGGCAGCCGTACACCACTCAGTGCCGACGAGACCTATCAGACGATGGAACTCTGGGGAGCATGGAACTTTGGGAGCCGCTGGCGGGTTATGGCGATTGTTCCCTACAATTTCAATGAGCGTAAGATCCCTGGAAGTGGCGATATGGGGAAGATGAATGGCCTTGGCGATGTGGTAGTCTATGGCTATTACAAAGTGTTTGAAGAGATGGGAGGAACGAGGTCAAACAAAATGTTCAACCATTCCCTTTGGGTAGGTGCGGGAATCAAAGCGCCGACAGGTAAGTATGACAATTCCCAACGTTCATCAGCCAGTCAGGATGAGCCCAACAATTTTCAGCTGGGTACAGCCAGCACAGATTTTATGCTAAATCTGGCTTATGATATCCGCATAATGGATTTGGGACTCAATACCAATATTAGTTATAAGATGAATACAGAGAACAAATACGATTACCGGTATGGTAACAAATTTTCTGTCAATTCATTGCTATACTACAAATTCAATATAAAAGATAAAGTCCGCCTATCGCCCAACTTAGGGGTGGGGTACGAGACACAGCCTAAGGATGTCACCATGGAACGTTATGATGTGGCTCAGTCAGGAGGCTATAGCCTGGCTGGAATAGGCGGTGTCGAAGTCAATATGGGTAAAATTAGCGTCGGAGCCAACTATCAGACCTTATTGTCCCAGGATCTTGCCGACAGCCGCGCTAAATCGGGCGGCCGTTGGCTTACGCATATTTCCTATAGTTTTTAATCACCATAACATAAAAGAGAGATGAACAAACGAATCAACGTAATCCTTTCCTGTCTCGGTATCATCGGAATGATCGCCTGCGGTGGGAATGGAGACAAGAAGAAAGAAAGCAGCAGCAGTACAGCAGCAAACCAACCTGTAGCATCAACAGAAGCAGCAATGTTGGACTTCAAATCAGATGGGTCCAAAGGAGTAGGGCCTGTTACCGCTATCGAACACAAACCATTTGATGCAAAGCTAGCCAATAAAGGTGTAGAGCTCTTTGTTTCCAAATGTGCCATGTGCCACAATTTTGAACGCACTTTAGTGGGGCCATCGTTGGATGGTGTGGTGAATCGGCGTACGCCAGAATGGATAATGAACATGATGTTGGATCCTGCCACTATGCTTGAAAAAGATGCCGATGCAATAGCCCTGAGCAAAGATTTCAGTTCGCCGATGATTAGCTTAGGACTACAGCAGGAGGAAGCCAGAGCTATTTTGGAATATTTAAGAGAACGTAATAGCGCTTCGAAATAAGTCGACCTATGAAAACCCACAAAATCAGATTGTTGTTTTGTACCATGATGGCTTGGGCTATTTGCCTACAGTCAACAAATCTGTTGTGGGTGTACATAGGTTTTGAGGCTAACCGGAGTTATATTGAACAAAATTTATGTGTCTATCGGTATACACCTGCAGCCACCTGCAAGGGTTTTTGTTACCTCAGTGAAAGGTCAGCTCAGGAGCAGCATACCGCAAATTTCTACCTCTATTGCCCTGTTGTTGAAGTTCTTCCTATCTCTTATTACAACCCGAATGCTATTCAGGTATGCGCCGGTGTAAGCACTTCCATTTTCTTTGCTGCAGGAGATGAGTGATAGCAGGGGAGCATAGATCAATAACGATTTAAGAGTTGGTTTCAGCATGGTGAATAGTTTTTGTTTATTGGGTTCTATTTTTATGTTGTAAGTAATACTGCAAAAATATTAATCCTCTACGCCATTGACGTTTTACGAAACGTGCGAATGAGTTTTGTTTTCGTGCATAATCCATATCCCCTTAGATAGAGACTCGGGAATTTTATGGACAAGCATCGCGCTATTATTTTTTAAATGCAACTAAATTGCTTTTATGAATTATTGTAATTACTTTTGTTTATAAATAGAAGACAATGAATATAATTCCTAAAAACTTTGAAGACTGGAAATGGTGTATCGAAAAGAAATGTGGTATTCCATTAACGGTAGATTTTGTCAAAAGCCGGTTAGCTATCTATAACGACTATTCAAATGCCGAAACGCAACGTTTTGTAGCTAATTACGGGAAAGAACATCTTGAGAATATCAAAGACTGGATGAAAGTAATTGCTGACTTAGAGGAGTATACAAGTAAAATTAATTTTGATCAAAATGGAAAATAAATTACCGGTTACAGTCTTAAGCGGCTTCTTGGGTGCTGGCAAAACATCATTGTTAAATCACGTGTTGCATAATAAGGAAGGTAAAAAGGTTGCCGTGATTGTAAATGATATGAGTGAAGTGAATATAGATGCACAGTCTGTTGAGCGTGAAAATGTTCTTTCCCGTACTGAGGAAAAACTTGTTGAAATGAGTAACGGATGCATCTGTTGCACATTAAGGGAAGATTTGATGATTGAGGTTGAGCGCTTAGCAAAAGAAGATCGATTTGATTATCTCTTGATTGAAAGTACAGGGATATCTGAGCCAATTCCTGTTGCTCAGACATTTAGTTGCGTCGATCCTACTAACGGGATTGATCTCTCATCTTTTAGCTATATCGATACAATGGTCACTGTGGTAGATTGTTTCAATTTTTCTAAGGATTTTGGTAGTGCAGACACTTTGTTGGATAGGAAATTGGCTGATGATGATATGGATAATAGGACAATTGTAAATCTATTGACAGATCAAATAGAGTTTGCAAATGTTATTGTTTTAAACAAAGCAGATCTTGTATCAGAGGAAACAATAGGAACTTTAGAAGCAGCTATTGGTAAACTCAATCCTGGGGCCAAGCTAATAAGAACTCAATTTGGACAGGTCGATCCCACAGAAATTATGGGTACTGATAGGTTCGATTTTGAAGAAGCATCTGCATCAGCAGGTTGGTTAAAGGAGCTTGAGGCAGATCATGTTCCCGAAACAGAAGAGTATGGAATTTCATCATTTGTCTTTCGTTCGCAGCGGCCCTTTCATCCACAGCGGTTACATCGCTATTTAAATGAGCATTATCCCCATAATATAATCCGCGCAAAGGGTCTTTTTTGGTTAGCGTCTAGACCCGATACGGCAATTAGTTTTAGCCAGGCCGGTGGAAGTGTCCGTTTAGAAAGCGCTGGTTCATGGTGGAGTAGTATGCCCGAAGAAATGCGTTATCAATATCCGATTTATCACGAGATAAGGGCTGATTTACTAAAGCGTTGGCATCCAGAATGGGAGGATCGTAAAAATGAATTAGTTTTTATAGGACAACATTTGGAGAAGGATAAATACCTTCAGGAGTTGGAAGCGTGTTTGTTGACCGAAGAAGAAGCTGATGATTGGCGCTTCACTTGGTGGAAGGACGAATTTCCTAAAAATCTTTAAAAATACTATCAATATTACCGCTATTTAAATCCTGCATGCTTATTCTGTTTTTAAGAACATATTGGCAATCTACGTGAAACATGGGCTACAAAGCTTAGTTAAATGTATTTTAGACTGTTTCCATTGATATGCAATCAATGCATTCTTCCATTTGAATAGGATTAAAATAACTTATATATCTATCTAGTAAATTCTATTGTGGAACAGAGCCCCAATTAGCCTTTAAAGTTAATTGGGGCCAAATGAGTATTATTTGTACAGTATGTTAATGAATTGTTGCAGTGAAGTTGGTTTTCTTCCTAAAAATTGTTCCAATGTATCATCTTCAACATCCATGGTTCCTTGTGCTTGAGCCAACGCCCACATACTAAAAACACCTGCGAATGCTTCCGGCACATTTGCCTGTTTTAGTATAGCCTCATATTCGGCTACATCAGGCGAAACATAGCTGATATCCTTGTCTATAGTATTCCCTATTGCTTCGGCGACATCGTGAAAGTTAAAAGATGTCGTATTTGTTAGTGAATAGGTTTTGTTTTCATGTCCTTCGGTAGTCAAAACGTGAGCTGCGGCCTCTGCCAATTCTTCACGTAAAACATAACTTGCTTTTCCATTACCTGCCGGAAATAATATTGTTCCGTTTTTTGCAACATCAGCACCGGTAAAAATGGGAAGCATTTCAAAATAAATACCATTTTGAAGGATGGTGTACGTTATGCCGCTATCTTTTAAAGTAGCTTCTGTATCTACGTGCGATTGCTGAAAACCTGCAATAGCAGATTGTTCATATCCCGGAATACGAACAAAAGAGGTATAGAAGATGTGTTTTACATTTGCTTGTTTTGCAGCATCGATTACTGCTTTGTGGTGAACGGTGCGGTTTTCGTAGGCCTGTTTATCATTACTAGATACCAAAAACAATTTGTCTATATCCTGCATCGCCATCATTAATGAAGCTTCATTCTGATAATCTCCGATACGTATATTTATTCCTTTTGCTTCGAATTTTTTTGCTTTCTCCGCGTCTCTAACCAATAGCGTAATTTGGGAAGGTTGAACCCCCTTATTTAGTAAATGTTCGACAGCTTTACCACCGAATTGTCCTGTTGCTCCTGTTATTAACATCATAATAATATATTTTTTAACTTTACAAAGTTAGAAAAGCCATTACGTCTATTCGACTTTTGGAGACACAATTAACGGTATACATATGTATACCAAATCTTTTAGCTGATAATGAAAAGTTTTGAAGAAATAATCAATAGTGGATCTGAAGCATGTCCACGCAGTTATGTTTTGGCTTTAATGGATACTTTAAATGTAGTGAGCGGTAAATGGAAATTGCCCATCATTGCCTCCCTTTTTCGTAAGAATACCCGTTTCAAAGATTTAAAAGATAACGTGTTTAAAATAACGCCTAAAATGCTTTCCAAAGAATTGAAGGAATTAGAGATCAATGGTATTGTGAATGCTTGAAATCTCTATTGACAACACTTTCTAAACTAGTCCATATCACCCAAATCACATTTTTCCCTTACGGTCTTCCATGATTGAGTTGACGTTATTGGCCTGTAGTCCGTCTTCCGTTGTGAAATTTTTAAAAGACTTTTCTTTGCAAAGTATACTTATAGTCTTTAATCGTCATCCCAAGACGCTTTTCGTAGAATTCTAAGGTAAATTTTTCGCCAGATGTTCTACACCCTGAGAAGCATTGGTGAGTGGCACATAATTTTAATTCTTGGAAACAAAGTTTACAAGCTTCACAATATAAGTTTCGTATACAATGAGTTATTTCGGTTTTGGCCATCAATAAAATAAATACTACTAATTTAGTAGTATTTATTGGTGAGATGTTTTATATTTGTGATCAGATCGTTTATCAATTGGCGTTGGCTACGATATTACCTAACAAAAGCAAGTTTAAATGAAACAACAAAGATCAACCTTTTCCGACATTCACAAGATGAAAAACATTCGATTAAACCTTACTCCATTTCGAATGCGCTATTGCGCTTAAGTTTTTTCTTCCAGACTTTTTTAACGCATAGTAGGGGATAGTATTCCTCTTATTATTTCTTATGCAGCGAGTAGAATCATCCTACTTGTTAGTACTCACTTATTAAACTCATTCATCCTATGAAAAAATACGAAGTATTTTTCCAGTGCTCGCTATTGATTTTTTTTCTGTGGAGCAGTATTATTTTCGCTTCTGCCCAAGGAGTCTCAGTGCCCAAAGTGTTTCAAAATGAATCCGGCGGACAGAACTTGGAGAAAGATTATTATTTTCCGGCGGGAAGCCTTTTTGCACCAAACATCCCTGCCCCAAGTCAATTTTTCAATTACCAAATAGGTCATAGTCATACCCGTTATGACCAGATTGTTGATTATTTTAAGATACTTGAACAACGTTCCGACCGGATAAAGATAGATACGATTGGTCGTACCTGGGAAGGGAGACTATTAGTTGTGCTGAAAGCTTCTTCACCGGAAAACATCCGTAATAGCGAACAAATCCGTCAACAGCATATTGAAACGATTACCAACGCAAAAGCGAACCGGATAGTAGTGTCTAAGGAGGCACAGCCCGCATTGGTGTTTTTGGGTTTCAGTGTTCATGGTAACGAAACCTCCGCTGCTGAAGCCTCAATTTTAACTGCTTATTACTTGGCAGCGTCCCAAGATCCTGTCGTTGCTAAATCACTTGCAAACGGAATATTTTTTATAGATCCGGTCCGTAATCCTGATGGTTATGATCGCTATGTCAATTGGGTAAATGCCAATGCAACATATCCACCAAACGGAAGCTCCCTGGATAGAGAGCACAACGAAGCTTGGCCCGGGGGCCGGACAAATCACTATTTGTTTGACTTAAACCGCGATTGGATCAATCAGGTAAATCCTGAAAGTAAAGCGCGCGTCAGTTATTTTCAATACTGGTTACCCCATTTTCAGGGAGACTTTCATGAGATGGGAGCAGCATCTTCTTTCTTTTTTGAGCCCACAAAGCCAGCGGCACAAGAATCTCCCTTAGTACCTAAAAGTACCTATCAACTAAATCAAAAATTCGCTGCTTACTATGCGAATGCTTTGGATGAAATTGGATCTTTATATTTCACCAAAGAACAATTTGACAATATCAATCCAACTTATGGATCTACCTATCCTGATCATGCCGGAAGCATCGGAATTCTCTTTGAGCAGGCAAGTCCGCGAGGTCTCTTTCAGCGTACAAACAATGGCGATCTAACTTATCCCTTTGCTATCCGAAATCACTTCAGAATAGCTTTGGCGAGCATTAGCGCATCTATTGATCATCGTGCTGCGCTTTTAGAAAATCAATTGAAATTCTTCCAGTCCGCTCTAGAATTGGCCCAAAAAGATCCGGTCAAAGGTTATTTGGTGGATCTAAAATATAATAATAACACAGCGGTACATTTTAAAGAACTTCTTGCCAGACATCAAATCCGTTACATAACGAACAAACGTGACCGTAAGGTTGATGGTAAAGATTTTGAAAAAGGTACTTCAATTATTATTCCGACCTCACAGGCGAACTATCGGCTGGTCAAAGTCATTTTTGATGAAACAAAAACGTATGTGGATAGCGTTTTTTACGATGGATCGGGCAATTCCATTGCCTATCTCTATGGTTTTTCTTATGTAGGGCTAAAAGAAGCATTAGACAACGGAGAGATGGATCAGATTTCTTCCATCAATACACCTGCTGTTGCATTGACAAGAAGCAATTATGCGTATCTCGTAGACTGGCGACAGGAGGGAGCAGCTTGGTTGTTATCGCAATTGTTACAGCGCGGCATCCTTGTGAAGTCTGCTAGCAGTCCTTTTGAACTGTCTGATCAGGGCAAGACTATTGGGTTTGATTATGGTAGCCTGTTGATTCCCATACATGGCCAGCCCATCTCAGCGGATGAATTATTTGATTTCTTGCAGAAATTGAATAAAAGAGGAAATATCACCATTACATCTGCTTCCACGGGATACAGCGGGAAGGGAATAGATTTGGGAAGCAGTGGATTTAAAAGCCTAGCGCCTCAAAATGCATTACTTCTGACTGGAAATGGGATCAGTGCCTATGAGGCCGGTGAAGTGTGGTATACATTTGAGCGCCAATTGGAACAGCCTATTTTACGGCTAAATATGGATCAATTTAGTCGTGTAAACCTCGAGCAATATCAAGTGCTTGTACTGGTCAGCGGTGACTACACCGGATTGAATTCAGTAGCTATTGAGCGTGTCCGCGCTTGGGTAAAAAATGGAGGAACATTAATTGCTTTTGGACGTACCGGACAATGGCTTGCAGAACAGAAAATTGCTTCTTTTAAATTTCTGGACGGTAGGAGTGGTAGTGACTCGCCCAAAGAGGAAAAAACAGCGAAAACAAAAGAACGCTTTGATTATGCTTCCGCTCAAGGTAGGGAGGGAACAAAGCGTATTGGTGGAACCTATTTTAACACTGAAATTGACGGAACACATCCGATTGGTTATGGTTATACCCAGAAAACAAAGCCTGTTTATCGCAACCACGCTCTCTTTGTTGAGCTGGGTGACCAGGCCTACAATAATGTTGCAATTTATAGCAAATCTCCCTTATTAAATGGTTACGCATCGGCCGAAAACCAGAAGAGAATTACAGGTACAGCCAGCATTCTCGTCGAAAATAGTGGGAATGGACGCATTGTATATTTTGTTGACGATCCCTTATTCCGGGGTATTTCCTTTGGTAATGCGCGCAGCTTTTCTAACGCCGTCTTGCTTGGACAGGTTCTCCAATCTGGGATAAGAAGATAAACGATCCCATTTATATCAATGAAAATGAAAACTCCTAAAAAATTTAAATAGATGAAAAGTAAACTAACATTATTTACAGTTTCGATGCTGTTTCTTATTACCCAGGCATCGGCCCAAAAAGTAGCAGCACTACGTTTAACAGGAAAAATAGCAGGATTGAAGGAAGGTAAAATATATCTGCAACAATACGATAATAAAGTATTTAGGACGATTGATTCAGCTTCAGTCAATAACGGTCAATTTAGTTTCGGAACTAAAGTGCAGTTGCCTGAACTCTATGGTCTGAAGTTGGGTGAAGAAAGTTACCCTGTCCAGCTTTTTTTGGAGGATGCTCCAATTGAAGTACTCATCGAGTCTGGAGAAAATGCCGGTCATGCTACGGTGAAAGGATCAAAAGCCCAAGCTTATTTTGAGCGTGCAAATAAAGAGCAACGTAAGTATACCGCCAAGCAGTTTATTGAAGCGGATCCCAAATCTATTGTCGCGGCATATGCATTGTTCCGCAACTATTCTTATAATCTGTCGCCGGATGAACTTGAAGAGCATATAAAATTGCTGGATAAATCATTACAACAGACACAATATGTGCGGATCTTGAACGATTTGATCCTAAAACAGCGTGCCGTTTTGCCAGGCAACAAAGCTTTAGATTTTGTGTCGACCGGTCCCGATGGAAATAAAATACGATTCGGTGAGCATCTTGGTAAAGGATATGTGCTACTTGATTTTTGGGCGGCCTGGTGTGGTCCTTGCCGTCGGGAAAATCCCAATATTGTAGCCGCTTTCCACAAATATAAAGGCCGGGGATTTAATGTATTCGGCGTATCACTGGATAAGAAAAAAGCAGACTGGTTAAAAGCTATTAAAGACGATGGATTGGATTGGACTCAGGTTTCTGATCTTTCATTCTGGGATACGGAAGCTGCAGCCTTGTATGGTGTCCGCTTTATCCCGAGCAACCTTCTTATCGATGAGCATGGGACTATTGTCGCCCGAAATATTAAAGGTGATGCCCTATTGCAGAAATTAAAGGAAATCTACGGCGAGTAAAGAAAAATCAAAAAACATCAAACAGAAAAACAATGAGAAAATCAAGCTTGTTTTATTTGCTTCTTTCATTTGCAGGGAGCGGCGTTGTCGTACCTTCCCTCGCACAGGAGCAAACAAAATCGATTATAAATGCTGTATTCAGTGGTGTTGTACAGGATGCTGTCAGCGGAATGCCACTTTCTGGTGCAACCTTGAGTTTAAAGGATGTAACCCATCATGTAACCACTGATAAATTTGGGAAATTTCAATTTGTAACCGGTCAAAAATTGCCCTTTACGGTTACGATTTCCTTCGTGGGGTATGCGAGCCAGACCCTGGTCATAGATCACTCACCAGCAGTTATTAAACTTGAACCTGTGGATCATACACTTGAAGAGACCGTTGTTGTAGGTTATACTACTGCTAAAAAATCAAGTTACACCGGATCTGTCGCTACGGTAAGTGGTAAAGAATTGGACAATTTACAGATCACGACGATCGGGAAAGCTTTACAGGGGACGGTACCCGGATTACAGTCCATTGCCGCAGCAGGGCAGCCCGGGAGTGACGCCGAACTCTTTGTCAGGGGGGTAGGCTCTGTAAACGCATCAACAGCGCCACTTTATGTGGTAGATGGTACACCCGGAGCCAATCCCAATAGTCTCAATCCAAAGGATATCCTTTCAATTTCGGTCTTAAAAGATGCGACAGCAAGCGCACTATATGGCTCGCGTGGTGCCAATGGCGTTATCGTGATCACGACAAAATCTGGGGAACTGAACAGAAAGACTACCGTTAATTTTTCGGCCAACTACGGTTATACGGGCAGGGCAGTGAAAGATTATGAATACCTATCCCAGCAGGAATACTACGAACTGCAATGGGAAGCAATCCGTAATACACAGCTCGATCAAGGAAAATCAGCCGTCGATGCTGCCCAGTATGCTACAGATTATCTGGTGGATGGAGCGCTTAAAGTAAACATCTTTGGGCCAAACTATCCAAAGCCTGTGGGGCTCGATGGAAAGCTGGTTGCTGGAGCAACGCCACTCTGGAACGATAACTGGGGAAAAGCAATTTCCCGAAGGGGGATTCGCCAGCAATATGACCTTAGTTTGAGTGGTGGTGGGGCAAGTACACGTTATTATCTTTCTGCCGGTTACCTCAATGAACAAGGTTGGATTCGTACAGCTGATTTTAAGCGGTATAATTTTCGGACAAATATACAATCAAAGGTCAACAACTGGTTTGAAGTTGGCGGGAATGTTGCCCTTTCATCCGGCTTTCAACGTGCACCTACGCAGAGCGACAGCAATACAGGTAACTTTGCTAACTTTCAGCGCTTGGTTTCCGATCTTTATCCCGTCTATCAGCGCAATCCTGATGGGAGTTATGTGCTGGATGAACAGGGCAATAAGCTCTGGGACTATGGGTTATGGCGCCCAACCACAGCGGCTAGTGGTTCAAATATTTTAGGCAGCGCAGAAAATGCAATTTCCGGTACCAACAATGAATCCGTTTTGTTGGGCACCAATATCAAAATATCATTTACAGACAATTTATTTCTGAAGACCTCGGCCAATATCGACTACAGAAACACAAGCTCACATACCTATTCGCATTCGTACTATAGTACAGGTGTTCTTACGGATGGGGCGGGATCCGCGAGCCGAAGTTCGAGCCGTACACTCAACTATACCGTCAATAGCTTTCTAAACTATGCAGTTACTTTTGGAAATAAGCACAGGATTAATGCGTTGGTGGGCCCTGAAATCTATGTGGAGGGAGCTTCTTCGCTATCGGGTAGCCGCACAGGCTTCCAAGTGCTCGGTAAAACGGAGCCTTCGGCGGGAACGCTGAGTGGTATTTTTAACGGGACTTCTTCCGATTACAAGCTAGCGAGCTGGTTAGGGCAGGTAAATTACGATTATCTGGATCGCTATCATTTTTCGACAAGCTACCGTAGAGACGGTTCATCCCGGTTTAGTAAGCAATCACGATGGGGCAATTTCTGGTCTGTCGGTGTGGCCTGGAACGTAAAAAAGGAATCTTTCCTGAAAGAAGTCAGTACGATTAATAACCTCAATCTACGGGCTAGCTATGGAGCTCAGGGAAATGATAAAGTTGGTAATTACGCCTACGGAGGATTTTATTCTATTTATAACAGTTTGGACAATCTGGGGCTTTTGCCTTCCGATTTGCCCACACCTGACTTAAAATGGGAAACAAATCTTAATCTCAACATCGGTGCTGATATCGCTTTATTCAACAATAGGTTGGTAGCACAGATTGATGTCTATGATCGGCAGTCAAAGGACCTGCTTTTTCAAAAGCCTCTTTCACCTTCGACAGGTTATAGCGGGATCGATGCCAATATTGGTTCGCTCAGCAACCGTGGAATTGATGCGCAGATTACGGGTGTACCTATTCGGAACAAAGATTTCAGATGGTCTATTACGGCAAATGTGGGGCACTACAAAAATAAAATTACCAAACTACCACAAAAGGAAATTCTCACTGGATCGATTGGGCAGTATGGTAATACAAAAAAAATGGTTGAAGGAGGTTCCATCTATGACTTTTATATCAAGGAATGGGCTGGAGTAGATCCGGAGACTGGTAAGGCGACCTGGTATAAGGACGTAAAAGATGCAACAGGAAATATAACCGGGCGCACGACGACAACGAATCAAAATGAAGCGTCATTTTATTTTGAAGGAAGTTCATTGCCAGATCTCTATGGAGGTATTAGTAACAGCTTTAGTTATAAAGGAATAGATTTATCTTTCCTATTTTCCTATAGTCTGGGAGGGAAAATCTTTGATGGTGATCAACCCATGATAATGCATGTGGGTTCAGCACCGGGACGAAGCTGGTCCAAGGAGGCCCTCAATAGATGGACACCCGAAAATAGAGGGACCGATTTCCCCCGGTTGTCTTATGTGACCGATTCCTGGAATAGTATCCCCTCTACCCGTTTTCTACGGAGTGCAAGCTATGGACGCCTAAAGAATTTGAGCTTAAGCTATACGATTCCACGTAATCTCATTTCAAAATGGTCTCTTTCCGATGTCCGGATACGTTTTGTAGGTGAAAACCTATTGACCTTCTATGGAACTCAGGGCTTAGACCCCGAGCAAACGATAGGAGGGGTTACCTACTATCGCTATCCAGCACAGAAGTCATACGCTCTTGTCCTAAATGTTTCTTTTTAACACTCCTATTTGATTTACTATGAAATTAAAATATATCACCATTATTTTCCCTTTATTGGCACTCTCATCCTGCCGTGACAGTTTCTTCGAGACTGCTCCCGCAACCCAGATTACGACTCCTGAAGTATTTTCTTCCGAGAATAATATTGATGCCTTTATCAACGGATCAATCCGTTTTTTGATGGAAAATAGCACTTCTCAAGACAATCCTGGCCTCCCGACCATATTCCTCACACATGAAGTGATGGGAGAGGACGCTATAGCACGGGATGGCCGCTACGGTTTTCGGGACTCTTATCCCTATAAAGACCCATTTGATAATACCACCCGCCGGGCGCTTTTCTTTTGGACCTTGCAATATAAATCTATCGACCATGCCAATAATCTGATTGCCAATATAAAAATTGACGATAACAGTAAAGAAACCCTAAAATACCTGAAGGGGCAGGCCTATGCTTTGAGGGGTCTGAATTATCTCAATCTCGTACGTCAGTACCAGTTTACCTATGTAAAAGACCCAAATGCCAAGGCAATACCAATTTATATCGAACCGACGACACCAACAACGGTTCCTAGACCCTTGGCAACAGTAAAAGAAGTTTATGAGCAGGTCATTTCCGATTTGAAAGAAGCGGAAAAATTATTGGTAGGTTTCAAGCGAAAAGTGAAGAACAGACTCGACCTCAATGTCGTTTATGGTCTACTGGCCAGAACATATTTGACACAGGAAAATTGGACCCAAGCGCGTGATTATGCAGCAAAAGCACGCACTGGTTATCCGATTATGACGGCAGAGCAGTACAAGGAAGGATTTAATGATGTCAGTAATCCGGAGTGGATCTGGGGACATCCACAAACCGCTACCCAGAATTTGGGGGGAGCTTCTTACCTAGCCTATATTGAGACGACTCCATATGCGACAGATGCTAAGGGTGTAAACCTATATTTTGGTTATAATAGCATTATACCTGATCCTAATTTTATCAGTTTATTTACAGCCGGTGATGTGCGTAAATCCCTCTTTGAGATTGCCAAGCAACCTGCTGAGGCGATCTATCGCTCCTATCGTTATCGTAAGTTTAGAAATAAACACCCTAACCGTGATGGACATATCGTTCTAATGCGATCATCGGAACAGCTGCTAATTGAAGCCGAGAGCCGAGCCCGCCTCGACGATGTAAAAGGTGCTATAGACCTCTTAAATGAATTAAGACGTAAACGAAACTTGCAAGATCTTGATGCTGCAAATTTCGATAAGGCAAAGGTGGTACAGGAAGTTTTATTGGAGCGCCGTAAAGAACTATGGGGTGAAGGTTTCCGTCTTTACGATATTCTTCGGACGCAGACGGCGCCCGTACGTCGCGAGGCCAATGAGACCTTCGTGGATGATGCCGGCAAGACTGTAGCTGTAATGGGACACTATATTCTCAAGTTTCCGGATGGCTCCAGCTTATCTCCAAATAGCAAATATTTTTTATTTCCAATCCCTCTAAACGAGCTGAATAATAATCCAAATTTGCGAAACTGATAACTGGTCAATTGTCTTTAAGAATCTCTAAGGCCACCTAGTAAATGAGCTAGGTGGCTATTTTAATTCATAGTGTCTTATACGCTGTACACTTGGCATTAAACGCTGTCAATTACCTCTTTTGTTTTTTCATTTCTTCAATCTCTGGCTTTAGCTGGTCTCGATCTTCTTTCTTCGAAAATTCTTGCTCAGTTGCAGAATAATCGTACTTGAATAATCTCGCTTTTATTTTGATATTGTTGACAAAAATGCCAAAGTCAATGTTTGCTATCGTAAGAAGACCGGCATTGTTACCATCTATTTCGATGCTCCCAAATTTTGTGAGTTTTGCAAGTTTGGTATTGAAGGATCCATCAGTATCGGAAGATAATTTTTTAAGCGTATTTCCTTCAGAGTCTAAAAATCGTATCTCGGCATTGGGTACCTTTCTTTTCGTCTTAGCTTCAGTGACAATGCCTGAAATCGTTACAGAATCTTGCGAATCGTTCTCGTCTAAATAGCTAGAAGCTTCGTACCCGCCCAATATTGTATTGTTTTCTGTTTTGGATTTGATGACGGAACAGGATGAGAAACAAAAGATCAAAAAAAAGACTGAAACTTTAACTTCCCAGATCAGATTATAACGCTTATTTATGTTTTCTATTTGCTTTTTCAACTTCTTTCCTCAACTTTTTCTGATCCTTTTTTGAACCTATTTCATTAATATACATGGGCTGCCTTGGTAATTTTATATCTAAAAAGTAGGTTTTAAAATTTGGAGCAATGTAAACATGCTCGATAGTCATTCCCGTTCCAAAAGTATCTACAATAATTTTTCCATGGAGCAATCCCTCGGATGGGATCGTTAGCGAAAATTCTCCATTTTTATCTGTGATGGCTGTACCAATTGTATCACTCTCTGAACTAAGAAAAAAAACTCTAGCAGAAGGAACATTTTCATTATTATGACACATGCTCACTTTGCCTTTTATTAAAGGCGATATCTCCTCATCTGTATAACCTTTACCTCGTTGGCTATAGCTGCTGCAGTTGTTTTGGTCTATATCAACCCAGTCGTTATAATTCTTCTTTGTTGAACAGCTAAAGACTGTTAGCAAAAGAAGAAGTTTAAAACCGCAAAGGTTTAACTTTATGCGTAATGCCATTATAAATTTGGACCTTTTTTATATTTCAAATAATAAACAAAAATTCTCTATATGAATAGGTTCCGTTGTAAACAAGATGAAATTTTTAACACTCTAAATCTATTTATTATTTTGATTCTTGATTTCTTTAATCTCTTTTTTCGAAAGTGGTACTGTGCTTGTCATAACTCCATTTATAACAAAAAGTTTCGCAGATATTTCTACTTGTGAATAAAATCGACCCATATCGACTTTAGCGATTTCAAGTTCACCTAATGCATTTCCATCGGATCCATTTATATTAATATTCACGACAGTAGCTTCAGTTTTTATGGTAAACTCAAATCTTCCTTGACTATCAGCTGTTTTTTTAGCAATTAATTTATTATTTGTATCCCGAACTTCAATTTCTGCATTTGGCACTATTTTATTACTTCCTCCCATGCGTACCTCACCCTGAAGTGATATTGTTCCTTCCAGATCTCTATTATCTTTTAAATATTTTATATTATAGCCTCCACTGTCTTTTCCTTTAAAATAATTGGCATCTCTTTTCCTAATCGATATACAGGAAAACAATGTTAAGGATAAAAATAAAAACAAAAATCTAACAGACAAGTTTTGTACCCTATCTGGATGTGCCCTCTTTAAAAATTCCATGCTGTTCAGCTTTGATAGTATTAGTTATGCTCGTTTTTGTTTCATCGTCTAATTTCATAATTCACATCAAAACAGGAAATAATCGCAGCGCTCATTGTAAAAAAACAAAATTAAAGCGCGATAAAGCTATTGAAAATCAAATTCTAATCCCTTGTATTTATAAAGTTCCCCCTTCAGGCCAATATTTCCAGTGCGTGTTTGGTTCAACAGTAGGCTTATATAAGGTTTTATTTCCATTAGTAATAGCTTCTGCAATCTGAATAAATGTTTCCGTTTCACTCGGTAGTTGATTATCCGCTAAATCGGGATGAAGCCATTCATTCAACTCTAAGAATATCGGTAAATCTGATGGAATGCTTAGCGATATTTCGGTATTGGTTAGCCAAATATGATCCGAATATTCAGGTACAAAGCTTCTCATTAAATCCCAAGGGGCAATTTTATTTGGATATTCAAGATCGATTTGTTTATGTTTAAGAAAATCAGGATCTGTGTTTAATGGAATAATTTTATCTCTAATTTTTATGGTTTTAACGTTACTATCCAGATATGGGATATAATTTTCATTATCATAAAGAAATGAATCCGTATCAGAATCACTTACGAAACAATTGAAACTGACATCATCATAACCGTTAAGTAGGCAATTGCCATATACATAGGCAATTGTTGTAAAACCCTTTACATCATAATCGTGATTGTTGAATGCAAAAATTTCAATTAACATTACCCATCTATTTTCATCTCGAAAAATTACCATTTTTTGATCTCCATGATAGTAATAGCCGTTGTCCAACATTGGAAAGGAGTAATTTTTAGCGTCTTGGTCAAGTCGACTAAGTATTTCTGCAGTTGATATCATTTATTTAAATTTCTTTAATTCTTCCAGCAATTTATCCTGTTTGGTGATGAAATTATACAGGCTATCTGTTTTTAGAGGATGCGCATTTTGATATTTTTCAATTTCAGGTAGTGTTTTTCTGATTTTAAAAGCAGTATAGGTGCTAACGAATTTTTCATTATTTTTAGTTATTTGACTGATATGATCTGTTATATCTTTTACTTTAAGATCGTATCGATCAGCACTGGCGCTAATTTCTTTTTCTACCTGTTGTTTTACAATTGAATCTGTAATGGCTTTCGTTCGTTCATTGGCATCCTGATAATAAGAATTAGTGGTTTCAAGTACACTGTTATACACAGATAAAACTTTTTCTGTTTCCTCTAATGTCTTCACAATCCTGGAATTGAGAGCTGTAAGGTTTTTATCATCTTTCATTAATTCGGAATAGATATTATCTACAGTGATATTATTTCCACGATAACTTTTAAAAGAACCTGAAGCAGCTAATTCAGCATTGTCTACCGCATTTTCTACAAGAGGTGAGTTCTGTTGCTTATTTTCTTGACAGGAAATTATAAAGATAGCCAGCGTGAAACCGAAAAGTATATTTTTCATTATAGTTTTTCTATGCGGTTTATTGTTATAAAAATCATATATGTCTGAATAATTAAATATACATATTTACGTTCCTTTTACCAAAGATGTCTTTAATTTACGTTTCGTAAAACGGCAAGTGCCCGCCAGTAAGACCTTGGATTTAGAATAGTAATATCGCGGGTTAGTACTGTCGGTTTAAAGTTATAAAATATCTATTTGTCTAATGTGTTAGAAAACTTCTCAAGGTTTCTTTATTTATATTTTTAGACAAAGTTTTGATTAATTTTCCTTTGCTATCCAAAAATATAAATGCAGGTATATCTGTAGAGCCCAGATAACGCTGCTGAATTTTTAGGCTACGTTTACCTATTGTACTGTTTTTAGTTTTCCTCTATTTGCAATTTTGGCTCACTCGGAGTTGGTGCTACATTGTATAGCCACACATGAGCAATAGTATTTTGGTCTTTCTTCCATAAGTATGTGTAAAAGACTCTATCGTCGTCTTCAATAAAAATGGCTAACTCGCAGCGATCGTTTGATACATATTTCGTTAAACTTCTCATTGGATATTGATTTGAAACAGCTAAGTCTGTACTGTATCACTCCCCAAATGAGACAATCCTTCCCATTCGAATGCTTCATAGCGAGGCTTACTATCAGGCGGTTTGGATATCCTCTCAAGTGAAGATTTTGATACCGGCGCCTATACAGTTTCGAAAATCGGAGACCATTCGATTCGGATGATTTTGTCCATTTGAATATTATGCTGAGAATTCAAAAATCAATTTTTACTTAGTAATACCCGAAATTTCCATTTTATACGTAAATGCATATAATTTGAAAATAGTCTGCTTAATTGTATGCTTTTACATATAATATCGTTGCTTTTTTTTGTTTTATACGTTTTTGCATATAATTATATCGTATTATGTGGTATTATATGTTTTTGCATATAATGTGTATATTTAATAAGCTAATAGAACTATGCGAAATATGAAAAGAAGACTTCGCTCTAAGGAAATCAAGCTGATTTCTCATTTGGTGCAGGATACGCCAGAGGGGACCGGTATTATAGCTTCATTGGAAGACCTATTTGTTGAAGAAATGGACGATGGTGGAATGGGTAGCCTCCATGTAATTATAGAAGGAGAGGATCACAGGCGTTCTGGTGGTGTGCTGGCCGATATGGATTCTCATGACGTCGACGGAATGTATCTGCTTATCTCTGTTATCGTGGACACTGATGATAATTTTTATGAATTAGATATTTTCAAAGGTGATTTTTCTCCTTTGATAGAGATTCCAGATGTATCAATAAATTTATGATGCGGTATTTAAAGAAAGATGAAATTCAATCCAGATTGAGACTAGGAAAGTCTGTGGAGCAATGGTTGGGTGTTGTTCAGGAAACAGATTATACCATACTCAGATGATTAAGTATTGATAAGGAAAGCGACGAAAGCTTTTCTGTGGCTTATTTTAAATCCTTTGACGAAGGAAATGAAGACTTCTTGGACATCTATGCGTTTTCGTTGGTTGATCCAGATGAGCCATTTGGTGTGATACATACTCTTTCTTCAGTTGCTGATGCGGTAGAATTTGCAGATGCGACCTACAAAGTCTCTCCTAATAAATATATTGCAGCAGGAGTAATTCAGGAAGAATATAGATATTATATTAATGGATAATTTTGCGTTAATGAGAGCCTTACTAATAATAGATATGTAATTGGGGAGTTTTAGACCTATGAGCTGCGGTATGATACCTTTGCGAAGATCCTTTAAAAAACCTTCGTTAGAAAATGTAATTTTATGACAAGACGGCAAAACGACTTAAGATTAGATATCAAAATCGGAAAGCAGATTTTTGAAAATATTCCAAATGAGGTTAGACCGGGTTGGTCGGGATTTATTTTATCACGTTTTGACACTTATATTAACCAAATCCCCTTGTCAATTCTGGAGTTATATCAAATCATCGATAACAAAGACCGATGGAAAGAGGCGCACCAACAATTTAGCGAAATCAGAGTATTTGGGCTAGAAAACAAAAATTATACTCCAGAAAACTATTTAAGGCTAGCCGAAAGTGTTGCCAAGGTAACTTATAATGCTTCCGGAGAGCCTGCCCCATTTGACAAGGACAGTGGGCATTATATCGCGAGCTTGGCCTTAACTCTCACGGTATATTTTGGAGATCATAGACTTGAGCAAGAAGTAAAATCTGCAATTCTCTTATTAATTCGCAACAAAAAACTTAGGATAAATTTAAAAACAGCTGGAGACTTTTTTGTTTATAAAAAGATTAATGATATCCTTTGGTTTGATTGGGATCCCATTGGTGTTAATGATCTTGCGCCAAGCGATGAATATCAACGTTATGTTCCAGAAATTTTTACTTTGGTCAGAGCAGAAGCAGATCGATTGGAAATAGCCGAAAGACTTTACAAACTTCAAAATGAGCTTATGGGTATATCTACCACCATTGACAATAGTCTGATTATATCCGATAAAATTTTAAATATAGAAAAGTAAAACAGTATAGTAGGATACCCTATTGATTGATCAAAGAAGTGTTATTTTTTCAAGCCGAGAAATTTCCATAGATTGAATTTGGATTTTTTCTCAATTTCCTCAATATGCTTTCCGAATATCTTTTCTAAATCCAGGTTAGATTTAATCTCAACTTTCTCTCTTTCGGTAACAACAACGCCACTGTGGCCAGGCAAATTAGATGGAATCTTTTCAAATTTTCCTAATGTGGTCATTTTATTTATTATTCTTAATCCGTCGGCATATTCGTCAAATAGGGGAATTGGCAGAGGATTGTAGTCTGGTGAAGACAAGATAAACTTCATAAAAAAATATGGATCTAAATCTCCAAACTCGAGTCCGAAGGTAAGAGGAACCTCAATACATTGTTTCGTTGTCAAATGTTGAAAACCGCAGTGAAATCCATGGGCGAAATACCTCCATTCACCAACTGTTCCTATCTGTTGATGGTCTCGTTTTAACTCGTTAAACGTATCTAATGGAAAATCCTTATTTAAATTTAAATCAAGTTTGTCAACCAACATTAACACTAATTGCTCACCCAATTTTCGGTAATCTTTCGCACATTGTTCGAAAAAGTATTGGTTGTCTTCAATCTCTCGATCCGTAATAAGTTTTACAATGTTAAGTTCAGGGTCGATCGTATGGATCAAAACCTGGAATCCAGAAAGAGCATGTTCGAGATATTGGCCAATTCGTTCGCGCTGCTTGTTGATATTTCCTTTAAAAACAAGCTTTAGGGCTCTTTCTCTTGAAATGGATTTGATTTCATCTACTGATGGAAGTTGGTCAATTGACTTAATAATAATTATATCTGTTGTTCTGGCCACAAAGCTAATTTAAAGAAAATTTTGTGCAACTAGAGGCCATCAGTGAGAATAGCCTTATTTTAAATTTGTCTGTTATTCAGTAATTGCGTTGAAAATATTGTACCCTCTTTAGGAATTTAGCTGAGTTTTGCCTCTCTTGTTAGTTTACTTTTGTCTATCCCTAAATCATTACTAAATAAATCAACCAGTATTTTTTCAGTTTCACTTTTATTGATAGTCCTCGGGTTGCGTCTAGATTTAAAATAACTTTCACGTGTCATTTTTTTCGCCGCTTGACCTACCGTTTGTACGTCAAGTACACTACCGATTTTATTTACAAACCATAGCCCAGCATTAGAAAATACAAGTCCTGCAAGTCCGATCTGCCAATTAAAGAATAGTGCAGCGCAAGATGTAACTACTAAAATCGATAGTGTGACGGATGCCCAGTAGGGCGGTCGTAGGATATGAAGTTTAAACCCCAAGTGTACTTCCAATTTTTTTACCAGAGATCGTCTGTTTTGTTTAGGTAGAAGGTGGAGGAGCGAAGAGCTGGTCGTGATTGTTTTGTAGTCTATTTGAAGTATCGATGCCATTGCATCGCGCAGTTTATAAAAAGCCTGTTGGCTTGTGCAGTCGTTCGAATGTACTAGTTGAATTTTATTGGCGATGTGATCACATAGTTCACCAAAAGTGAAAATGTGTATCAGTTCGGTGCTCTCAAACTTCATGTCAAATGACTTTTCAACTTTAACGAGTAAATCGCTAATATCGTCTGGATCTACATTTTCTAGTTCGTCGTCTGAAATCATATTGCTCTTACCAATTGGTTACAAAATACAAATTTGCTGTAAAAATAGCATATAGTATTTTTTAATACGCCATTGAAAATACTGTTCATTTCATAATCCAATAATTTATTCAAGCCGTGTTAGTGATTACCCAATATTGCTCTTGGTATTAAGCTATCCAAGTATCCTCATAATCTTTTCCAAAAGCGGAATAATTAAAGATTTTCTCTGGAGTTTTTGCTTTAGGCGTTTTTTTAGTTGTGCTTTGACAAGCTAAAGCAAGAAATAAAACAGAAAGAAGTATACTTTCATAAAATGGCGCGAATTATTTAACAGGTGATGTCAAAATGTTTTCTTTTCCATAATGCAATTTGCTAAATTCATTTATCAGGTTTTTATTTGTGACCTTATTGGTAGATTATTAAATATGAGAGCAGCAATTTTTCTTTTTTTTATTTTGGTACTAGTCTCTTGTAGTTACTATAGTGGGGAAATGATAGGAACTTACAGCCCTGATAACTATACAAACACCTATGATACTATTCAGCTAGGGACTAATAATATATATTATCGCAGGGTGTATGATAGGAATAAAAAGCTGGTGTTGAAAACTAAAGGAAAGTGGAAAGTAGATCATGATTTAATAGTCTTTGAACCACCTTATTTTTTGAATTTGGATAGAGATTTAGTAAAGTTTCCTGAACTTTTAAACGATACAATAAGTAATGGAATTGGATATATAGGTGTAAATAGCGGTAGGATAGAATTTTGTGTTGGTCATTTTTCTGCTGATATACCAAATCAAAATTGTTATAAAAGAGTAGCGGATGAATAGCACCTTCCATTCCAAAAAGGATTCGCAATCTTATTTTTTTTTCGACTGTTCTATTATTCTCCTTTTAACATCATGATTGCTGCTGTATTTAAGCTTATCTGAACCACATATCCCACATGCCAAAGCTGTATATTTAAATGGCTTTTTAAGCTGAAATTTATTTTTCATTATTGGGCTAGTAAGGTTTTTACAAGTCTCGCAATAGCATTTTTCACGTTGTTCGCGGGGGATATTTAAGCTTTCCATTTCGACGAAGATTTTCATTTCCTCTAAGATGAATTCTTTTGAATTTTCAAGGGTAAGTCCGTTATTAAATAGGGTTGAATTGTTATATTTCAAATAGTCCAGGTCCTCGTCAATTTCATAAAAGGCCATATACCTATAGTCATACTCGCTGCCGGATACAATTTTCAACATTTGGCCAAAAGCATATTCTATACTGACCTCTTTTCTGATTGCTTTTTTTGCGATTGTTAAAGCATATTTTTCCATTAAATCTTCATCGCTTTTCTCTATATTCAACTTTAGATCAGCAATTGATTTCCAAAAATAAATTTCGCGTTCTTCCGTAGATGCGTTATCCAGACCAGCTAAAATATACAGGTTGTTACTCTCACATCCCAAGGTTAAAACATTTACAGCCCATGTAACCAAGTGTTTACTATCAAAATAAGTCAATGCCCTTTCCGCATAAATTTCAAGTGTTAATTCTTCAAGTGTCATATACTATAATTGCTATTCTTCATTTTACTAAACAAATATATTCTAAAGTTATGCAGTGTACTTGCGCAGTATATTTATTGCGATATTTATCTTGAGACTTAGGAAAATTCGCTGCGAACAACTACTATTGTAAATAAATGGAAGTCAATTTATAATAGTGACCTTGGGCTCTATTGTAGCCGAGATTTCATCCGAGACCAAACAATTTAAAATAGCCCATAGTTCAGATTATGGCGATAAATTCCAGGAGCTACTTAACAAGTTTTTCTTTATTTAAGAAATCATAAAAGAAAAGGGTATAGGGTATTTTCCTTATTCTACCAAGGTATTTTGGGAGGATGATTGTGTGAATTATAACTGGACCATCAGTATGAATTCTGTTGATTCCCATATCAATATCAAAATTGAACAATTATCATCTTCTAATTTGGGTTATAAAAAGATGCTAATTTCTACTTCCTAGCTATTCGGAAATTCCAGACGTATTGATCATATATTTTAGGAAATTAATGATCAGTCAATATGACCATGATTATGAAATATCAACCGAGTTCAATCCTTTTAAAATAGATCGGTTTGATTAGTTTTTTTATTGGATAATTTATCCTCTAATTTTATAGCCGGGGATATAGAGCGGTTCAGCTTTTTCCAGATCTTGGTGCATACCTTTAAATCTGTTCTTCTCAGTAGTTACAGCAGGCCCAGTTTTAGAAACTTTGTGAGTTACTCTGGCACCTTCGTACTTAGTTTGTTTCTGCAAACATGTCTTCATATCGTTTTACTATTTCCTTGATACTTTTATTAAAAATATTAGGTACTACAAATATAACTACATTTTTTGGTTGGTCTTCTTCATCGAGTCAATAGACTTATTTGGGGTGTTTGCCCTATTTGTTTATAATGTCTAAAATGTTTTAAAAATGATTAAAATGTTTATTTTGTTTATTTTGAACAAAAATATAGTTTTTATCGTTTTTATTTTTTATATTTGTCTATAAACAGAAGAGATATGTTAGTTTATTTTGCAGTTTCAAATTTTAGATCCTTTAAGGAAAGAGCCATATTAGACATGAGGAGAACCTCAGCTAAAGGTTCTCCTGAAAATTATCAGGGGGATTTGTTGCGAAGTAGTGTGTTGTTTGGAGCAAATGCCTCTGGAAAATCAGGTTTCTTGAGAGCTATACGTGCGTTGGATTATTTGGTTAATCATTCCGCTAATTTTAAGCCGAATAAAGATATTCCGGTTTATGAGCCATTTATGCTGGATGTTGGTTATCAACAGAAGCCCGTCGAGTTTGAAGCAGAATTTGTTAGCCTTGAGGTGAAGTATTTATATAAGGTAAAGTTTACTGCTACTAAAATAGTTTACGAAGAGCTATTTTTTTATAAGGGTAATTCCAAAGCATTACTTTATCTAAGGGAGGCTGATTCAGATATTAAGTTTGGCGATTATTATAAAGGGGCAAAAAAAACAATTGAAAAAATGCTTCTTCCGAATCAGCTTTTTTTGTCAAAAGCTGCATTAAATAATGTTGATGCATTAACAGGGGCCTATGATTTTTTCGATCAAATTTTGCAAACCGTACCATTTATGGATAGTGATACAGAAGATGATCTCAAACGATTTTATGCTCGACGTTTGGCAGAAGACGAAGAAGGTACTTTTACAAAGCGTTTTAATGCTTTGATATGTGCTTTAGATACTGGGATAGAAAAAGTCTCTGTTGAGGAAATGGACTGGAAAGGATTTGACTTTCCATCTGCCGTTCCTGAAGAGGTGAGAGGTCGCATACAAGAAAAGTTTAGGTATGATATTAAAACCTCTCACGGACTGTTTGATTCGGGAAGGAGAGTCGGTAGCCATACTTTTGAAGTGAAAGACGAATCGACGGGAACTAAGAATCTTTTTGCTTTAGGAGGAATTATCATTGAAGCCTTAGAAGATGGTTCGGTATTGATCATAGATGAACTGGAGAAAAATCTGCATCCTATGATTACAAGGTTCCTGATTCAAATATTTCATAATCCGGTATTCAATAAACATAATGCACAATTGATATTTGCTACACATGATGTGAGCCAATTGAGTAGTGAAGTTTTTCGTAGGGATCAAGTTTGGTTTACAGAAAAGAATGAATATGGAGAAAGTATTCTGTTCCGTTGTTCTGATATGGAGGGCGTTCGTCTAAATACGCCTTTAGATAAGTGGTATATTACTGGGCGTTTTGGAGCAACACCAATTATCAATGATATGGAGTTATTAATTGCGATGCAGGACTAATATTTCGAGATGGCAAGGGGGATTAATAAACGAATATTGGTGTTATGCGAAGGGACGACTGAATATCTATATGCTCGTGCTTTGCAAGCCAGTCTCTCGCGTGAGCGGCAACGCATGGTGACTATAGAAGTTGTACAGCATAAGCAGAATGACCCCCGAAGTTTAGCAAAGGAAGCGACAAAAAAAGCTTCCAAAGCGATCAGGGAAAAAAATGCTTACGATTGTATTTGGTTATTTTTCGATCATGATAATTCACCTCATTTAGCTGAAGCTTTTGAAATTTGTGAGCTAGAGGGCTTTCAGGTTGCTTATTCTGCGATTAGTCTGGAGTTTTGGTTTACATTGCATTTTGAAGACTGCGGTAGAGCATTTGGAAGTGGGGAGGAGTGTTTACGTAACTTGATGCGACTTTGGCCTGGTTATCATAAAACTAAGCTCAATCATTTCAAGTCGCTATTTATGCATTTGCCTACGGCAAAAGAAAGAGCTGTACGACTATACAATCGAATGCAAGATAGGGCGGTAGTTGATCGCAATCCGTACACAACAGTTCATTTGATGGTGGATTATTTTGAATCCTTAGACGATGGTTAATGTGGAAAACTTCCATCTAGCCGTGAGGAAATGTTGATTTAAATTTTAGTATTTTTGTTTGTAACTGATAGATTAATAATAAAATAATTAGTAGCATGAAAATGAGATATGGATAGATGTGGGAGGATGGTATAAATAAAATGCAAAAAAGGGCCAAGAGGTGAGAGCCTTGGCTCCTTTAGATTTTTGTATCATCCGTGGCTAGAAAGCCAAGACGAAAGTAATTGTTCTTTTATTTGAACGCAAAATAAAGCTTTTTGTTTTGCATAATCAAAATTTTTTGCGGAAAAACCGTAATTATACTTTCTCTTTCTAGTCGCTGCCGGGGTTATACGCTGACCGGTTTCCTAAGTACAAATCACGTTATTTCTGGGATTAAATGACGCTTAAGCAGGATCGCATTGATTATCTGTATGTATTTATTTGCAAAAGATATTCAATATGGTCTGGTATAAGCAATGGTTAAAATTTCAACGCTAAAAAAGTTATGGCTGGAAATGGCAAATCGGGTGACAATCGTCGTCACGCATACGTCGGTGGGCGTACGCAGTCTCAAAATCCAACAACAGGGTTGTGGACTAAGCGTGATACACAAACAGGACAATTTATGGATGTGAAAACGTCTGGTGGTAAGTTTAAAGGAGTAAGGAGGGAGAAATAAAATGAAGTACATTAGTTACAATTTAGTGTCAATTCTTTTGATTTTAATATCTGCATATATGATTTATGCGGATAAGGACTATTGGGGTTTGGTAATGTTAGCAGGTGTTCTCACTAGTGTTACACCTAGATATACCAGCTCAAAGGAGAAAAGTAGTCCAAATGACAATAAGGAGGAGAGCGAGAAGGAGGTGATAAATGGCAACTGATAGAAGTAGTTACTTATGGGATGTGTTGAGCTCCCATAAGGTAAGTAAAGAAGAGGGACTATTAGATAAGTTCAAAGAAAAGAGGGACACAATAAAGGAGAGCCTCAAGAAAAGATTTGGGGATAATTTATATTCTCCTTTTAATTCTGGCTCGTTTGCCAAGCATACGGCAATTAATCTCAAATTTGATTTCGATTTAATGGCTCCATTTAAACGCAACGCCTTTAGTACATTGGAGGAAATGTATGAAGCAGTGTACGACTTTTTATATGAAGAATTTAATGGAGAGGCGCACGTTCGTAAACAAAAAGTATCTATTGGAATAGAATTCTTTTCTGACAGTGACGGAGAAGTAGTAAAAATAGATGTGGTGCCAGGTAGAGAATTAAATCAAGGCCAGTATGTGGAGGATGAAAAGCTGAACTTATATGTGTATTCTCAATTTGGTAATCTTGAGCAAGGAAGTGATTATATCCGCTCCAATGTACGTAAACAAGTCGACCATATAAGACAAAGTGGGGATGATCGTACGTCCGTTCGTAATATCATCAGGCTTTTAAAGGTTTGGAAGAAGCATACAAACCAGAATTATCCTAAGTCATTTCTTATAGAGCTTATTGTTATAAAAGCGTTCGATAAGCTAGCTATTGAAGGTGGTCTTTGGGATAAGTTACGTTCTGTTTTGGTATTTTTTAAGGATAATATAGAATCAATTTCTCTTCCAGATCCGGGTAATACCAATAATGAAGTCGCTGATACATTAACAGATTATGAAAAGCAAAGTCTTTCATCAGATTTTGCTTATCTGATTGAAAGAATTGATGAATCAAGCGATTTGATTAAACTTTATTTTCCAATCAATGAGAAGTTTCCTCCGGGGGAAACTTACGGCTCTAACGGAGATTCTCGTTCTGTGCCTCCTCCTGTCAAATTTGGATAAGACATGGACCGGTTAGACCAAATAGGTTCTGCTTTAGAACAGATAGATGGAGTCGAAATTCTAACTCCCTTTGAGTCCGAAGAACTTCGGCTCAAAGGGAATATAAAAATTTCGATTGAGGACGTTCAATTGGATTTCGCAGTTGAAATATTTGATTGCTATCCACTAAGTTTTCAAGGTCAGGAAGCTATTCGATTTATCAATAAAGATTTGATCTCTTTAAATCACGTTAATAGGGACGGGTCAATTTGCTTACATACTCTACATAGCCCAGATATAACGCAAAAGATAGCTTATGACATCGATTCTTTAAAACAGTGGGTAAAAAAATATTACATTGAGAAAGATAAAGATAGTCACTACGAACATATCATTGTTTCTGCTGAATCAGGAACAGAAGGTGCCATGTTTCTGTTTACGGATGTAGACTGCCTATTTAACGATGATGATTTCGGAATTTTTACTTATTCGAGGATTAGTTCAAATATTCTGAAGGAAGAGCCTCAGCGGATATTACATTCAAATATTGTAGTAGATTACCGAATTAAAAATAAAAAAGTCGCTTCATGCAAGTGGGATACAGGTTTTGTTGATTTATATGCGAGGGAGAAGTCAGAAGGACTTTTTGTGTTTCTAAAAGAACCCCCAGTAGAAATGAGTCGTTTTGCGGTATCCGATTGGTCAGCTCTCAATAGATTCCTACCATATTCATTCAAAGAATATTTGCACAATATAAAACGCGCTTGGAAGCCGAACAATGGTAGTTATGTGTCTCTTTTGTTAGGATACAGAATAGATGATATCAATATTCATTGGCAATCAATAAGGATTGATATGAATAAACCTCCTATCAAAGCTGATAGAATTCCTAAAACGAGGGTTTGGAATTACTGCTGCATACCTCAAGAAATCAAGTGGCAGCAAACTGATAATTGTTCCTATGATTTTTTCTTTGGAAGAGGCAAAATGAACGATCGATTAGCTAAAGCAAAAATTGCAGTATTAGGGGTGGGCGCGATCGGTAGCAATCTGGCAAAAACTTTGGTAAGGGGTGGTGTAACAAATTTGGCGATTATTGATCACGATATGAAAGAGGCTGGAAATGTATGTAGATCGGAGTATTTGTTTGCAACTGGAGTGAATAAAAAGATTCATGAGTTGGTGACGAAGTTAAGGTCGATTTCTCCATTCGTTGCTCTGAAATTTAATGAACAGTTATTGGATACAGCGAAGCTTAGAATTGGTAACGGTGAATGGGTTAACTATCTCTGCGAAGCACTTTCTGATTTTGATGTTGTATTCGATTGTACGACGGATAATGATGTAGCCTTTATGTTGAATAACCTCCCAACAAAATCAGATATTTACAGTATAAGCATTACAAACCATGCCAAAGAGCTGGTTTGTGCGGTAAATCCAAATTTATATAGTGCAACCAATGCTATTTATGCGTTATTGAATAATGATGTGGAAGATCTTTACAGTCCTACAGGATGTTGGAACCCTACATTTAAGGCTTCATATAACGATATTTCTGTACTAGTACACTATGCTTTAAAGCAGATCAATTTAAATTATGAGCGCGAAGTTAAGCTGCGGTCTTTTTACCTCTCAACGGATAACAAAAATGGATTTGAAATTAAATTACAGCAGCTGTGAAATTGGTAAATAAGGAAACCGGATTAAGAATTTCTACTGAACAGAGTTTAATAGATATGCTAGTGCTTTATGGACGTAATCAGTATCCAAAAGAATTTGGAGGAGTTTTAGTCGGATATTATTCGGACGATAAAAGAACGGTGAACATCATTGATAGTATATTACCAATTGATTTTAAATCTACCAAAACAAGCTTCGAAAGAGGTGTTGAAGGACTGAAGGAACCGTTGGAGGAGTATTACAAACAAAATCCTTCTTTAGTTTACATCGGAGAATGGCATACACACCCTAATGCCGCTCCTGTTCCGAGTTGTACAGACTATTATGCTATGAGAGAAATTGTAGATGCTAGTAGTGTATGTATAGACAATCCAGTCATGATTATTATTGGCCTAACCGAGAATTCGGAAAAATTGGCATTTTATGTTTATATGGAAAATACGTTTTACAAGTATGAAGTTATATAGAATATTTTTGATTTTTCTATGCACTGTATTATGGATACAGATTAGTTTAGCAAAGACTGACCCGGAAATTAAAGCATTAGAAGAGCGGATATCTAAATTGGAAGGTTACAAAATAGATATTACAACACAAGCAGATGCGCGGGCAGAAACTCTTAAGAACCAAGTTGAAAAGGACATAAGAGATGGTCTAAAAGAGATCGAAGATTCCAAAGAGACTCTTGATTTGTTAGTGAAATTGGGAATACCATTAACTATCGGTGGATTTATACTTGGCTCTATTGGTGTGTTTTTTTACATTAAAAAACTTGTTACAACAAGGATTGCATCAATAATCGAAAAGAAAAGAGATGACATTGTTCGTTTGGTAGAGACAGAAACATTCGATAATAAATTACGGAATAATAAGAAAATTTTGGTCATAAGCGCAAACGAGGAGGGAAGTGAAAGAATCGGTACGTTTCTGAGAAAATTAAAATTTAAATATGTGCTTTGCTGGGTATTTCGGAGTAATGATGCCAGTGATTTCGGTCAAACCGTGCCACTTAAAAGATCATACAATTATATAAAAAAGCTGTGATTATTCCTTTT